>JALZJC010000033.1 GCA_030859945.1 Actinomycetota bacterium | reverse complement strand
GGGTGCCCGAACGTCGTCGGTCTCGCGCCGGCGGCCCGGGATGGTTGGCGGTCGGCCCACGCCGCTAGCTGCTCTTGAGCGCCTCGCCGACGATGCCGGTCGCCCGCTGGTCGGCGCCGGGCATCAGATGGCCATAGACCTTGAGCGTGGTCGAGGTGTCCCTGTGGCCGAGACGAGCGGCCACTGTCGTGATCGCCTCGCCGGCGTCAAGCAGCAGAGAGGCTTGCAGATGGCGAAGGTCGTGCAGCCGAGCCCGGACGCCGAGCTCTTTGCACAACCGCTGCCATGCCTGGCTGATACGCGCAGGTGGAAGTGGTTCCTCGCTCCCGGGTGACCGCTGGAACACGAAGTCTTCAGGTTGGACGGTGTAGCCGCCCTCATCGGCTAGCTGCACCACAGCTTCCCGTTGGGCCCAGAGCATCTGCGTCGTCACCTCGTCGAGTCCGACTGTGCGCTGAGCATGGGTCTTCGTGCCCTGTACGACGAGGTCGCCGCCGACCTCAACCACCGCTCGGCAGATGGTGACGCGAGGCGGTTCGGCGTCCAGCTCGACGTCGGCCCACTGCAGCCCGCACACCTCGCCCCGCCGGCAGCCCAACGCCGCCAAGAGCCGGAGGACGAGTGCGTTCTCGGGGTTGCGGGAGCGGGCAGCAGCCTCGAGCACCTTCACCACGTCTTCGATCCCTGGCGGACGGACCTCGTCGCGGCGGACACTGGGCGGCGTCGCCCGCTCGACGGGGTTGCGGTCGACCCATCCCCACCTGACGCCTTGGGCGAAGGCGGCGCGAAGGAGGGTGTGGAATCGCAGCACGGTAGCTGGCTTCCGCTTTGTCTCCTTTGCCAAGTGCCGGTAGAGGTCGTCGAGCACCTTGGGCGTCACCTTGCCGAGCAGCAGGGCCCTGAAGCCGTCGGGCAGCTGTCGCACGATGGACCGGTAGCTGAAGAGCGTGGTCGGCGAACGGCCGATGTGCTCGATGTGGGCGAGCCAGGCATCGAGGAGGGCGTCAACCGTCATGTTCGCCGGTGACACAGTGCCGGCGCTGACCTCCGCCACTAGCGCCGCCAGTTGGTTCTGGGCTTGGCGCTTCGTGCCTCGGAATGCTCTGGTGCGGTAACGCTTCCGGCCAGTGATCGAGTCGGTGCCCTCGAACACCCGCAACTGCCAGTAGCCGGGGCTGCGCTCCCGCATCGAGCCCTTCATGGATGGCCACGCTAACAGGTAGATGGCCCAGGGGGATGGACAGATGGAAACCGAGCTTCTCTGAGCGAGTCAATCGCGGGCGCCACAACGCTCTGACCAGGACTTTTATTGGCGCCCCCGGCAGGACTCGAACCTGCGACGCACGGTTTAGGAAACCGACGCTCTATCCTCTGAGCTACGGGGGCCGGGGGCCCGGGGCCGGGGGCAAACTTCAAGTGCTGGTCAGACCCCGTCCTGTGGCCCTTTCGCCAGCCAACCGCAACAGGCTACCTGCCACCTCAGCCGAGGCCGCTGGCAACAGAGTCGTAGTGAGAAGGCGCCGTCATGATGAGGGCCCTGATGGTGCAGGGGGGAGGGACTGGAGCGGGCCCGTGGTTCGTCAGCTTGCACTGGTCCGAAACGTGCGTCGGTAGGCGTTCGGCGACAGCCGGACGACCCGCTGGAAGTGCTGCCGCAGGTTGGTGGCGGTGCCGAACCCGGAACTGCTGGCGACCTGCTCAACGGGTTGATCGGTGCTCTCGAGCAGGCGTTGGGCCAGTAGCACGCGCTGGCGTATCAGCCACCGGTTTGGCGTCGTTCCCGTGGTAGAGCGGAAGCGGCGGGCGAAGGTGCGCGGGCTCATGGCTGCCCGCCGGGCCAGGTCAGCGACGGTGATGGGATGGTCCAGATGCTCCTGGACCCACACCAGGGTGCCGCTGAACGGATCGGCGGCAGGTAGGTCGGGGATCGGCTCGTGGACGAACTGGGCCTGGCCGCCGTCTCGGTGGGGTGGGACCACCATGCGCCTCGCCACGGCGTTGGCGATCTCAGCTCCATAGTCCTGGCGCACGACGTGCAGGCACAGGTCGATGCCGGCGGCGGTCCCCGCCGAGGTGAGGATGTCGCCTTCGTCGACGTACAGCACGTCCGGGTCGACCTTGACCTTGGGGTAGCACCTGACAAGCTCCTCAGCGTGCATCCAGTGGGTGGTCGCCCGCCGGCCGTCGAGCAGCCCGGCGGCCGCCAGGGCGAAGGCACCGGTGCACACCGACAGGATCCGGGCGCCACGGGCGTGAGCCCGCCGCAAGGCATCCACCAGCTCGCTCACGCCTTCACCGCAGCGGTTGTCGGCCGTCACCACGATGGTGTCCGCCCTTCGAAGGGCGTCGAGACCGTGTGGTGTGTCGATAGTGAACCCCATGGCGGTCGTGACCGGCGGTGGCTGGGCCGCGCACACCAGGAAGCGGTACCAGAGAACCCCGAGCTCCGAACGGTCGAGCCCGAACACCTCGCAGGCCACGGCAAACTCGAAAGGGGATACGCCGTTGCATATGACGGCGGCCACGGTTCTCCGACCGTTGGCAGCTTCCTTTCGCATCTGGACTATTCTGCCACTGGTCCCATGGGCAGGCCAATGTCGACAATGTCATCGTGTTCGACGTGTACTGCCAGCGGCACGGCTCGAGGGTGCTCCTCTTTACGGACAACATCCTCGCTCTGGCCAACAATGCCGACGGCGTTCACCTGCGCTGGCGCTGCTTCTGTGGCCAGGTAGGTGTCAGGCGCTTCGTTCGGTCGTTACCCGTTCCGCCCTTCCCTGGCCCGAGAGTCGATCTTCCTGGCCACGTCCAAGATCGTCTGCTCGTTCATGTCGCCCAAGCTGTTGGTCCCGGCGACGTACACCACCACGTTGCCGATTCGCCAGATGTAGAGGGTGAAGGTGAGTCTCTGGCCACCACCGGTGGGGGTGGCGAACGTGACGCCGGGCAGGGACTCGTCGCCGAGGTCGGAGACGGAGACGTCCTCGGGAGATCGAGCTCCTCGTCCCAACCCCCGATAGCTCTCGGCCAGCGCGTTCCTCAGCGCCGGCAGGGCCCGTGACGCCCCACCGACGTCCTCGAAGAGGTACGCGGTGGAGCCAGGACGGTTGCTGTCAGTACCCACAGTCTTGACGTAGGCCGCGTCAAAGCAGCCCCTCATCCCAAGCGACTCGAGCTGAGCCGCCAGAGCAGCCCGCTCTCGGGTGGCGCGCTCGACGCACTGGTGGACGGAGGTCGCCTGCCTGGGCAGCCCGGGCTGCAGCACGTAGTCGGGCGGGAGGTCTGACGCGTCCCAACTCACCCGCTCAAGGCTCTTGGCATCGAAGGTGCGACCGGCCTCGTCCGGGCCTTGGTCTCGGGCCACGGCCCACACGGCAAGGAGGGCGGCTGCGGCCATCCCGAGGCCGCCTAGGACGATCCCGGCGACGGCCAGTCCACGACCACGCTCGCCCCGGGCGCGGATCTGGCGCAGGGCGATGATGCCCGCCACCACGGCCACAGCGGCGCCGACGCCGAAGATCCACACGATGCCGGCTACCAGGGAGACGACGGCCAACCTGTTCGTGCCCGGCGGCCGGTGGGGCGCCTCCGCGGTGCTCAGAGCGTCGGGCGGCGCTGTTGGAGGCGCAGGCCATCCCTGTCTGCGTGGTGGCGGCCAAGGCCAACCCGACGGTGGCTGAGCGGTCATGACGTAGATGGTCGCACGCGCGAGATATGGGCTATCGCCGCCAGCATCTCCTCGACCACACGATCGTCATGCGGCTGTAATCGGAGCGAAACAGGGAGCTGTTATCACGAGCCAGGTCGCCGGGAGAGAGCCAAGGGAGGCCACATGGAGAGGAAGCAGTGCACTGAGCAGATCTTGGAAGCCAAGGCCCAGCAGGCGCTGTCATTCGCCGACATCGCGTCAGGAGTCGGTCGCTCCGAAGTGTGGACTACGGCTGCCATCTTCGGCCAGGCCCAGATGGACGCACATGAGGCTGGGGCTCTGGTCGAGTTGCTCGGCCTCGGCGCCGACGTGGCTGACGTACTTCAGGAGCACCCGATGCGAGGCTCGCTGGACGCCGCCGTGCCGGTCGATCCGCTCCTCTACCGTTTCCACGAGATCACCCAGGTCTACGGGACCACCATGAAGGCCCTCATCCATGAGAAGTTCGGCGAAGGGATCATGAGTGCGATCGACTTCGAGCTCGGCATCGACCGAGTGGAGGATCCCAAAGGCGAGCGAGTAAAGATCACCTACAACGGAAAGTTCCTGCGGTACCGGAAGTGGTGAGCGCGTCTCACCTAGAAGACGGCGTCGGCGAGCAGATCCACCTGCTCGGGGTCCGAGACTGTCGGGTCGAGGATGAGCTCGTCCACCCCAACCTGGGCATAGGCATCGACCGCAGAGGTGATCGACTCGACTGAACGCAGGGCGCTTCCGGCGATCATCTCGGCGATCTCGCTACCCATCGGCAGGTAGTAGTCGAGCAGGGCGCGGCGCGAATCGTCCAGGGTGTCCCCCAGTGAGAAGTAGGTCAGGGCCACGATCCTGGCTCGCCCCTCTCGGCCTGCCTGGCTCCAGGCCGACTGGACCTTCTCGACCATGGCTCCCACGGCGTCCGGTGGCAGGCCTCCGGCGGTCCATCCCGAACCGAACTCGACCACGCGGCGGATGGAAGCGTCGGCTGTCCCTGCGATGAGCAGGGGCACGCCCGGCTGCTGGAGCGGAGCAGGCCCAACCGGTCTGGTGCCCTCCACAAGGATCTCTCCCGCCCACGCTCTGCCCAGATCGCGGAGCTGCTGGTCGAACTGACGCCCGCGGCTGGCGAAGTCCCGGCCGGTGAGCTGGAAATCGGTCTCACGCCAGCCGACACCGACACCAAGCGTGAGGCGACCGCCCGTGAGCTGGTCGACACTGGCTGCCTGCTTGGCCAGTTCGGCGGTGCTGCGTGCCGGGGCGATCAGCACGTTGGACATGAACCGATGCGCTCGGTCACGGCGCCGGCCGCGGCGAAGACCGTCAGCTCCTCGTATCCCGGATAGGACACGGCTCCGATCGTCGCCAGGCTGGAGAAGCCCGCCGCCTCGGCGCGGCGGGCCCAGTCGAGCAGCTGGGCGCCCCTCGTATCCGGGACGGTGTTGGGAATGCCGATTCCGATGTCCACTCGTGTCTCCTCGTTCCATGTACGACCATCGGGCACCGGCCGTCGTCCCAAGCGTAGGACGGGTGCGCCGGCCGCTGCGCCGGCGCTGCGAAGGCTGGCCGGTGTCTACCGTTGAGGGGCATGCGGCACCTGGATCCGGAGCTTCGGCAACGCATGACCGAAGCGCGGGTGGCCCGGCTGGCCACGGTCCGCCCCGATGCGCATCCTCACGTCGTGCCCATCACCTTCGCCCTCGATGGTGACACGGTCGTCACCGTCATCGACCACAAGCCGAAGACGACGATGAGCCTCCAGCGACTCGAGAACATCGAGGCCCGTCCCGTCGCCAGCGTCATCGTCGACCATTACGACGATGACTGGTCGCGCTTGTGGTGGGTGCGGGGGGACGGCGGCGCACGGATCGTGTTCGAGGGCACTGCTCGGGAGCAGGCCATCGAGCGCCTCGCCGCCAAGTACCCGCCCTACCGGGAGAGCCCACCCCGTGGCCCCGTCATCGTGGTCAGCGTCGATCACTGGGCCTCCTGGTCCGCCTGAGCACCCAGTTTTGCCCGTCTGCTTGTTTGAGCGATAGCTTAAAGCGAATGGCGAAGACGGGGCCCAGAGGTCAGATCCGCCCCCGGCCGACAGATGCGCCCACCAGGGAGCGCCTTGTCGAGGCGGCCATCGAGACGCTCAAGCACGAGGGTTTCGCCGGCGCCAGCGCCAGGGCCATCGCCGGCGCCGCGGGCGTCAACCAGGCCCTGGTCTTCTATCACTTCGGGACCGTGAACGACCTCCTTCTGGCTGCCCTCGACACCACCAGCGAGAGACGGATGGCCCGCTACCGGGAAGCGGTGGCCAGCGCCGGTGGGCCGGACGAGCTCATCGAGGTGGCCCGTGACATCTACCGCGAGGACCTCGCCTCCGGCCATCTCACCGTGCTCGGGGCGGTGATCGCCGGCGCCTCCACCGTGCCCGACCTCGGCCCGGCGCTGGTGGAGCGCATCGAACCGTGGACCCGCTTCACTGCCGAGCACCTCGGACGCATGCTCGACGGGTCTCCCCTGGCAGGACTGGTACCCGCCGACGACGCCGCTTTCGCCATCGTCGCCCTCTACCTCGGCATGGAGCTGTTGACCTCCCTGGAAGGCGACCAGGCCCACGCCGAGTCGCTCTTCGCCGCCCTGGAGCGACTGTCGGCACCGGTCTCCGCCCTGTGGGAGTCGACAGGGACACCTCAGAAAGGACGCCCTCTTGAGTGAGGCAGCCGTGAAGGACCCAGCTGTGAACGACTCAGCCATGGACAACAGCTCCGACCGCAACAGTCTGGACGTGGTCACCGGCGCCTTCGGCTTCACCGGTCAGCACATCGCGGCCTGGCTCCTCGGCGAGGGGCGCCAGGTCCGGACCCTCACCCGTAACCCCGAACGGTCTCACCCGCTGGCCGACCGCGTGGAGGCACGCCCCTACCGCTTCGACCACCCGGTGGAGCTGGCCCGCAGCCTCGAAGGAGCCACGACCCTGTACAACACCTACTGGGTGCGCTTCGAGCGGGAGGGCGCCAGCTTCGACGAGGCGGTGGCCAACTCGAGGGCCCTCTTCCAGGCCGCCCGGCGCGCCGGCGTACGCCGCATCGTGCACGTGAGCGTCACCTGCCCGGACATCGCCTCGAACCTCCCTTACTTCCGAGGAAAGGCCCTGGTGGAGCGGGAGGTCGCAGGGAGCGGCCTGGGTTACGGGATCGTGCGCCCCACCGTGGTCTTCGGCGAGGGGGACGTGATGGTGAACGACGTGGCCTGGCTGCTCCGGCGCCTTCCCGTCTTCGCCTTCCCGGCCCGGGAGCCGTCGCCGGTGCGCCCGGTCTACGTGGGGGACGTGGCCCGGCTCTGTGTGGAGGCGGCCCGCAACGCAGATGATCTCGTCGTGGACGCGGTCGGGCCCGAGACCTTCGACTTCGTGGAGTTCGTGGGCGCCATACGCCACGCCGTCGGGAGCCACTCCCGACTGGTCCCGGTCCCCGCGCCCGCGCTGCCGCTGCTGGCCGGGCTCGTGGGCCGAGCCGTGGGCGACGTGGTCCTCACCCGGGACGAGCTGGCCGGGCTCATGGCCGGCCTGGTGGCGCCTCAGGGGCCGACGACCGGCCAAGTGCCGTTCAGCGACTGGCTGCTGTCGCACGGCGAGACATTGGGCCTCGAGTGGGCGTCGGAGATCGGGCGCCACTTCGGGCCCCGAGAGCCCCAGCCCGGGAGCACGTGCCGTCGTCGCCCCGTGACCGCCGCGCCGGTTTGACCTGGCCCTAAGGGCCAGGTTCTATCCTCGGAGGCGATGAACGACGACGGCTTGCTGACCGTGGCAGAGGTCACTCGCCGCACGGGTCTGTCCCGGAAGGCGCTGCGGCTCTACGAGACCATGGGCCTGGTCGAGCCCGAAGAGCGCAGCGACGCCGGTTACCGCCTCTACGGTGACGAGTCGCTCAAGCGGATCGAGCTGGTGAACCGGGCCAAGCTGCTCGGCCTGAGCCTGGCCGAGACCAAGGAGTTCCTCCACGTGGCCGAAGGCTGCTGCGGCGAGAACCACCCCGCCCTGGCCACGCTGGTGGAGGGCAAGCTGGCCCAGACCGAGCAGCGCATCCTCGAGCTGCGCTCTCTCGAGGACGTCCTGCGGGGGGTTCTCGACCGCCTCTCCGCAACCCAGGGGCAACACCGCTGCGAGCAGACCCTTTGTACCTGTGGACCCCTCACCATCAAGCGAAAGAGAGACTCGGCATGAGCACTACGGAGAACCTCGACAGCCAGCAGTCGGTATGCGGGTGCGGCTGCGGATCCACGGCCACCGCGGTCATGGAGCCGCCGGCAACCTCGGTGACCAAGGACCAAGACGCCACCTGCCAGTGCGGCTGCGCCAGCGCCACAGTGAGCATGGAGGGTTGTGACTGCGGCTGTAGCGAAAAGGGATGCGAGTGCGGCTGCGGGGGCAGCGCCGACTGACGAGCGAGGGCTCCTACTCCCCCGCCGCGAAGTCCAGGTCCACCACCCACTCCTCCAACGAGGCGTCCCATCGGTGGGGGGCGCCGCAGAGCGGGCAGCAGTTCACCGACCCGTTGGGACGGCTGTCCAGGCGGTAGCCGAACACTCCCGGGCAACGCGCCGACTCCGCTCGGACCATGCTGCACCGCTGCGTGGGCACGGTCTTCACCGTAGCCCCTGACCGGTTACCTCGTCACCAGATGCAGATAGCGCGCGTCCGCGTTACTGCCACCCTACGACGATCGATTGCCAGGCCCGGCTGACGGAGGCGGCGATGCCCGGGCCGTCGAGACCGAGGTCGGCGTGGATGCGGTCCGGCTTGCCCTGGGGGATGTACGCCAGTGGTGTCCCGAGCACCACGACGGGCGGGGGCAGCGCCACGTCGGCCAGGTTGGCGATGGCATCGGCCATGAAGCTACCGGCGCCACCGAAACGGATACCGTCCTCGACCGTGACCACCAGGCGGTGACGGACTGCGTCGCTGAGCATGACGGCGTCGAGGGGCTTCACCACCCGCACGTCCCACACGGTGACCGAGACACCCTGCTCTCCCAGGGCGACCGCAGCCTTCTCGGCCTCCTCGACCAGCTTGCCCACCGCCAGGATGCACACGTCTCCCTCGCCATGGCGAAGCCGCCGAGCCTGCAGTCCCGAACCCACCTCGCCCTCGGGCACCTGGCGGGCCGCCCCCTTCGGGTAGCGCACCACTGCCGGACCCTCGAGGGTGAGAGCGTGGCCCAGCATGGCAGCCAGCTCCTGAGCCGACGACGGCGCGAACACCGTCATGGTGGGGATCTCGAGGCAGAGGGCCAGATCCAGAACCCCATGGTGGGACGGTCCGTCGTCGCCGGTGATCCCGGCCCGGTCGAGGGCGAACACCACCGGAAGCCCGTGCAGGCCCACGTCGAGGTTGGCCTGGTCGAAGGCTCGGGTGAGGAAGGTGGAGTACACGGCCACCACGGGCCGCAGTCCTCCCATGGCCATCCCGGCTGCTGAGGTGACGGCGTGCTGCTCGGCGATGCCCACGTCGTGGAAGCGCTCCGGGAAGCGCTCAGCGAAGGGAAGCAGCCCGGTGGGGCCGGCCATGGCCGCGGTGATGGCGTGGACCTGGGGATGGCGCGCGCCGATCTCGACCATGGCGTGGGCGAAGGCCTCCGTGTAGCCGGCCGGCGCCCACTTGGGGGGACCGGTGACGGGATCGAAGACGGGGGCGTCGTGCAGGCATTTCTCGTCGTCCTCCTCGGCGGGCGGGTATCCCCTGCCCTTCTGGGTGAGGACGTGCACCACGATGGGCCCGTCATAGGCGGCGGCGTGGCGAAGGGCGTCCTCCACGCCGGCGACGTCATGGCCGTCGAAGGGGCCCGTGTAGCGAACGCCCAACGCCTCGAAGAACGCCGTGGGCTCCAGCACCTCGCGCACGGCGGCCTTGGCCCCCTGAAGGCTGGTGTAGGCGAGCTCGCCCACGGCGGGGAGGTCCCGCAGCCGGTGCTCCACCCGTTCCCGCAGGTTCACCCAGCCCGGGTTGAGGCGGAGGCGGCTCAGGGTCTCACCCAGCCGGGAGGCGGTGGGCGCGTAGGAGCGCCCGTTGTCGTTGAGGACGATCACCACCCGGCTGCCGCTGTTCCCCAGGTTGTTGAGGCCCTCGAAGGCCATCCCCCCGGTCATTGCCCCGTCGCCGATGACGGCTACCACCTTGCGGTCCGAGCCACCCCGCTTCACGGCGGTGGCCAAGCCGTGGGCGTAGCTCAAGATGGTGGAGGCATGGCTGTTCTCCACCCAGTCGTGCTCGGACTCCGAGCGCGAGGGGTAGCCGGACAGGCCTCCGTGCTGGCGCAGGGTGGCGAAGGCCTCCCGACGGCCGGTGACGATCTTGTGGATGTAGGCCTGATGGCCGGTGTCCCACATGACGGCGTCCTTGGGGGACTCGAACACCCGATGGATGGCGAGCGTCAGCTCCACCGCGCCCAGGTTGGGGCCGAGATGGCCCCCGGTGACCGACACGGCCTGCACGACGAACTCGCGGATCTCGGCCGCCAGTTCGGTCAGCTGGCCCGGTTCCAGGGCACGCAGGTCCGCCGGGCTGTTCACCTTGTCGAGGAGCATGCCTGGTGACACCGTACCCCTCTGCCACCGCCGGGTGTAAGGCGGAGTTCATACTCGGAGGCGTGGATCGTTACCCGGTGCTGGCACACTGTCGCAGTGAGAGGCCGGGCCGTACCGCTCCTGCTCCTGTTGACCGGTGTGCTGCTGGTAGCGGCCGGAGTGGTGATCCTCCTGGAGAGGTCTCGATCGCCCGTGGCTGCGCCCACGGTCACGTCGGCACCGCCAGCCGCACCCGGGGCCGCGCCCGCCCCGCCACCGGCGCCCGCCACCACACCCCTGGACACGCTCGTTCGCCAGCTCCAGGGATTCGTGGAGCGCGAGCGGGGCCTCACGTTCAAGACCCCGGTCAAGGTGAGCCTCCTCGATGACGCCGCCTTTGGCGCCCGGGTCCTCCAGACCGACGACGAGGACCGCGAGGAGATCGAGAGGGCGCAGCTCGTCCTGCGGGCCATGGGACTCCTCTCTCGCGACGTGGACCTGGTGAAGACGGTGGAGGGCTTCGTCGCCGCCGGTGTCGTCGGACTGTACGACCCCGAGACCAAGGAGCTGGTCGTGCGGGGCGGGGAGCTCTCCCCGAGCGTACGAGTGACCCTGGTCCACGAGCTCACTCATGCCCTGGAGGACCAGCACTTCAACCTCGACCGCAAGGACCTCGGTGACGAGGCCAGCCTCGGCTTCAGCGCCCTCGTCGAGGGGAGCGCCCTGCGGCTTGACGAGGCATACAAGCGCTCGCTGTCGCCGGCCGAGCGGGCACAGGCCCGCAAGGAGGAGAGCGCCCAGGTCGACAGGGTGCCGCCCAACGTGCCCGAGGTGGTTCAAGCCGCCCTGGGCTTCCCCTATGTCTTCGGCGAGGACGTGGTGTCGGCGCTGCTGAAGACCGGTGGGAACACCCGGCTGGACGCCGCCTTCGCCGATCCCCCTTCCAGCACGGAGCAGGTGCTCGATCCGCGCCGCTACCTCAACGAGGACGAGCCACGAGCCGTGCCGGTTCCGAGGGCCGATCTGCCCGCCTTCGACGACGGGGAGATCGGCCAGCTCTTCCTCCTGCTGATGCTCCGCTCGGAGCTGGGCCTCAACGTGGCCCGCGACGCGGCGGAGGGATGGGGCGGGGACCGCTACGTTGCCTGGAGGCAAGGAGAGCTCACCTGTGTCCGCATGGACTTCGTGATGGACAACCCGGCGGAGAACGACGAGCTGGTGAAGGCTCTCTCAGATTGGGCGCAACGGCGGAAGGGCTCGGCGTCGTCCGCGGGCGCCTCGCTCACCACCTGTGGGTGAGGTGGCTCCGTGAACCGCCGTAGCCGCCGGCGCCGGGGCCTGCCGGCGTGGGTCGCGGCCTCGGTCCTTCTGCTGGGGGCGGCCTGTTCTCCGAGCGGGAACGGAGGTGCGCCCGAGGCGGCCGTCGAGACCACCACCCAGCCCCCCACGACCATCGCCCAGCCCATCGCCGAGCTCATGGAGAGGACCTCCATGACCAGCCAGGCGCGGAAGTTGTTCCTGGACTCCCGGCCCAGGATCGAGGGCAAGGCCGAGTTCGCCGGCAACTGCCGCAGGGCCTCCGGAGCCCACACTCTGGGTTGCTTCCTGGTCTTCAGGAGCTGTCCCGCCGGCGCTGCCCCTTCGGGATGCTCCAAGGAGACCCAGATCCACCTGCTCCAGATCGACAGGCCCGACGCCAGCGACCTCATGTACGTCTCCGCCGCCCATGAGGCGCTGCATGCGGCGTACGAGGAGATCCCGCCGGCCGAGCGCCGGCACATCGACGGCCAGCTGGAGGCGGCCCTGCCGCAACTCGATCAATGCCGGATCGACGCCAACCTGAAGGCCTACGCCGGCCGAGGCTCGGCTGAGAGGTTGAACGAGCTGCACTCCATCCTGGGGACGGAGTTCGCCGACCTGCCACCCGGACTGCAGGCTCATTACTCGCGCTACTTCGCCAACCGTCAGTTGGTGGTGCAGGCTCACGATCGGAGCTTGGGTGCTCGAGAACAGGAGATCTGCCGGCTGCAGTCCCGTCTCGACCAGCTCGAGGCACGCATCGGCTCGCTTCGCCGCCAGCTCCAGCAACTGCGGTCAGCCGGCAACGTGCGCGCCTACAACTCCCGGGTGCCCGGCTTCAACGCCTTGGTGACCGAGCACAACCAGGCCGTGAGCAGCCACAACCGACAGGTTCGTGAGTACAACCAGCTCCTGGTCAGCGTGGGCGGCGACGCCGGGGGTCTCCAACCGAGGGACCGGGCGGAGGTGCCCCCCCAATAGCACCGGTCGGGACCGTGGTGACCTGGGCCCTCAGCGGTCCCGGCCGGCCACGAAGGAGGCCAGCTCCACCAGCTCCGACCGCGCCTCGGGGGTGACGGGAGCGACGTCGATGGCGGCCAGCGCCTCGGTCACCAGCCGGTCCACGGCCGCCTCCACGTGGTGGCGGGCGCCCGTCTCCTCGAACACGCCCTGCAGCTCGGCCACCTCGGAGTCGGTGAGGTCAGGCTGACCGAAACGCTCGACGAGGAGCTTGGCCCCGGCGCCATCGGCGGTACGGGCGGCGAAGGCGTACAGGGCCGTGGGCCGGCCTTCCCGCAGGTCGTCGCCGACGGGCTTGCCGGTGAGTGAGCTGTCACCGAAGGCCCCGAGCAGGTCGTCGCGCAACTGGAACGCCTCCCCCAGCGGCGCTCCATAGGCCGACAGGGCGCCCTCCAGGTCCGCAAGGCGTCCGGCCAGTGCCGCCCCCAGGTGCAGCGGTCGCTCGATGGTGTACTTCCCCGACTTGTACTGGCCGATGCGACGAGCCTGTTCCACGCTCACCTCGCCCCTCGCCGTCCCGAGGAGGTCGAGGTACTGGCCCAGGTTGACCTCGAGGCGCAGCTCGGTGAAGACGTCCCAGGCGGGCCGGGGAGCGTCAGCCAACAGCAGGTCGGCGTACACGAAGGCCAGGTCACCGACGAGTATGGCCACACCCTCGCCGAAGCGACGGTCCTCGCCACGCCAACCGTTCTGGAGGTGACGGGACCCGAATGAGCGGTGAACGGTCTCGAAGCCCCGGCGGAGCGGGGAGCCGTCCATCACGTCGTCGTGGATGAGGGCAAAGGTGTGCAGCAGCTCGAGGGCGGCGCCGGCGCCGACCACGGCCTCGTCGAGGGGATCTCCTCCCGCGCCCACGAAGCCCCAATGGCAGAACGCGGGACGCAGGCGCTTGCCGCCGGCCATCACCAGGCGGTGCATGGCGCTCATGGGCGCCGAGAGATCGGGATCGAGGCTGGCCCACCGCTCGGTCTCCGCCCTCAGCAGGGCATCCAGGCGGCGCTCTACCCGTTCAGCGATGTACCTGAGGGAGGAGGGAAGGAGGGGATCGGCCACGGGACCTACGGGTGGTACGGCACGGAGGACGAACGCGGGAGCCTAGGGCAGGGATGCGGGAACGGTACGCCGGGCCTCGATCCAGCGCGTGAAGAGACGGGCCAGCCAGAAGCCCGCGCCCAGCACGGCGGCGCTGCCCAGGGCGTCCAGGAAGAAGTGGTTGGCGGTGACCACCACCGCGAAGAGGGTGAGGAGGGGGTAGGCCACCATGGCCCGCCGGGCCCAGGGCCGGCGCAGGGCCGGGCTCAGCGCGAACCAGCACCAGCCGGCCCAGGCGACATGGAGGCTGGGCATGGCCGCGTAGGGGTTGGACACCTTGGCCATGGGCGCTGACTCGAAGGACCAGAGGCCACCCACCACCCGCAGCGTGTCCACGAACCCGTAGTCGACCGGCAGCAGCCGAGGTGGCATCAGCGGGTACAGGGCGAAGCCCATGAGGGCCAGACCGGTGGTGAGAGCCAGCGTGTTGCGCCACAGCGGGTACCGCTCGGGCACCTTGCGAAAGAGGTAGACGAGGGACCCGACCGTGACGACGAAGTGGGCCGTGCCGTAGAACACGTTCCAGAACGAGATGAACGGCTCCCAACCGAGGAAGAGGTCCTGAATGGACTCCTCGTGGTTGATGCCGAGGAGGCGCTGGGCGCCGATCACCTGGGTGGCGTGTCGGAACGCCTCCCCGTGGGAGCCGGTGGCCACGCCGTGGTTCCGGATCAGTGTGTAGACGGAGTAGAAGGCCACCACGCAGAGAAGCTCCCGCCACCACCGCAGCCGGGCTCGAGCAGGGGGGCGGGGGTCCTGGAGGGTCTCGGTCACCCGTGGGCCACGGCCCGGTCCGGCCGGTTGCCGAGGGCGAAGGCGGGAGCACCGGCCAGGCTCACGGCCAGGCTGATCATGTAGAGCAGCAGGCCCAGGGCGAAGGCATGCGCATCGGGCACGCCGAAGGGGTGCAGGAAGAAGATGAGAGCGGCCTCTCGGGTGCCCAGACCGCCCACCGTGAGGGGAAGGACCTGAATGATGGCCACCACCGGGAAGAAGGCGAGCATGACCGTCCACCCGACGCCGACGCCCAGCGCCTTGGCCGCGAGGAAGGCGGCGAGCACCATCACCAGCTGGTAGGCGAAGCCCACGGTGAGGACCTCGAAGGCCAGGCCCGGAAGCCGGTGGAAGCGCTCGAGACCCAGGTGGACGCCACCGATGAACCGCCGCCACCCTTGACTGCTCCCGAGCCACCGGCCGAAGCCCGGGCTCGACGCCAGGACGAGGACGACGGCCAGGAGGGCCACGGTGGCGACCGCGAACCCCAGGGCGGAACGGGCCGGTGCGGGGGCGATCCGACGCAGGCCCGGGTTGGCCGCCAGACCGACCAGAGTGAGCATCGGCAGCACCAACCAGCCGGTGAGACGCTCCAGCACCACCGATGCCAGGACCCGAGGGGCGTCACCGCCCTCCGAGGCCAGGCGGCTGACCCTGAGGACGTCACCTCCGATGGTGGATGGCAGTACGTTGCCCACGAACAGGCTGGCCAGGTAGTGGCGCACCAGGATCCCCGCCTTGACGGGGCGATCCAACGCCATCAGCACCCGCTGCCAGCGCAGGGCCGAGAGACCGACGCCGAGCAGGGTGAGCCCGACCGCTCCCGCCAGCCACAGGAGGCCGTCAGGCCGCCAGCCAAGGTCGTGGAGCCGTTCCAGGCGGACGCGGCTGGCGAGCCAGGTCACGATGACAACCGTGGCCACCACCCGCAGGGCGGTGGTGGCCCGGATCGAGCGGTGTCTCCGACCAGACAAGGCGCCTAGGTTAGGCCCGCGATGCCCCGGTGGATCAACGCCCTGGCGGTCCCCGGGCTCGTCCTGTTGGCGGGCGGTTGCGGCTCCGAGACCGGGGGGGCACGCCGCGACCCGCAGGCCGTGGTTCGCTCCGCCCCCGACCGGACACTGAGGGAGGCCACGGCCCAGGTGGAGGCGGCTGCTCCCGACGCCTCCAGCGCCGGCAGGGTGCGGTTTCCCGGCTCCGGGCCTCGGCTCCAGCTCACCGGGCCCGGTGCGGCCAAGGGCTACCCGGAGCTGGGTGAGCCACTGGCCGTCGTCGACCTCGTCCGGGGCGCGCTGGAGGTGGTCTCTTACGGCGGCACGGCCGTGAGGGAGGCCTCCACCTTCCGCTACGAGACCGTCATCGACGTCGACCTGGCCGTTGGGGCCACACCCGAGGATCGGAAGGCGGAGGTGCGGGCGTTCGCCGACCGGCTCGGGGCACCGGCCTTCTACGCCGACGTATGGCTGGACGGGGAGGGGCGGATCCGCCGGGTCCAGGTGCCGGTGGAGAAGACCCCCACGCGCCCCCGATCGCGGCAGCGCAGCAAGCCCGAGCTAATCACCGTGGACTTCTACGACTTCGGGAAATGACCGCCGGGGCCCGGCGGTACCATGCGCCGTGATCGAAGAACCCGTCATCCAGCGCGTGCTCGGCGCCGCCCTTCGTACCGGGGGGGACTTTGCCGAGATCTTCGTGGAGGACCGACGGTCCTCGTCGGCCCATTACGACGACGGCCGTGTCGAGGAGCTGACCTCGGGCCGTGACCGCGGTGCGGGCGTGCGGGTGGTCGTGGGCGACACCACGGGGTACGCCCACACCGCCGACCTGTCGGAGGCGGGTCTCCGAGCTGCGGCTGAGGCCGCGTCCGGGGTGGCTCGCAGCGGTGACGGGCGGGTCCGAACCGTGGCCCTCGAGCGCCAGCACACCAAGGCTCCCTACGAGCCGACCATCCTGTCCCACGAGGTGGAGAAGGGACGCAAGGTCGAAATGCTGGCCAGGGCCAACGATGCCGCGCGCAGCGTCGGCGCCGCCGTCAGCCAGGTGTCGGCGGGGTACGGCGACAGCCGCCGGCGCACCCTGGTGGCCAACTCGGACGGCCTTCTCGCCTCCGACGACGTGGTGCGCACCCGGTTCGGCGTGTCCACGGTGGCCGTGGGAGACACCGGCATGCAGACCGGCTACGAGGGCGTGGGGCGCACGATGGGCTTCGAGATGTTCGACGGCTTGGACGTGGAGGACATCGCCCGCACCTCCGCCGAACGGGCCGTCGCCAAGCTGGCGGCCCGCCCTGCTCCAAGCGGTTTGTTGCCGGTGGTGATCGGCGCCGGCCGGGGGGCGGTGCTCTTCCACGAGGCGTGCGGGCACGGCTTCGAGGCCGACGCCATCGAGAAGCAGGCGTCGGTCTACCACGGCAGGGTGGGCCAGTTGGTGGCCAGCCCTCAGGTCACTCTGGTCGACGACGGCACCATGGGCCGCCAGTGGGGCGCCTACGCCATCGACGACGAGGGCCGTCCCGCCCAACGAAACGTGCTCATCGACCAGGGCGTGCTCACGGACTACATGTGGGACCTGCTGCGCTCCCGCAAGGCGGGTCGGCTGTCGTCGGGCAACGGCCGGCGCCAGAGCTACCACCACCTGCCCATGGTCCGCATGACCAACACCTACCTGCTGGCCGGAGAGGAGGACCCCGCCGAGCTGGTGCGCCAGACACCCCATGGCGTGTACGTGGCCCACCTCGGAGGGGGTCAGGTCAACACGGCCACCGGCGACTTCGTGTTCGGCATGACCGAGGCCTACCTCATCGAGGGCGGCCAGATCACCGAGCCCCTGCGGGACGCCAACCTCATAGGCAACGGGCCCGAGGTCCTCGGCAACATCGACGCCGTGGCCGACGACTTCACCATGGCCGAGGGCGGGGGCACGTGCGGCAAGTGGGGCCAGTCGGTCCCGGTGGGCATGGGACAGCCCACGCTGCGGATCTCGGGGGTGACGGTGGGCGGCACCGCGGCGTGACCGCCTGGCCTACCGAGCTGGTGGACCTCGCCTCCCGGGTGGCCGCTCTGGCTCGTCCCTCGGAGGAGGTCGAGGCCTATGTCGCCCGGGGGCGGGACACAGAGATCGTGGTCTACGACGGTGGCATCGAGTCGCTGTCCTCGGCCACCTCCGAGGGCGTGGGCATTCGGGTGGTGGTGGACCACCGCCAGGGCTTTGCCTACGCCGGCTCACTCGACGCCGACGTGGTGGCCGAGACCCTGGAGGAGGCCCGGGACAACGCCGGCTTCGGTTCCCATGACGAGCACCTGGGGCTGGCGTCGCCCGATGGCGTGGCCGCCGTCGACCTCGATCTCTGGCGCCCTGAGCTGGCCGACCTGCCCACCGACCGCAAGGTGGAGATGGCCCTCGAGCTGGAGAAGCGGGTCAAGGCCGGCGACCCCCGGATCCGCACCGTGCACTCGTCCGACTACGGGGACGCCATGGTGGAGGTGGCCGTGGCCACCAACACCGGGATCTCGGCCAGTCACCGTCGCTCCACCTGTTACGTGTCGGTCTTCGCCCTGGCGGGTGACGGCGACGAGACCCAGACCGGTGGCGGCTACTCGGTGGGGCGAAGCCCCGAGGACCTCGATATCGACGAGGCCGCCGATGACGCGGTGGAGCGGGCCACCCGGTTGCTGGGGGCCAGGAAACCGTCCTCGGCCCGACTCCCCGTCATCCTCGACCCGCGCATCACCACCACCCTGTTGCGGGTGCTGTCGGGCACCCTCTCCGGCGAGGCCGTGCTCAAGGGCCGCTCCCTGTTCGCCGACCGGGTGGGCGAGCAGGTGGCCGTCCCCGCTCTGACCCTGGTGGACGATCCCACCAACCCCGACGCCTACGGCGCCGCCGCCTTCGACTCGGAGGGGTTGGCCTGCCGCCGCAACGCCCTGGTGAGCGAGGGTCGGCTCCAGGGCTTCTTGTACAACACCTACGCCGGGCGCCGAGCCGGGGTGGCATCCACGGCCTCGGCGGTACGGGGCGGCTTCAAGTCCCCGCCCGGGGTGGGGTCCCGGGCCCTGTCCCTCGAGCCCGGGACCAGGAGCCAGGAGGAGATCCTCACCGAGGTGGGCGAGGGTCTCCTGGTGCAGGAGGTCACCGGCGTGCACTCGGGGGTCAACCCCATCAGCGGGGACTTCTCGGTGGGGGCCGAGGGCCTCATGGTTAGAGGCGGCGCCCTGGCCGAGCCGGTGCGCGAGATCACCATCGCGTCCACCATCCAGCGCATGCTGCTTGACGTGGTGGCTGTGGGCAACGACCTCGAATGGTTGCCGGGAGCAGCGGCCGGCGTCACCCTGGCCATGGCCGAGATGAGCGTGAGCGGGGCCTAGAGCGCAGTCTTCCCCGGTAGCAATCAGGGTCACGGCCCGGCCGGAGGCCGCAGGTCGAGGCGGCGCAGCAGCTGGGCGTTGAGCGCCACCACGACGGTCGAGGCGCTCATCAGCACCGCGCCGACGGCGGGCGGCAGGGTGATCCCGGCCCAGCTGAGCACTCCGGCGGCCAGGGGGATGGCCACCACGTTGTACCCGGCGGCCCAGCCCAGGTTCTGCACCATCTTGCGGTAGCTCGCCCGCGAGAGCCGGATGACCGACAGCACCCCCCGGGGATCGCTCGAGGCCAGCACCACGCCGGCGGACTCGATGGCCACGTCGGTCCCCGCCCCGATGGCAATGCCCACGTCGGCCCGGGCCAGGGCGGGCGCGTCGTTCACCCCATCGCCCACCATGGCCACGGCCAAGCCACGCTCCTGCAGCTCGGTCACGACCCGGTCCTTGTCCTCGGGCAGGACCTCGGCGAACACCTCGTCGACGCCCAGCTCGGCGGCCACGGCGTCGGCCACCTGGCGGGCGTCGCCCGTGACCATCACCACCCGGGGGCCGAGGGCCTTGAGGTCGGCGACAGCCTGACGGGCCTCGGGGCGGATCTCGTCCTCGAGCGAGAGCGCCCCCACCACCTCGCTCCCTCGGACCAGGTGGAGCACCGCCGCGCCCCGCTCGCGCCAGGAAGCGACGCGCTCGCCCAGGCCCTCGGGCACCTCCAGGCCCCGTTCGCGCAACAGCGCCGGCCCGCCCACGGCGTAGCGCCGGCCGTCGACCTCAGCCTCGACCCCCCTACCCGTGATCGAGCGGAGCTCCCTCCCCCGCAGGCGGCCACCAACTTCGCCGGCCGCGGCCACGATGGCGCGGGCCAGGGGGTGCTCGGAGTCGGCCTCGACCGCTGCAGCCACCCGCAGCACCTCCTCGTCTTCGAGCCCGGCGCCAGCCACGCCGGTGACCACGTGGGCCGCCTTGGTCAGGGTGCCCGTCTTGTCGAAGAGCACGGCGTCGATCGTGCGCATTCGCTCGAGGGCGAGGCGGTCCTTGATCAGGATCCCCGCCCGGGCCGACAGCGCCGTCGACAAGCTGATCACCAGGGGGATGGCGAGACCAAGGGCGTGGGGGCAGGCGATCACCAGAACGGTGACGGCCCGGACCACGCCGTGGTCAGCGTCGCCCAGGGCCGCCCACGCCACGAAGGTGACCGCCCCGGCTCCTGCCGCCGCGTAGAAGAGCAGGGCTGCGAAGCGGTCGGCCAGGGCCTGGGCCCGGGATTGGCTGGCCTGGGCCTCGGCCACCAGGCGCTGGATGCCGGCGAGGGCGGTGTCCTCCCCTACGGCCTGCACCTGGACGCGGATCGACGTGTCGGTCACCACCGTCCCCGCCACCACGCGGTCGCCTGGCCCCTTCGCCACCGGACGGGACTCGCCGGTGACCATCGACTCGTCCAGCTCCGCCTCGCCCTCGACGATCTCACCGTCGGCGGGAACGCGCCCCCCCGAGCGCACGAGCACCACGTCGCCCGCCTCCAGCTCCCGCAGGGTCACGGTCTCGACCGCGCCGTGGGGAGTCACCCTCTCGGCCTCGTCCGGGAGGAGCTCGGCCAGGGCGGCCAGGGCGCCCCGGGCCTGACCGATGGCCTTCATCTCCTGCCAGTGGCCGAGCAGCATGATCGTGATCAGCGCCGCCAACTCCCACCAGAAGTCGAGGTCGAAGGCCCCCAGGCTGGTGGCGGCGGACGCCACGAAGGCCACGGTGATGGCCATGGCGATGAGCAGCATCATCCCGGGCTGGCGGGAGCGGGCCTCGGCGACTCCGCCGGTGAGGAAAGGCCAGCCGCCGTAGAGGAACACGATGGTGCCGAGCACGGGGCCGACCAGGCCGTCGCCGGGGAAGTCCAGGTGGTAGCCGAACCAATCCTGGATCATGTGGGCGGTGACGACGACGGGAAGCGAAAGCATCAGGCTCCACCAGAAGCGGCGCCGGAACATGCCGGCGTGGTCGCCGTGCCCGCCGTTGCCGCCGGTGTCGTTGCCGGCGTGGCCTGTGGCCTCCCCGCCCGGGTGGGAGGGGGAGGCCGGCATGGCCGGCATGGCGGCCTCTGTCATCTGTCCGTGGTCCGCAGGGTGTGGCCCTCGCATGTCCGGCTCCTCTGTTATGCCCCCCTTACCCTCGGGGGGTATGGCCATCATACTCCCTGGGGGTATATTGTCAAGGACGCAGAGGACCCGGCTTCGGCTGGCGGCGCCCGCCGCCGGCATCACCGATGATTACGGGGATGGGCCCAGACGTGCGCCGGTACCTCGACATGCGCTCCGCCTTCCCCACCAGCCTCTCGGCCGACGCCTCCAAGGTGCTGGTCCTCTCCAATGTGACCGGCACCTTCCAGGCCTACCGGGTGCCCAGGTCGGGCGGTGAGCCGTCGCCCGTGACCCAACTCGACGAACCGGTGGACGGCTGTTACCTGCCCACCACCGACGAGGTCCTCCTCTGGCTGGACAGTGGCGGCAACGAGCGCCACCAGCTGTACCTGGTGGCCGACGACGGCACAGGGCTCCGGCCGCTCGTGCGCGACCCCCGGTTCATCCACCGCCCGGGCGGCGTCACCCGTGACGGCTCGCTTCTGGCCTACGCCTCCAATGCCGGCAACGGCGTGGACTTCGACGTCCACGTCCTGCCCCTCCGGGGCGGTGGCGGCGCTCACCGCGTGTTCGACCAGGGCGGATGGTGCCGGCCCGCCGGCTTCTCACCCGACGGTCGCTGGCTGGCGGTCACGCGCCTCACCGAGCGCAACGCCGACAACGACGTCTACCTCGTGGACCTCAGTGAGGGAGAGCTCGTCCATGCCTCTCCCCACGACGATGAGGCGTCGTTCGGGCGGCCAGCCTGGCTGGGTGACTCCTCGGGCTTCTTCTGGAGCACCGACTCGGGCCGCGACCGGCGGGCCATCGCCCGTTTCGACCTGGCCACCCGGACCTCCGAGTACGTGCTCGAGCCGGAGTGGGACGCCTCGTGCGCCACCAACTGGACCGGGACCCGGCTGCTGGTCACCACCAACGAGGACGGCTACACGAGGGCCGAGCTGTACGACCCGACCACGCTCGCCCACCTGGGCGAGGTGGCCCTGCCGGGTGCGGGGGTGGCGGACCTCACCTTCTCCCCCGACGGCCACCACCTGGTGTCGTCCTTCACGTCGCCCACCTCGCCAGGGGACGCCTGGGCCCACGACCTCGACAGCGGCACCCTCACCCGCCTGACCAGGAGCCCTGGCGCCATCGACGCCGCAACCATGGTGGAGCCGGAGCTGCACCGGTTCTCGTCCTTCGACGGAGAGCGGCTGCCGGTGTTCGTGTACCTGCCGCGCCGGTCGGCGTGGTCGCCCTCGTCGCCGGTGCCCGTCATCGTGATGGTCCATGGTGGCCCCGAGTCGCAGTGGCGCCCCAGCTTCAACCCCCTGGCGCAGTACTTCGTGGCGCGCGGCTATGCCGTGATGGCGCCCAACGTCCGGGGCTCCACGGGTTACGGCAAGCGCTATCACCACCTCGACGACGTGGAGAGGCGCCTGGACGCCGTGGCCGACCTGGCCGCCCTGCACGACTGGCTGGCGGGCGACGCCCGCTTCGACGCCGAGCGGGCCGTCCTCTGGGGCGGCTCCTACGGCGGCTACATGGTGCTGGCCGCCCTGGCCTTCCAGCCCGAGCGCTGGGCCGCGGGGGTGGACATCGTGGGCATCTCCAGCCTGGTCACCTTCCTCGAGAACACCTCGGTGTGGCGACGTGCTTCTCGTGAGCGCGAGTACGGCTGGCTGGAGCGCGACCGCGCCTTTCTCACCGAGGCGTCGCCCATCACCCACGCCGAGCGCATCCGGGCTCCGCTCTTCGTCGTCCACGGGGCCAACGACCCCCGGGTGCCTCTCTCCGAGGCCGAGCAGATCCATGCCCTGCTGGCCGCCAAGGGTGTCCGCACCGAGCTGGCGGTGTACGCCGACGAGGGCCACGGCCTGGCCCGCCTGGCCAACCGCTTGGACGCCTACCCCCGGGCGGTGGAGTTCATCGACGAGGTCCTGGAACCACGCTCGCGGGCCTGAGGGCCGTTTGTCAGAGGACACCGGTGGGCAGCAGGGCCAGCACCAGGGCTCCGAGCACCACCCGGTAGACCACGAAGCCGACGGTGCTGCTGGTGACCAGCAACCGGAGGAGGAAGGAGATGGAGGCGTAGCCCACCCCGAAGGCGAACACCGAGGCCACGGCCGTCGCCACCAGGCTGGCCCCGCCCGGACCGGCGATATCGCCCAGCTCGAACAGGCCGGACAGCACCACGGCGGGCACGGACAGCAGGAACGAGTAGCGGGCGGCCGCCACCCGGTCGAGGCCGAGGAACAGCCCGGCCGAGATGGTGGCGCCCGAGCGCGAGACCCCGGGAACGAGGGCCGCGGCCTGAGCCAGGCCCATGAACAGGCCGTCGCCGGCACGGAAGCTCTCGAGGGAGCGAGACCGGCGCCCCCGCCGCTCTGCCACCCACAGGACGGCGCCGCCGGCGATGAGGGCCAGGGCGATGAGAACCAGGTTGCGGGCGCCGGTCTCGATGGCGTTGCGGAAGGTCACCCCGGCCACGGCGATGGGGATGGTGCCGAGGCCGATGTACCACCCCAGGCGGGCGTCGAGGGTTCGGCGCACGGCAGGGTCACGCAGGCCGGCGACCCACGCCCGGGTGATGCGGATCAGGTCGGGCGCGAAGTGGGCCACCACGGCGGCCATGGTGCCCAGCTGGGTGACGGCGGTGAAGGCCGCCCCCGGGTCGTCCCAGCCCAGGAGAGCGGGGACGATGCGCAGATGGGCGGTGCTGGAGATGGGGAGGAACTCGGTCAAACCCTGCACCACCCCGAGAACGACGGCTTGAAGCCAGCTCACGTGGTGGCCTGGGCCGGCCCGAGCAGGCGCTCGAGGACGCCGGGCTCGGCGGGCCACGCCTCGAGCAACACCTCACGAGGCACCTGGCGGGCCGCGTAGCGCAGCAGTAGGGCCACGGCCACCACGTCGTCGAGGGGTCCGATCACGGGTAGGAACTCGGGCACCAGGTCGATGGGGGAGGCGACCCAGACGCCGGCCACGAGCAGGGCAATCCTGGCCCGCCGGGGCACTCGGGGATCGCGGGCCAGGCGGCGCACCAGGGTGAGGCAGGCCGGAAGGAAGCCGGCCAGGTCCTTGAGGAGCCCTGGCGGGAGGCGGCGGGCGAGGAGCACGAGCAGCGCCCATGACGCCACCAGCAATCCGGCCCCCACCAGTACCAGCTTCAGCATGCTGCCATTCTTGCCAGCCCTCCCCGAGGCTCGTCATGACCGGCGGTCCCGTTCAGGGGCCGTCACCGCCAGGGTGACCGTGCCTCGGGCGGTGGCGAGGGCGACCCGGGAAGCCTCCTCGAGGCTCACGGCCACGGTCACGGACTCCTCGGAGACGTCCACCACGAGGGCGGACGTGGCCACCGCGAAGGTGGGCTCGGTGTCGCCCTCGGTGGTGTCGAAGGTGGCGAGGACGTCGACGTGGTTCCCCCGGCGGAGCGACAGCCCACCCCTCGCGGCGGGGACCGCCAGCGCCCGGCGCCCCGGGGCCACCAGGGCGGCCACGCCCTGCACGCCCCACGGTGCCAGCTTGGCTTCCAGCAGTACCTCTCCCGGCACCAGGGGAACGAGGGCGGCGTGGTCGGCGGGCGATGCCGCCACCGGCCCCTCGGGCAGCACTGCGGCCGGCAGGCGGCGCATCACCACGTCGGCGGGCGAGAGCACCTGGCCGGCGTCGACGGCTCGGGCCGCTACGGGCACGTCCCGCAGGCCTCCGAGCCGCTCTGCTCGAGTCGACGCCTCCCCCACCAGTCGAGCCACGGTCACGCCGGTGAGCAGGGCCAGGCCCACGGCAAGGGACCAGAACAACCAGGGGCGGCGGTGGGGGCGCACGGCGTCTCCTACATCGGGAGGGGCAAGAAGGGGAAGCGCCGGCGCCGGGCCTGGAGGGCGGGGGTCCGGAACGGCCCGCTATGTCCTCCCGAGGAGCAGCAGGGGCCAGGCTAGGCGTAGAAGGGCCCGCTGCAAAGGGCCGAGCGGCGCGAGGGCCGGGAGCCGACGAAGACGGTGATCCCCGCGTGGCCGCGGGTCACGACGAGGCGGCGGACGTCCGGGCGCTCTGGGAGGTCCCGGCCTTGCCACCGCCGCCGCCGGTGTCGGAGCTGCCGGCACCGGACTTGGCGCCCGCCGGTTCGGCCTTGCCCGATTTGGCCCCGTCCCCCTTCGCCTCCGAACTCTCCTTGGGAGCCTTCTCCCCTGAGTCCTGAGGCCGGCTGTCGTTGCGGTAGAAGCCACTGCCCTTGAAGGCGATGCCGATGGCGCCGAAGACCTTGCGCAACTCGCCGCCGCAGTTGGGACAGATGGTGAGAGGCTCGTCCTTGAACGACTGCACGACCTCGACATGCTCGGCACAGGCCCGGCAGGCGTACTCGTAGGTGGGCATCGGTCCGAGCGTACCTGGGCCGGCCACACTGGAGGCAACGTGGGCCACCTCCCCGCCGCGCTCGGCATCCTCGCCCAGATGACCCCCGTCACCCCGCCGAACCTCGGGGAGCCGGTGAGCGGGGGTCAGAGCGCCGACCTGGGTTGGGCCGCCGTGGTCAGCGGGGCCGGCTTCGCGATGGCGCTGGCGATCATGGCCGGTCGCTGGTTCCTGACCCGGACGACAACGGGTCCTACTGGGAGACCGCCCCGTCGTCGGCCCGCACATAGACGTCGGAGCCGGTGGCGGCGAACTCTGCGGACTTCTCCTTCATCCCGAGCTCGATGGCGTCCTCATCGCCCACGCCATGGGCAGCGGCGTAGTCGCGCACGTCCTGGCTGATGCGCATGGAGCAGAACTTGGGCCCGCACATGGAACAGAAGTGGGCCGTCTTGGCCGGCTCCGCGGGCAGCGTCTCGTCGTGGTACCTGCGGGCCGTCTCCGGGTCGAGGGCCAGCTCGAACTGGTCCTCCCAGCGGAACTCGAAGCGAGCCTTGGACAAGGCGTCGTCCCACGCCTGGGCGCCGGGATGGCCCTTGGCCACGTCGGCGGCGTGGGCCGCGATCTTGTAGGCGATCACCCCCTGCTTGACGTCGTCGCGGTCCGGTAGGCCCAAGTGCTCCTTGGGCGTGACGTAGCAGAGCATGGCGGTACCGAACATCCCGATCATGGCCGCCCCCACGGCTGACGTGATGTGGTCGTAGCCGGGCGCCACGTCGGTGACGAGGGGGCCGAGCGTGTAGAAGGGCGCCTCGTGGCAGGACTCCAGCTGGAGATCGACGTTCTCCTTGATCTTGTGCATGGGCACGTGGCCAGGGCCCTCGATCATCACCTGCACGTCGTGGCGCCATGCCACCTCGGTGAGCTCGCCGAGGGTGCGTAGCTCGGCCAGCTGGGCCTCGTCGTTGGCGTCGGCCACGGAACCGGGACGAAGGCCGTCACCGAGGGAGAAGGCCACGTCGTAGGCGGCCATGATCTCGCAGATCTCCTCGAAGTGGGTGTAGAGGAAGTTCTCCCGGTGGTGGGCCAGGCACCAGGCGGCCAGGATGGACCCACCCCGGCTCACGATGCCGGTGACCCGCTTGGCCGTGAGGGGCACGTAACGCAGAAGCACGCCGGCGTGGACCGTGAAGTAGTCGACTCCCTGCTCGGCCTGTTCCACCAGCGTGTCCCGGTAGACCTCCCAGGTCAGCTCCTCGGCCCGGCCGTCCACCTTCTCGAGGGCCTGGTAGATGGGCACGGTGCCGATCGGCACCGGGGAGTTGCGGACGACCCACTCGCGAGTGGTGTGGATGTCGGTGCCGGTGGACAGGTCCATCACCGTGTCGGCGCCCCACCGGGTGGCCCACGTGAGCTTCTCCACCTCCTCGGCGACCGAGGAGGTGACCGCCGAGTTGCCGATGTTGGCGTTGACCTTCACCAGGAAGCTGCGCCCGATGACCATGGGCTCGGACTCGGGGTGGTTGACGTTGGCGGGCAGGATGGCCCGACCCCGGGCCACCTCGTCTCGCACCAGCTCGGCGCTCAGGCCCTCACGGGCGGCGACAAACTGCATCTCGGGCGTGATCTCGCCCCGCCGGGCGTAGTGCATCTGGGTGACGGTCCGCCCCGACCTGGCCCGCAGCGGGGGGCGACGGGGGCCGGCGAACGACTGCGCCCGGGTTCCCCGGCGCTGCGCCCCCCGCCCGTCGTCGCGCAGACTGGCGCTGCGACCCTCATGCTCCTCGACGTCACCGCGCCCGGTGATCCACGGCTGGCGAAGGGCGGGGAGACCGGCGTCGGGCTGGGAGCCGGGCCCGCTGGTGTCGTAGAGACGCACCGCGGGGTTGGCCCGGCCGTCGGGTGAGTCCCCCAACGGGACCTCCGCGAACGGCACCCGGGTGCCGGCGCCGCCCTCGACGTACACCTTTGATCTCGAGCCCATGGTTCTCTCCCTCCGCCGGCATTACCCGGATCAGGTCAGCGGTCGGCACCTTGCCCTCTCAGCCCCTTAGACGGAGCTCCCGCACGCCCAGTCTCGCACAGCGTCGCTCACGGCGAGGGCGGTCGCCCGCCAGCCTAGGATCACCCGGCGAGAGGGGAGCTGGCGTTGGCCATTGAGGTAGATCGACGGGTGGTCGTCACGGGCATGGGCGTCGTCAGCCCCGTGGGCAACGACGGCGAGGAGAGCTGGCGCGCCTTGACGTCCGGGCAGTCGGGGGTGGCCAAGATCAGCCTCTTCGACGCGTCGGACTTCGCCGTTCGCATCGCCGGCGAGGTCAAGGACTTCGACGGCGCCGTCATCTTCGGCAAGCGCCGGGCCCGCCACCTCGATCGCTTCGCCCAGCTGGCGCTGGTGGCCACCAGCGAGGCCATGGAGAGCAGCGGCCTCGACGCGTCGGCGGCGCCCCACCGGGTGGGAGTGGTCTACGGGAGCGGCATCGGCGGCCTGGCCACCCTCGAGCAGCAGGTGCACGTGCTCTCGGAACGAGGCCCGGAGTGGGTAAGCCCGTACCTGTGCCCCATGATGATCCCCAACATGGCCGCGGGCGAGATCGCCCTGGAGCACGGTCTCCAGGGGCCCAACAGCTGCACCGTCACCGCCTGCGCGGCCTCGGCCCACGCCATCGGCGACGCCTACGACCAGATCCGCCTGAACCGGGCCGACGCCATGGTGTGCGGGGGCTCCGAGTCCATGATCACGC
>JALZJC010000180.1 GCA_030859945.1 Actinomycetota bacterium | reverse complement strand
TGTCGCCCCTGTTCACCTCGTGGAGCCGGTAGCTGAGCTTGTTGACCAGCACCCGGTCGCGGATCTCGAGGGTGTGCTCCATCGATCCCGAGGGGATGTAGAACGCCTGCAGCAGGAACTGCTTGATGAGGAAGGCGGCCATCGCGGCCACGCCGAGGATCACGACCCATTCGAGGAGGGCCCGGCCAAGGCTCTGCTTGCCGTCACCCTTGACCTCGGCAGCGGGTGGTTCCTCCACGGCGGGCTCCTCCGCCACGGGCTCCTCCAGGGACGTACCGTCGGCGTCCTGCGGCAAGGGCTCGAGCTCCACGGGCTGAGCCCCGGCGGGTCCGGTCTTGGTCTGATCCGGAGGCGAGGTCATCGCTGCGCTCGAGTTGAGGTCATGCCGGGCTCAGGCTAACGCCGTAACGGGCCAGCAGACGTTCGGCGGCCTCGACACCGACCCCGGCGTCGCCCTCCACCACCCGCGCTCGGGGGCCCAGGCGAAGGAGCAGGCGTTCCAGCCACGCCCGCTCGCTCACCCGTAGCCTCACCCGGCGCCCGCCGTGGTCCGTGTCCTCCACCCCTTCGTGCGGGTACTGCTCGGCGACCCACCGGGCCTCCTCGTCGAGCTCCAGCACCACCACGGGGTCATGCGGCCTCGGCGAGTAGGTCTGGGGCGTGCCGATGGTGGGACGGGGCTCGAACGTGGTGCCGAGCAGGGTGGCACCCCCCATGCGGTCGAGCCGGAAGACCCGCTCCCCCACCGCTCGGTGGCACCAGGCGTCGACGTACCACTGGCCAGCGGCGTTGAACACCCTGTGCGGGTCGATGACGCGCCGAGCCCAGCCGTCCCGGCCGTAAGAGTAGTAGTCGACCTCCACCTGGTAGTGCTCGGCTGCGGCTCGCTGGAGCGTGGTCAGCACCTCCGGCGAGGCCTGACCCAGCTCCACACCCACAGCCTCGTCCGGATCGATCCCGAGCACGGCCGCCAGCTTGGACAGCCCCCGCCTCAGAATGCCTTCAGGGTCGGTGCCGGGAACGGACAGCAGCGTGGTTCCGGCAGCCACGAGGAAAAGGCCTTCGGCGGGGGTGAGCCGGAGCGGTTTGGAGAAGAAGTTGGCGTAACGGATCCAGACCCGGTCCTCCTCCATGGTCACCTCGATCAAGGTGTCGGGTGTGAACGGATAGAGGCCGCACATGAACAGCAGCTCGAGGTCCTCCATGAGCTCACCCTCGGTGCAGCCGAAGCGAGCACAGACCTCTTGGATGAGGGGGCCGTCGCGGCTGGCCACCCATGGCACCAGGGCCAGCAACCGTCGAAGGCTCTCCTCCGCGCCTGCCCGCCGGCGGGTCATGCCGTCGCCCTCCGTACCGACTGGAGCCAGCCGATGACATCGTCTCGTACCTCGGGAGGACCGAGGACCTCGGCGTGGTCGAGGAAGCCGAGTGCGAAAGAACGGAAAGCCTCCCGGTTGGAGACGGGAAACGAGAGGACGACGGCTCCGTCGGGGCGAGACTCACGCACCGAGGCCTGGCCGACCTGGGCCACGGCCCAGTCGGCCTGCTGGGCATCCACCAGCAGGAGCGCCTCCACCTCCTCCTCGTCTCCGAGCCGCCATGGCTGGGGCGAGGGCCGCCTGGCCACAGCCGGCCGCTCGAAGGCGCCCGCCTCGCCGACGAGGGGGGGCGACTCGATCCGGTCGAGACGGAACCTTCGCTCCTCGCCCCGCAGATGGTCGTTGCCACCGAGGTACCACCGGCCGTTGGCGAAGGTCAGCCACAGCGGGTCCACCGACCGCTCGGCACCCCGGTAGGTGAAGCGGACGGTCCGTCGCTCGGTCATGGCCGCGAAGAGAGTGAGAAGGTGCTCGCCTCCGGGGAGAGCGGCCAGTGGCCCCTCCAGCCCCACGCCGCCGGGCGCACCGCCGAGCTTCCACAATGCCTCCTCCCATTGGTCCTCTCGACCGGCGGCACCCTCGAGGCGAACGGCCGAGGCGGCCAGGTGCAGAGCAGCCAGCTCGTCGGGCTCGAGGCCGGGGTCGGCGAGCTCGTACTGGTCCCGGCGTATGCGGTAACCCTCACCCAGCTCCGGCACGCCAGGGTCGAGGGGCTCGAGGGTTATGGGAACGCCCATGCCACGGAGGGCGTCCTTGTCGCGCTCGAAGGCTCGGCGCACCGCTTCCGGTGAGCCTTCGTACCCGGGGACGCGCTGCTGGAGGTCACTTCGGGTGATGGGCCTGTCCGTCTCCAGCAGGGCTGCCACCAGATTGATCAACCGCTCGAGGCGGGTCACGGCGAAAACAACGAGGCGGCCGCGACCCCAGCGGCGCCGGCGTAGGCGTAGAACATCGGGTCCTCGTCCGGCCCTCTGCCCATCGAGTTGACGTGCAGTCCGTGGGCGGAGAGGAGACGAGGGACGTCGGGCACGTCGACCTCGACGATCTCGTGCTCTGGGGCGTTGGGTGGCTGCCCAAGGCGCGGCACCGGGACCAGGGCCCGCTCGTGAGCCTGCTCGAGGACCGTGAGCGAGTGGTGGCTCACGCCCTGGTGCCGACTCCTGGGGTCGGCCTCCGAGTAGCGCAGGGCCAGCACCGGTCGCCCTCCCCCGCGGCCGGCGAGGTCGATCACCCATGCCACTTCCAGGGCGCTCGTGCCGTACTTGGTCCTGGTCCCGACCACGCCCGGGCCCGTTCCCACGACGACGGCATCGGCGCCGGCGCCCACCTTGGCCACGTGGAGGGCGGAGAGCACGTTGACGGCCTCGTGCTCACCACCGAAGGCCTGGCCGGCCGTGACGGTGGTGTCCAGCAGCCCGCACCCCGACAGGCCGGCTACGAGGTCGGACAGGGCCAGCGGCAGGGAGCCCCCGTCGGTCATCACGTAGGCCAGGCGACGGTGGGGTGCGGCGTGCTTGAAGGCGGCGGCGACACACGCCACCTGGCTGTGGAGCGAGCACGCCACCACGGGTATGGCGTCGAGCCTGTGACCAGACTGATAGCCGTTTCGCTCCTCGTCGGCGCCGGTGTCCGATTGCAGGCTCGTGTAGCGCAGCTTCATGACCTGCCCCGGTCCCTCCCGTGACCAGTTCTCCCGCGCCAGGTTCCAGTGGACCACGTCCCAGCCACCCGACCCCAGGTCCAGATCCACTGCCGTGGTGTTCACCACGACCCGGTCCCCCACCGCCACCGTCCCTATCAGCTCAGTGAGCACGTAGGCCCTCCGGCCCGAGTCCAACTCGACCCGCTGCAAACCCTTCCTCTCGGAGAGAAGGGCACTGACGAGATGCGTCGAGAAACTAGGCACGAGCCCCGCGTCCGGGCATCACAGGGATGCGATGAGCTTCTCGACGCGCTCGTCACGGGCCCTGAACGGGTCCTTGCAGAGCACCGTCTTCTGGGGCTGGTCGTTGAGCTTCAGGTGCACCCAGTCGACCGTGTAATCACGGCGCCGTTCCTTGGCCCTCCGGATGAACTCGCCCCGGAGGCGGGCCCGGGTGGTCTGTGGCGGTTGCTCCACCGCGGTGTCGACGGCTTCGTCGGTGCACACCCGCTCCACCATTCCCTTGCGCTGCATGATGTAGAAGAGGCCTCGCTGCTGGGACACGTCGTGGTACTGGAGGTCCAGCAGCGAGATCGAGGGGTTCGTGAGCGGCACGTCCTCCCGCTCCTGGTACCCCTCGATGAGGCGGTGCTTGATCACCCAGTCGCACTCGCGGTCGAGAGAGAGAGGGTCCTTCTCGAGGCCGGTGAGGCAGTGCTCCCACATCATGAGGGCCTGCTCCTCGAGCGGGCTCAGGCCCTTCTGGGCGTGATACCTCTGCGCCCGCCCCAGGTACTCGCTCTGGATGTCCAGCGCGCTGGCCTCCCGCCCGTTGGCCAGGCGGACCCGGCGCTTGCAGGTGGGGTCGTGGCTGATCTCGCGGATGGCCTTGATGGGGTTCTCGAGGGTCATGTCCCGCAGCACCACGCTCGGGTCCTCGAGCATCCGCAGGAGGATGCTGGTGGCTCCGACCTTGAGGAAGGTGGCGTACTCACTCATGTTCGAGTCGCCGACGATCACGTGAAGGCGACGGAACCGCTCGGCGTCGGCGTGGGGCTCGTCCCGAGTGTTGATGATGGGGCGGCTCCGCGTGGTGGCGCTGCTCACGCCCTCCCAGATGTGCTCGGCCCTCTGGCTGATGCAGTACATGGCGCCGCGCGCCGTCTGAAGCACCTTGCCCGCCCCGGAATAGATCTGACGGGAGACGAAGAACGGGATGAGGACTTCGGCGTAGTGGCCGAAGTCGTCGCGACGGCTGGTGAGGTAGTTCTCGTGACAGCCGTAGGAGTTCCCGGCCGAGTCCGTGTTGTTCTTGAACAGGTAGATGACACCGCGGATGCCCTCCTCCCGCAGCCGCTGCTCGGCGCTGATCAGGAGGTGCTCGAGGATCCGCTCCCCCGCCTTGTCATGGACGACGAGGTCGTAGATGGAGTCGCATTCCGGAGTGGCGTACTCGGGATGGCTGCCGACGTCGAGATAGAGACGGGCCCCGTTCTCGAGGAACACGTTGCTGCTCCGACCCCAGCTCACCACCCGCCTGAACAGGTAGCGCGCCACTTCGTCGGGGCTGAGCCGGCGCTGGCCCCGCAGGGTGCAGGTCACCCCGTACTCGTTCTCCAGCCCGAAGATGCGCCGCTCCATCGGCCCCACGGTACCGTTCGGGAGATGACCCGCATGGTGCACCTGGTCTCCGTGCACGACCAGTTCCACGCGCGGGTCATCACGGCCAGGCTCGGGTCGGACGGCATCCCCATCGAGGTGCGCCCCCCGCTCGGTGGGCCCTACCCCCTGCTCGGGGAGGTCCACCTCTACGTTGGCGAGAACGACATCCAGCTGGCCCGAGACCTGTTGCGGGCCGACGAGGACGACGCCGGGCCGCCTCCCGACGACGTCGAGGGCGCCGCCCCACTCCGGCGGCCGTTGCTCGGCCAGGCGGTCATGCTGGGGCTCACCGTCGTGCTCCTGGTCGCCCTGGTGCTCCTGGCCGTCACCCGAGCAGGCTGATCAGCTCGTCGTCCTCTATCCGGCGGAAGGCTCTGCGCTCGCGGGCACGCTCGAGCACGGCCACCTCCAGGTCCGACGGCTCGATGGTGCGCTCCTCCCCCGCCAGCGCAGCCACGGCACCCTGCAGGGCGTCGGCCAGAGACCACCCCTCGTCGTAGGTGGACTCCATCCGCTCCTGGATGCCCTCGGACTCGCCCCCGAGCACACTGAGATGGTCCTCGTCCACGACGGTGCCGTCGTAGAGGACGTGGTAGAGCCGGTCGCCGCCGATGGCCTCACGGGCACTGGCGTCCCTCGGGCCCTCCTGGCCGGGGCCGTCCTCGCTGGGGCCGACCTCGGCAACCAGGATCTCCACTTCCAGGGGCTTGACGTCGTGGGTGAAGACCTGCCCGATGAGCTGGGCGTAGGCGTTGGCCAGGGACCGGGCGTCGACGTCCTCCCGGCTGTAGGCGTACCCCTTGGTGTCGGCATGGCGAACGCCGGCCACGCGGAGCTGGTCGTACTCGCTGTACTTGCCGGCGCCGGCGAAGGCGATGCGGTCGTAGATCTCGCTCACCTTGTGCAGGGTGCGGGAGGGGTTGTCGGCGGCCAGGAGGATGCCGTCGGCGTAGACCACCCCCATGAGGGACCGCCCGCGGGCGATGCCCTTCCGGGCGTAGTCGGCCTTGTCCTTCATCATCTGCTCGGGAGCGACGTAGAAGGGCATGCTCATGGGTGGTGCCCCCCGGCCGTGCGCCGCTCGATGAGGGCTGCGAAGCGGGCTGCGACGTCCGCTTCGGGCAACTTCTCGAAGCCGTCCCCGGTGATGGTGGCGATCACCGGGTATATGCCCCGCACGGCGTCGGGGCCACCTGTGGCCGAGTCCTCCTCGGCTGCTTCGTACAGGCTCTGGATGGCGAGCTCGATGGCGGGTTCGCGTTCCATGCCCTCCGTGTAGCCCAGCTTCACCGTGGTGCGGGCGTCACGGCCGCCGGAGCCGTCGGCGTGGTAGTCGGCCTCCTCGTAGCGCCCGCCGGTGAGGTCGTAGGCGAAGATCCTGCCCGTCCTCCGCCGCAGGTCGTAGCCGCCGAATATGGGGAGCACGCCCAGGCCCTGCATGGCCATGGGCATGTTCTGCCGGATCATCTGGGCCAGCTGGTTGGCCTTGCCCTCCAGGCTGAGGGCCGACCCCTCCACCTTCTCGTAGTGCTCGAGCTGGAGCTGGAAGAGCTTGACCACCTCCATGGCCGGGCCGGCGGCGCCGGCGATGGCAACGCCCGAATGACGGTCGGCCGGGTACACCTTGTCCATGTTGCGGTGGGCGATGGTGGAGCCGGCCGTGGCCCTGCGGTCCCCGACCATGACGACCCCGTCCGCGTACCGGATGGCGACGATGGTGGTGCCGTGCACGATCAGCGACCGGTCGACCTCGAAGGGCCGCGGCTCTCCGTGCATACGGTGCAGGAGGTGGGTGAAGCTCGGTCCGGGGTCGTCGGGGGGCGGGAACATCGGAAGCGTCATGTCCCGCCGCACGCTAGTGCAGCACTAGGCGAAGGCTATTGGCCACCCTTCTGCACATACGAGCGGACGAAATCCTCAGCATTCTCTTCGAGCACCTCATCGATCTCGTCCAGCAGGTCGTCCAACTCGGCCTTGATCTTCTCGCCCTGCTCGGAGGGCACGGGCGCCACGTCCTCGACCTCTTCAACCTCCCGGGCGGGAGTCGGCTTTCTCTTTTGTTCTCTCTCGGCCATGTTCTCCAATGCCTCCTAGGAGCCCAACAGCTCCAAAAGCTCCGCTGGCTCGGAACATCGCTCCAACAAGCTATCGACCATGGCGGCCGTGCCCCTGAGCGGTTCCATCATGGGCACACGACGCAGGGGGTCGGTGCCGAGGTCGAACACCAACGAGTCCCAGTTGGCAGCGGAGATGCTCGAGGCCCAGCGCTGCAGGCACCGCCCCCGGAAGTAGGCACGGGTGTCGGGGGGTGGCTCGGTCATCGCCTCGAGCACCGAGTCCTCCGTGACCAGTCGCTGCATGGGCAGCCTGGCGAACAGTGACCGCTCCGGGCGTACGTCGTGGTACTGCAGGTCCATGGCCGCCAGCTTGGGATCGGACCAGGACAGGTCGTGACGCTGGCGGTACCCGTCGATCACGCGGTACTTGGCCACCCAGTCGAGTTGGTCGGCCAGGGACATGGGATCCGTCTCCAGGGCGCTCAGCACCCCTTCCCAACGGCGCAGCACCTCCGCCCCCGCCTCCTCCCCCACCTCGGGCAGGCCGCGCTCCTCGGCGTACTTGCGTGCCAGGTCCAGGTACTCCCACTGGATCTCGAGAGCGGTGGCGGTGCGACCGTCGGCAAGGGGCAGCGACTCCGCCAGGTCGATGTCACAGGAGATGCGCCGGAGAGCCTGGACCGGAGCGGCGAAGGCGAAGTCCCGCTGGCCCAACCAGTCGTCCTCGATCATGGCCAGGACTATGGACGTGACTCCGACCTTCAAGAAGGTGGAGACCTCGGACAGGTTGGCGTCGCCGACGATCACGTGGAGACGCCGGTACTTCTGCGCATCTGCGTGGGGCTCGTCCCTGGTGTTGATGATGGGCCGCTTGAGGGTGGTCTCGAGGCCCACCTCCTCCTCGAAGAAGTCGGCCCGCTGCGTGAGCTGGAAGGGGATCTCAGCCCCCCCGGCCTGCGCTGTCTCGCTCCCCACCTTGCCTGCTCCCGTGTAGATCTGGCGGGTGACGAGGTGGGGCATGGCGTGATGGACGATGCGAGGGAAGGGCACCTGCCGGTCCATGAGATAGTTCTCGTGACAGCCGTAGGAGTTTCCCTTGCGGTCCGAGTTGTTCTTGTACACGACGATGTCCTGGCCGCTCGGCAGGGCGCGCGCCGCGGCCTCCATCGACCTGGCGAGGATCCGTTCTCCCGCCTTGTCGTAGCGAACGCACTGCAGCGCGTCGACACACTCGGGAGTGGAGAACTCGGGATGGGCGTGGTCGACGTAGTACCGAGCGCCGTTGGTGAGCACGGCGTTCACCAGGTGGGTCTCCACCTCCGGGGGCATGGATCCCTCCCGGGCGAAGCCCCGGGCGTCGTTGCCGGGGGACTCGTCCTCAAAGTCCCATCCCACCTTGCGCTGCAGCTCGCTGACATAGGCGTTGATGAGCACCGACGACGCTGCGATGGGGTTCGAGTCGCCCGAGCCGCGCAGGACGATGCCGTACTCCGTCTCCACGCCGCAGACCTTGGCCATAGCCACGAGTCGACCCTAGCCCCCGGCTCAGCGGGCCCGGAACCGCAGAGCCGAAGGCCGTCGCCCTCCCGCTCCACGCCTGAGACTCAGAGGTACTGGCCCGTGCCCACCCGCTCGATGGCCCGACCTCCCGTGGGCTCGCCCGCCCCCTCGGACTGCAGGACCCGGAGAAAGACGATGCGCTCGCCCTTCTTGCCGGAGATCTTGGCCCAGTCGTCAGGGTTGGTGGAGTTGGGAAGGTCCTCGTGTTCCTTGTACTCCTGCCTGATGGACACCAGCAGGTCCTCCAGGCAGATGCCCTTGCCGTCCCGGGCTATTTGGCGCTTGATGGAGAGCTTCTTGGCCCGGCGCACGATGTTCTCGATCATGGCTCCCGAGGCGAAGTCCTTGAAGTACATGATCTCCTTGTCACCGTTCTGGTAGGTGACCTCGATGAACTGGTTCTCCTCGTCTTCGCGGTACATCTCCTCGACGGTCCGCTCGATCATGACCCGAACTGCCTTGTGCCGGTCCCCGCCGCCGAGGGACTCGACCTCGTCGGCGTCGAGTGGCAGGCCGGGGGTGAGGTAGCGAGAGAAGATCTGGCCCGCCGCGGCCTCGTCGGGACGTTCGATCTTGATCTTCACGTCCAGGCGGCCCGGCCGCAGGATGGCGGGATCGATGAGGTCCTCCCGGTTGGAGGCACCGATCACGATGACGTTCTTCAGGGCCTCGACGCCGTCGATCTCGGCCAGGAGCTGGGGCACCACCGTGGACTCCATGTCCGAGGAGATGCCACTGCCTCGGGTACGGAAGAGAGAGTCCATCTCGTCGAAGAAGACGATGACGGGGACGCCCTCCTCCGACTTCTCCCGAGCCCGCTGGAACACGAGCCGGATCTGGCGCTCCGTCTCCCCCACGTACTTGTTGAGCAGCTCGGGGCCCTTGATGTTGAGGAAGTAGCTGCGCCTTTCGACGTCGGCGCTGACCTCACCCACCTTCTGGGCCAACGAGTTGGCCACCGCTTTGGCGATCAGCGTCTTGCCACAACCCGGGGGCCCGTACAGCAGGATGCCTTTGGGAGCCGGCAGCTCGTGCTCGACGAACAGGTCCCTGTGTACGAACGGCAGCTCTACGGCGTCGGTGATGGCCTCGATCTGGTCGTCCAGCCCGCCTACATCCTCGTAGGAGATGTCGGGAACCTCTTCCAGCACCAGCTCCTCCACCTCGGGCCGGGGCAGGCGCTCGAGGAGAAGGCCGGTACGGGGGTCCATGAGCATGCTGTCGCCGGCCCGAAGGCGCTCCCCGACCAGCTCGTCGGAGAGCTCCACCGCCCGTTCATCGTCGGCCCGGCCGACGATGAGGGCCCGACTGCCGTCCTCGAGCACCTCCTTCAGGGCCACGACCTCCCCGGCGATCTCCTGGCTGCGGGCCAGCACCACGTTGAGCGACTCGTTCAGCACAACCTCCTGGCCCCGGCGCATCTCGTCGGCGTCGAGGGCCGGGTGCAGCGCCACCCGCATCTTTCGGCCGGCGGAGAACACGTCGGCGGTGCCGTCGTCGTTGACGCCCAGAAAGGTGCCGTACGCCGAGGGCGGTTGCGTGAGCTTCTCGACCTCTTCCCGCAGGGCCGCGATGTGCTCGCGAGCCTCTCGCAGGGTGTAGGTGAGCTTCTCGTTCTGAGACACGGCCTGGGCCAGCTGGCCCTTGGTCTCGAGCAGTTTCTCCTCGAGAGAACGGACCCGCCGGGGCGCTTCCTGGAGGCGCCGGCGCAGGTGGGTGATCTCGTCTTCGAGGCCTCTGGCGTGCTCCCGCAGCCGAGCCGCCTCGCCTTGGCCCCCGGGGAGCCGTCTTCTTTCGTCCGAGTCAGCCGTCGGCACCACCCCCTCTCGCTTTTCGACCCTACACTCCCCGGGCCGCGACCCGGTTGACCGTAGAGGCCGCTCCAGACGGGTGCGGCCGAGTTTTCGCAGCCGACCCCGTGGAAATTGACGGTGGGGTCGCGGGGCGGTAGCGTGAAGGGGTCCCTATCGGGGCGAAGCCCCCTTTCAGGAGAGGCGAGTGGAATGAAGGTCTGGATCGACCAGGATCTGTGCACCGGGGACGGACTGTGCGAGGAGATCGCGCCGTCGGTCTTCACCTTGCTCGATGACGGGCTCGCCTACGTCAAGGACGGCGAGAAGGTCTTGAGCGACCCAGGTGGCGCCGAAGGGCTGGCCAAGGTCCCTGCGGGAATGGAGGACGCCACCATCGAGTCCGCCGAGGAGTGCCCCGGGGAGTGCATCTTCATCGAGGTCGACTGAGACTTCCTCGCCTGGCAAGCGCACCTTGCTGGTCGAGACCGAGACGCTGAGAGCCGGAGGGCGGGAAGGCGTCATTCCTCCCGGAGCGCCGGTCCCGGCCGCGCCCGGGCGGCCAGCAAGCCCGGTAGCACGGCGATCAAGTTGGCCAACACGAGCAGCGCGGGCACGAAAAGGGCGACCGCAACAAGCGGCGTGACCGGACGGGGCGGCACGCCGAGGCGGTCGGCAAACACCTCCCATGCCGTTCGCCCCGCGGCTATCCCGAGAGGCAGCCCAAGCACCCCGGCGACGAGGGCAAGCGTGCTCGACTGCCAGGCCACGGTCGTCACGACTTGGCTCCGCGTGAAGCCGAGCACCTTGAGGACTGCCAGGTCGCGCCGCCGCCGGCGCACCAAGGTCGCCAGCATGTGAGCCACGGTGGTCATGGCCATGACGGCCATGAGCCCGGCGACGGCGAAGGGAAGGCCGCCAATCCGCTCGAGGTCGGCGAGATCGGACGGCTTCGTGGGGAGGTAGACGCCTTCGGCGCCGTACATCACTTGGAGCTCGTCGACGAGGGCGGGCGTGTCGGACCCGGCGTAGGCCCGCACGAGGACGAGGTTGCGGACGGCGTCGGGCACGAGCTGACGCAGGCCAGCTAACGTCACCGACGCCCCCTCGCCCAGGCGCGCCGCGCCAGCGAACTCGCTCATCACGCCGCGTCCAACGACGTGCAGATGGAGGGTACGGTTGGCGAAGGTGACGGGCACGGTGTCGCCGACGGCGAGGTCCAGGTCCCGGAGGGTCCGGGTGCCGAGGAGGATGTCCCCCGGCGCACGGGGCGCCCGTCCCTCGACAACTGTGGGTTCGATCGCGCCGCGCACCGGCTCGATCCCGAGAGTGTCAACCGGCTGACCGTTGATCTGGAACCGCGCCTGGGCCGCCACCGCCACCTCGGCGACCGACGGGTCGCTGGCCAGGCGCTCGCCCACAGCGGCCAGGTCGGGGGAGAAGGCGCTGCCGACCTGCACGTCCCAGTTCCAGCCGTAGAGCGGGGGCCGGTCGAAGAGGTGGCCGATGCTGCCGGTGAAGCTCAATATCCCGGCAATGGTCGCCACGCCAAGCGCCGTGCCCATGATCGTGGAACGAACTGGCACCGCGGTGTGGCCTCGGCCGGCTTCGAGCGCCATGCGGACGCCCGAAACGGTCGCCGGCGAGGCGCCGACGTTGGCGAGCGCCGACGCCACGCGGGAGGTCCGCTCGACACCCTGGCCGCCCGCCGGCGTGCCTGCCGAGCGGGCCGACCGCCAGGCGGGCAC
>JALZJC010000178.1 GCA_030859945.1 Actinomycetota bacterium | reverse complement strand
ACCGCCTGGGCGTCACGCCCAGGTTCGTACGTCGTCTCGTCGCGGAGCGTCGCATCCCCTTCCTCAAGGTCGGTCGCCACGTCCGGTTCGACCCTGCCGATCTTGATGCTTTTCTCGCAGCTGGTCGCGTCGAAGCCCGAGAAGGCGGATGGCCGGTGCGCAACAGCTGAGAGGGTGAGAGAGAAGCATCGAGTCTTCTTCATCCTCTACGGGGCGCCTTCTCGCGCATCCACCCCATCCACACCTTGAGAGGGTGACCAGGCCCGTGGCGGCTGGTCGGGTTCAGCGGCGTTCTCCCAGCTCAGAGTGGGTTTGCGGTGCGCGCTTGTAGCGGCCCGTTTCACCGGATGCCGTCGATTGGATTGGCAAAAGGATTGGCAGGCCGCCGCAGTCCTGGAACCCAACGGGGCTCCTCCCGACGCGCCGCTCATCCCCGTGCCCTCCGAGGGCGGTGGATATGGGCGCACGTTCTGAGCGCATGCGTGTCCTCCATGAGAGCGCCGAGCGGCAGTTTGACGGGCTCATCGATCACTCCCGACGCTCTTTCTTCCAAGGAGTGCCCCGAGGCGGCTGTGAGCGACCGATCCGTCTCGTTCGGAGTGCTACCGATCAGACGCAGGAAACGTCGACCAGCGATCCAGAAGATCTGTTCGGAGTGACTCCCACCCGGCGGTATGGGCGAGCCGCTACGCGATCGATAGCCGCGGATAGCGGACACCGTTCCCAAGGCCGGCCTCAGTGGCCTAAGAAGTGTGGAGGACTGACCGGACGAATGCTCGGACTTCGGCGTTGAACTGCGCGGGCGCCTCCACGTAGCTCTCGTGCCCGAGGCTAGGCAGCACCACCATTGTCGACGTGGGGATGGCGTCATGGAGCGCCTCGGCAACAGGTAGCGGCGAGCGCTCATCGGCTTCACCACATACCAGCAGCGTGGGGACCTTGATCCGGGGCAGCACGTCCCGCAGGTCGGCTTCGGCGAAAGCATGTGCCATCACGCGAGTGCCAACTGGACGGGCCTCGGACATGATGGCGGCGAGTTCCTCGGACCTCTCAGGCGGAATCAGGTCGGAGAAGAGTCCGGGGATCGACTGGGGCAGGAAGCGGTCGGGAAGGAGCTCAGCCACCTCGAGGGCCAGTCGCAGCCGCTTGTCGACCTCCTCGCGAGAGAGGGAGCCGCTCCACCCGGCGTAGGCGCCGGCCAGGACAAGTGACCGGGGAAGTTTGGGGTGGCGGCGGTACAGCTCTAGAGCGAGGCCGGCACCAAATGAGTGGCCGAGCACGTGCGGCCGGTGCAAGCCGAGCGCGTCGATGAGACCCGCGAGCGAGTCCGCGTAGTCGGCCAGGCGAAAGTCGTCGGGCGGGTCCGCTGACCCCCCGCAGCCTGGCGCGTCCCACGCAACCACGGTGAACTCGTCACTAAGGTCCTCGAGTTGGTCTCGCCACGCCCGGCCATCTCCCAACCCGCCGTGGAGGAGCACCAGCGGCGGACCGTCGCCTGCCCGCCGGAAGCCGATTCGCAGTCCTTCGACCAGGACGTAATCCGTCGCCTTCTTGTGCCTGCCCATCGAACGTCAGCTTGCCACCGTCAATGTGACACCGAGCCGGCGTTTCGGGGCTACCCGGATCGGCTCAACTCACGGCACGTTCTGGGACAGTTTTGGCCGCTTGCGCGGTGCGTGCAAAATCGTAAAACATGGGCGTCGTCCTGCACCGTCAGAGGGGGTCGCGAGGCGTGGCGCTGGGGAATGGGGACGCGGTGCACCCGGGAGCAGGTCCGACCGCCATGCCGCTTACCTAGAGGGAGCCCGACATGACGTTTGCGCCCGTCGCCCCGACGACGCATCTACCTCCGACGAGGGTTGCGGCCGACACCTACGTGATCCACCAGGTGCAGCCCGCCCTCGGCCAGCCATTGTTCGTCCATCTCAACTCGATGGTGATCCTCGGTAAAGAGCCCATCATCGTCGACACGGGAACGCCCGCCAACCGCAAGCAGTGGCTCAGCGACGTGTTCTCTCTGGTTGAGCCCAACGACGTCCGCTGGGTGTTCCTGTCGCACGATGACGTCGACCACACGGGCAACCTCGACCAGGTGATGACCGCATGCCCCAACGCTCAGCTGGTGTGCAACTGGGCCATGGTTGAGCGTCACACGAACTGCTTCAACTTCCCACTCAACCAGTGCCGGTGGGTGATGCACGACGAGTCGTTCAGCATCGGGGACCGGACACTGCACGCGGTGCGGCCACCGGTCTACGACTCGCCGACAACCCGAGGGCTGTTCGATCCGACGACTGGCGTTTACTGGGCAGCTGACGCGTTCGCCACGCCCCTTCCCGACCCGCACATGCCCGTCGCTGATCTCGACCCTGACTTCTGGCAGTTCGGGATGACACTGTTCGCGTTCGGGGGTATCAGCCCTTGGCTGGCGATCGTCGACCCCGAGAAGTACGGCCTCACCGTCGACAGCGTGCAGCGTCTCGACCTCACCACAATCGTCGGCTGTCACACCCCTTCCATCGAGGGCCAGTTCATCCAGCAGGCGTTCGACCGAATCCGTGAGCTGCCCTTGGTGGACCCGCCGCCCCTCCCCAACCAGTCGATTCTCGACCAGATCATCGCCGCCACGGCCGTGCCGAACGCCTGAAGCCGTCCGGCAAGAAGCGCTCGGCGAGACACCGGTCCTGGTTCGCCTGCGCGGGTTGTCCCGCCCGCCGCAACTCGCGCCCGACACAAGGCCAACCCGGCGGTCAGGGTCACCGGCCCGCTGGGCTGGCGGCTGCCTCGGGATTCGGGGACAGTCCCCGGTAGGCTAGATACACCTGCTAGGCACCTAGCGTGTAAGCTAGGTGTATGGCCCGGGTCCGGACGAACATCGAGATCGAGGACGACTATCTCAGGGCGGTCATGGACCGCTATGGCGTCCACACCAAGACCGAGGCGGTCGACCTCGCCCTGAGACATCTGGCGGGCCAGCCCATGAGCCGTGACGAGGCGTTGGCCATGCGGGGCGCCCACGCCATAGTCGAAATGCCTGAGGACACCACGGCCACGGGGAGCTGATGATCCTCGCCGACACCTCGGCGTGGGTCGAGTACGACCGGGCCACGGGGGGCCCTGTCGACCTACGGGTCACCAACCTGATCGCCGAGGATGGTCCCCTCGCCGTCACCGACCCCGTCGTCATGGAGGTGTTGGCCGGGGCTCGGACCGATCAAGGGGAAGCGGGCCTCCGTCGGCTCCTCCTGCGCTTCGAGCTTCTCCGCTTCGATGTCGCCGCCGACTTCCACGGGGCGGCACGCGTCTATCGCAGGTGCCGGCGGGCGGGCGTCACGCCTCGGGGGCTTATCGACTGCATGATCGCCTCGGTGGCGCTGCGCCACGAGGCTGTCCTGCTCGCCCACGACGCCGACCTGAACCGCGTCGCCAAGGTGGTCGGCATAGAGATGGACGCTTCATCCCTGCTGACTTGACGTCCCGGGGCCGGCGTTAGGTGACGGTCAGTCGCTGGGTGCGATCTCGTCGAGAATGGACTCGTATCCTGCGTAGGGCGGCTGGGGACACGGCCAAACCGGTTATCCCGCCCGACCCTACGGGTGACCAACTCGGTTCGCGATCCCGCCTCGCAAGGGCTCCTCTGAATCGCGGCTGCTCTACGATTGCGCCATCGATGGGGAGGACGAGCTGTTGCGGGGGATCACACAACCATGAGGACCCTCCTCGATTCAGCTCGGGCCGACTTTGACAGCGGAGTCTGGAGCGGGGCCTACCAGCGCTTGTCGGCCGCCGACCGTGACGAACCACTGGGGCCAGAGGACCTGGAGCGCCTCGCGGTCGCGGCGCAGCTCGTTGGAGAAGACGAGATTTCGGCCAGCTCCTGGGAGCGAGCCCACCTCCAGCTTCTCGAATGCGGTGAGGTCGCCCGGGCGGTGCGTTGCGCCTTCTGGCTGGCATCGGGCCTGTTCAGTCGCGGCGAGACGGCGCGCGGGGGCGGATGGGTCGGCCGCGCCCAGCGACTGCTGGAGGATCACGACCTCGACTGCGTCGAACGGGGCTTCATGCTCATTCCCAGGTCGTTGGCAAACCTCGCACAGGGCGATCCGAGCGAGGCGCACCGCCTGTCGCACGAAGCGATCGCCATCGGCCAGCGCTTCGGTGACATAGATCTGCTGACGCTGGGTCGGCTCGTCCAGGGCCGAGCTCTCGTTGAGATGGGTCACGCTGCCGAGGGGCTTCCGCTGCTCGACGAGGCCATGGTTGCCGTGACGACCGAGGAGGTCTCGCCCATCGTGGCCGGCCGGGCCTACTGCGCGATGGTCCTCGTGTGTCAGAAGGCCTTCGACCTGCGTCGGGCCCACGAGTGGACGGCTGCTCTGA
>JALZJC010000172.1 GCA_030859945.1 Actinomycetota bacterium | reverse complement strand
TCTACCTGCTCTGGATGGTGGGCGCCTCCTGTGACGGGTGCACCGTCGCCGTGTCCGGTGGCACCCACCCCCGGGTGGAGCATCTCCTGATGGGCATCGTCCCCGGCCTGCCCCGGGTCGAGCTGGTTCACACCGTGGTGTCCATGGAGTCCGGTCCGGAGTGGGTGCACAACCTGTTCATGGCCGAGCGGGGCGAGCTCGACGCCCCCTACGTGCTGACCTGGGAGGGCTCCATCATGGACGAGTCCATCGCCGGCGACGGCCACTGGATGGGCCTCGGTGAGGACCCGCAGACGGGCCGCCAGATCACCAGCCTCGAATGGCTCGACCGCCTCGCTCCCGGCGCCGCCGCCATCATCGCCATCGGTACCTGCGCCAGCTGGGGGGGCATCCCCGCGGCCAAGGGCAACGTGACCAACGCCATGAGCGTCATGGACTACCTGGGCAAGGACTACCGGTCGGCCTTCGGGGTGCCGGTGGTCAACGTCCCCGGGTGCGCTCCCATCGGTGACAACTACCTGGAGACGGCAGCGGCCACGCTGCTCTTCCTCCAGGGCCTCGCCCCCCTGCCCGAGTTCGACGAGCTGGGCCGTCCGGCGTGGCTGTTCGGTGAGACCGTTCACCGCCACTGCCCCCGGGCCGGTTACTACGAGGAGGGCGTGTTCGCCAAGGAGTACGGCGACAAGGAGTGCCTCGTCGAGTTGGGCTGCTGGGGCCCGGTGGTGCAGTGCAACATCGCCGAGCGGGGCATCGTCGACGGCCACGGCGGGTGCATGCAGGCCGGAGGGATCTGCATCGGCTGCACCATGCCCGGCTTCCCCGACAAGTTCTCGCCGATATACGAGACCCCCCCCGGTTCGCTGGTCTCCAGCACCACCAGCCGCATCGTCGGCTCGTTCATCCGGCGCAGCCGGCGAGTGAGCCAGGCGGACAAGAACATGGAGACCCGCTGGAAGAAGGACGCCCCGAGTGGGTGGGCCCGGTCCCGTGTCGGCCCCCGCGGGGCCCAGAAGGCCCTCCACAAGGTCTACTCCAAGTACCAGCACAGCCACGAGTCCTTCAACTAGTCAACCCGAGCAAGGAAAAGGATCAATCACCATGTGCTTCAAGAACCTCCCGATCGAGTTCGACGACAGCGGCAAGGCCCACCTGAAGGAGGGCGCCGGCGACAACCCCTACGCCGTGCCCGCTGGCGAGAACAAGAGCTTCGTACGCCGCCAGGAGGGCCCCGGTGCCCAGCTGGCCGCCCCGCCCCGGCTCCGTGACTGGAACATCGACCCGGTGACCCGGGTGGCCGGCGCTCTGGCCGTGCACACCGTGCTCGACCTCGAGAACCGCAAGGCCGTGGAGGCGCACTCCCAGGCCATGCTGTTCCGGGGCTACGAGATCATCCTCCAGGGCCGCGACCCTCGCGACGCCATCGACATCAGCTCCCGGGCCTGCGGGGTGTGCGGCGGCGTTCACGCCACCGTCTCGTCCCTGGCCACCGAGCAGGCCTTCGGCATCCAGCCGCCCCCTCTGGGCGTCCTGTGCCGTAACCTGGGCGAGGTGGGCGAGATGTTCTACGACCGCCCGCTGCACCTGGGGCTCCTGGCCGGGCCCGACTACTCCACGTCGGTGGTGCAGGTCACCAACCCCGAGCTGGTCACCAGGGCAGAGAAGACCCTCGCCGCCGGCGTCGAGGTGCACGGCTACCGCACCGTCAAGGACATCATGGACGGCCTCAACCCGCTGACCGGCAAGATCTACCTCGAGGCTCTCGAGTACACCCGGATCGGGCGCGTCATGTGCATGCTCATGTACGGCAAGTACCCGCACCCGTCCACGCTGGTGCCGGGTGGGCTGTCGACCACCATCTCCACCTCGACGTTCAACGAGTTCTACACCCAGCTGGGCAAGATCTTCGACTGCTCCAAGATCCTCGCCGCCATCTGGGACGACATCACCAACTTCTACTACGAGGCCAACCCCGCCTACATGGCCGTGGGAGAGCGGCCGGTCAACATCGCCCAGACCGGGATCTACGACGACGTCGAGGCCTACGACGCCACCTACGCCAACTGCAACACGTGGGGGAACAAGCGGTACTCGATTCCCGGCATGATCATCGACGGCGAGCTGGTCACCACCAACCTCACCGACATCAACATGGGCTTCGAGGAGTTCATCAACTCGTCCTTCTACGACGACTGGACGCAGGCGGCCGGCCCCCGGTTCCGCACCGACTCCCTCGGCAACCCCATCTCCGCCTACCACCCGTGGAACAAGACCACCATCCCGAGGCCCCAGGCCAAGAACTTCAAGGAGAAGTACACCTGGGACACGGCTCCCCGCTGGGACCGCCAGTCCATCGAGACTGGCGCCTACGGGGCGCTCTGGACCACGGCCCTGGCGGGCAAGCTCGGCGACAACCCCTTCATCGAGTCCACGGGTGACGGTCTGCGCATGGTGTTGCCCCGCCACCAGCTGCCCGAGACCGAGCTGTTCTGGAAGGTTCCCGATCGGATCAACGCCTTCGAGCGCAACCGGGGCCGGGCCTACGCCATGGCCTTCACCTCCGCCATCGGCATGATCAACCTGCTCAAGGCCATGGAGTACTGGCGCCGGGGCGATACCCGGGTTGCCACCCCCTACAAGGTGCCCAAGGACGAGCGGGTGTCGGTGGGGTTCTGGGAGGCCGGCCGCGGCTGGCTGGTCCACCACATGCACACGGACAAGGGCAAGATCCTGAACTACCAGATCACGACCCCCTCCACCCTCAACGCGTCGCCCCGGGACCCCTTCGGCACCCCCGGCCCCTACGAGGAGGCCGTCATCGGCACGCCCATCCTGGAGAGCGTCCCCGACGACCAGGTCAAGGGTATCGACGTCCTGCGGGCCATCCGCAGCTTCGACCCGTGCATGCCCTGCACCACCCACATGGACACCGGCAAGGGCACCATCGTCCGAGAGATCAACTCCTGCGGCTGCACGCTGGAGTAGCCCCACGCCGACAAGTTCAGCTAAACGAGACGCCAAAATGACCGATGCCGCCCCCGTCCTGGTGGGCGGCATCGGCCTTCCCTGGCTCCGGGACCTGGACTTCGGCACCCAGTTCATCCGGCGTGTGGAGCATCTCGACTGGCCTGAGGGCGTGGTGGTCGAGGATCTGTCCTACGCCGCCCACCGGGTGCTGCACTTCCTCCAGGAGCTGGTCCCGGGCAAGGTGGTGCTCGTGGGGGCCATGCCCCGCGACGTCGACCCGCCGGGCACCATCCGCCGCTACCCGCTCGACCTCACACCCCCGCCGGACGACGAGGTCCAGGAGCGGCTGGCGGAAGCGGCGGGAGGCATCATCGACCTCGACCACACCCTGGCCGTGGTCCGGTACTGGAAGGCGTTCCCAGCCGATACGGTGGTCATCGAAGTCGAGCCCGGCGATCGCTCGTTCGGTCTGGGCTTCAGCGAAGAGGTCGAGGCGACGGTAGACCCCGTCCTCGCCATGGTGCGCGAGGAGGTCGGCTCCGCCGCGGAGGGGGCGAAGACATGAGCATGAGCGAACAACCGCACGGCGGCGAGGAGCTGCCCTTCTCGCAGGTCCCGTACCGCATCAGCGAGCTGGCCGGTGGCCTGCTCAACCATCCCGACCAGGCGGTGGCGGCCGAGGTGACCGAGCTCCTCGAGTGGTACGACGTCTTCCACCGCGACGGGCTCGGCCAGCTGGTGGAGATGATCCGCACGTGGAGAGGTGAGATCTTCCTCGAATCAGTGTCCCGTGACGAGCTGGCGGGCACGCTCCTCGAGTTCTACGACCTCGGGGAGAGTCCCGATGTCGGGGCCGAAGCCGAGCAGGCGGTCGCCGCCGCCCTCGAGGAGGTCCGGCCCATCGTGGAGTCCCACGGGGGGGAGCTCGAGGTGGCCGGCATCGCCGACGGCGTGGTGAAGGTTCGCATGAAGGGCACCTGCGACGGCTGTCCCAGCTCATCGGCCACTCTCACCTACGGGGTGGAGGAGGCCTTGCGCAAGCACTGGCCTGGTTTCCGCCGCCTCGAGCAGGTGGATGCCGCCGAGGAGCTCGACGAGACCAAAGCCGATCTCGAGTGCGTCACCGCCCCCGGCGCTGCCCCCGACGCCCAAGGCATGCCCGAGCCCCAGGAGCCGCTGCTGCAGATCCGCGGGCACGAGGGGCGATGACCGGGTCCCGGCACTCCCGTTCAGCGGGCAGGAGATAGAGGTGGCGCTGGGTGACGGGGGCCTGGTCTTCGAGGCCCGGGCCCTTGCCCAGGGCCACCCGCTCACGCCTCTGGCCAAGCTCTACGTGGACCGGGCCGTCGCCGAGCAGCGGCTGTCCCAGCCCATCGTCGAGATCGGCGTCTGGGCCGGTTACGCCCTGACCAACGGTTACTGCCTGCGCCGGGTGGAGGAGAACTCCGCCGGCCTGGTCCTCGCCGCCGCCGAAGGAGCAGAACCCGACTTCGACCGCCTCGACGAGGAGGCCGGGCGCGTGGCCGCCGACCTGCGGGGTGGCGACGCCGGCAGGCACATCCTCGGAGACGAGGAGGAGATCATCGCCGCCCTCGACCAGATCATCGCCGGCGAGGTCGAGCGCCGCCTCGACCACTGGCGAGACAGTGTGGACGAGAAGGCGTGGGCCGAGCTCGAGGAGTACATCACGTGGTGGGCCGTCAAGGGGTATGCGCTGCGGGTGGCCGAGATGTCGATGGGCGCGCTGACGTGAGCGGGGCCGGCGGTTCGCAGGCCGGGTCCTGTCCCTCCGGGTTCCCCTCCCATCCCGTCCTCGCTTCGCTGCGGGTGGGCTGGGCCCCTCCCCCACGGGCCAACCGGCCTGCTCGGGCGGCACGGCGACCTCTCGGCCACCCGTTTGGGGGGTGGGGAAGGTGAGGGTCTTGATTGCTGGGGTGGGGAACGTGTTGCGGGCCGATGATGGGTTCGGGGTGGAGGTGGCGCGCCGGCTGGAGGGTGTCGAGTTTCCCGAAGGCGTACGGGTGATCGAGACCGGCATCGGGGGGATCGCCCTCGTCCAGGAGCTCCAGGAGGGTTGGGACGCCCTCGTGGTGGTGGACACGGTGGACCTGGACCGCCCGCCCGGGAACGTCATGCTCATCGATCCCGACGTGGTCGACGTGCACACGCTCACATGGGACGAGCGTCACGACCTGCTGGCCGACATGCACCTCACGACGCCTGACCGGGCCATGATGCTGGCCAAGGCTCTCGGGGTGCTCCCCCCCCGGGTGCTGGAGGTCGGTTGCCAGCCCGAGGACGCCCACGGCGTCGGCGAGGGCCTCTCGGAACCGGTGCTCGCTGCCGTCGACGTGGCCGTGGCCGAGATCGTGCGTCACGTCGGCGCCCTCATGGCGGGCGAAGCGCCGGCCGCGTGAAGCGAGCCTGAGCCGTGGCCGAGGTGACGGACCGGCGTGAGGTGATCGAAGCCCTCGAGGCTCAGCTGGCGAGGACGCCTCGTGCCACACGGCCCTACGAGCATGCTGCCGTCGCCTACCGGCTGGGCCTGGCCCACGCCGAGTCCCCCCTGGGCAGCGCCACCGAGAGCCTGCGCAAGGCGCTGGCCTGCTATGACGTGGCCGCTGCCGTCTTCGACCCCAGCATCGACCCCGTCGAGCACGGCCGCGTCCTCAACGCCGCCGGCGCCGCCCAGCGGGCTCTCGGCGACCGGCGGCGGGCGGCCGGCCTGTTCGAGAAGGCGGCAGAGCTGCTCGAGGGAAGGGAGCGCGACGGCGAGCGGGCGGCTGCGCTCAACAACCTGGGCCTCGTCCGTACCGAGCTCGGCGAGCTCGAGGCCGCAGTGGAGGCCTTCGACGCGGCAGTGGAGCACTTCGACACCGCCTCCGCCGAGGGCCGGCGGGGCCGGGTTGCCACCCTGCACAACCGGGGTCAGGCCCACGCGGCCATGAGCGGCGAGGAGGGACTGGAGGCGGCCCTGGCCGACTTCGAAGAGGCCAGGGCGGACCTGGACCCGGACGAAGCGCCCTACCATCACGGTCTGGTCAGCCACAGCATGGGCGTGGCCTGCAGCGCTTTGGCGGGTTTGCGGCCCTCGGAGCGGGAGGCGCTGGTGGAGGAGGCCATCAAGGCCTTCAGCGAGTCGCTCACCGTCTTCACCCGAAGTGCTTTTCCCTTCCAGTACGCCCTGGCCAAGCACAACCTGGGCCTGGCCTACGCCGCCCTCGGGGGCGCCACGAACCTGCGCCGGGCGCTGGCCTGCTTCGAGGACGCCGTGGCCCTGCTCGACACCAGGCTCCACGCCGACGCCTGGCGGCAGGCCTACGCCAGCCTGGAGCGGACCGAGAAGGAGCTGGAGAGCACCGCACCCGGGCTGGGCCGGGCCGATCACTTCGCGGCCCTCATCGGCGGCTCTCGTCGAGACGACAGGGTGGAGCTGATGCGCGAGCGCCTGATCCGCCTGCTCGAGTTGCCCGAGCCCTCGCGCCGCTCGGTCATCGCCGAGCTGGCGCTGGCCTCGGCCCGTCTGGGGGGCGCCCGGGCTCGGGCTGTGATCGAGGCCGAGCTGAGCGCCCTCATGGAGCTCCCCAACGAGTACCTGGAGGTGGCCCTGCGGGCTCGCCTCGACGCCCACGCCCGCCTGGGGGAGGCAGAGAAGGAAGAGGCCGACCGAGCCCTCGACGCAGCCATCGGTGAAGCCCTCCAGGGCCCGCAGCGCATCTTCGTGCGGGACTTCTTGTACTCGCTGGACTGGGAGCGCCCATGACCCCTGGGGAGGGGGTCCACGAGCCTGCTGAGACGGCGAAGACCTTCGTGGAGGCCGTGGCCTGGGGGGAGCACCAGACCGTGTGGGGGCTCCTCGGAGACGAGGGCCGCAAGACGGTGCTCCGGGTAGCCGTCAACCAAGGCATGGACGAGGGCCTGGCCGCTCGTCTGCGGGACGGAACGGCCGCCGGTAGTGAGCTCAACGAGTTCCTGCTGGACCTTGTCCACGGTCTCCGGGCGGACCTGCAGGGCAACGACCTGGACACTCTGGAATACGAGTTGGACCCAGAGCCGCCGGCGTCCGGCCAGGCCCGGGTGGTGCTCACTGCGCCCATGCCCCCCGAGCTGGGCGGGGGGCTTCCGGTGGGCTCAGCCGAGCTGTCCCACGACGGCGAGAGGTGGAGGGTGGAGCGTCTGGTGCCCCGCCGCTCGGTGGCGGGATGAGCGCTCACCCGTCCTGCAGGGGCTCGACGCGCTCATGAACGCATGAGCGGCGGGGGCCCGGTGGTGGAGACGCAGGAGCGTTTCGGCCACCCCGTCAGGCACTTCCAGGTGGCCATCTCCGCCGGGACCCAGGCACTGGCGTGGGCCCGCCAGGAGAACGCGCCCGCCGGTGCCACGGTGGTGGTCGACCTCGAGGTCAGCCCACTGGGGTTCCGAGGTCGCAAGTGGCACGCGCCTGGCGATGCCACTCTGGCCTGCGCCGTGGTCCTGCGGCCGCCGGTCCCGGCCGAGGAGGGTGACGTGGCGTGGCTGGTGGCGGCTATGGGCGCCGTGGACGGGGCGGAGGCCGCCGCCGGCCGCCCCTTGGCCACCTGGTGGCCCGACGCCGTGGTCGACGCCGCGTCCGAGGAGCAGGTAGCCGGCACCAAGGCCGAGATCCAGCTCGGTCCCGGCAGCGTTCGCAGCGCCGTGGTCAGTCTGCGCTTCGACCTCCAGCGCCTCGGGCTGGGGGCCGAACACCGCGACGAGCTCCTCGAGGCAGTGGTCACCTCCATGGACCGCGCCTCGGCCACCCTGGCCGGGGAGGACGGCGCCGCCGCCCTGGCGTCCGCCTACGAGCAGCGGTGTGCCCTCGTCGGTCGACGGGTGAAGATCCAGATGCTGCCCAAGGGGGAAGCACGGGGGGTCGCCGGTGGGGTGGACACCAGCGCCCGCCTCGTGATGCGCTCAGCCACGGAGATGGTGGAGCGCGTCACAATTGACATGGTGCGCACCCTGCAAGTGGTGTGACACCGGCGCTGGAGCGGACATAATGGGCGCGGAGGTCACCATCGTGCCCAAGCCGGTAAGAGCGAGCGAAGAACGACCCGGAGGCGCCGAGGATTTCCGGGCCCGCAGCCTGTTGCGCCCCGCCATCCTCCTGTTGTTGAAGGAGCGGGAGAGCCACGGCTACGAGCTGGTGAGCAGGCTGTCCGAGTTGGGTTTCGACGTTCCCGACTTCGGTGGCCTCTACCGAGCGCTGCGGGCCATGGAGGACGAGGGCCTCATCACCTCCTCGTGGGGTACGCCCGAACGGGGACCGGCTCGGCGGGTCTACGCCCTGACGTCCGAAGGCGATGCCCAGCTGCGCCAGTCGGCGCCCGGGCTCGTGCACCAACGGCGCACCATCGGCGGTCTCCTCGAGCGTTACCGGGGGCTGGTGCACCAGGAGCGCCGTTCCAAGCGCAACCGTCGCCGGGTCCTGGTGGTCGAGGACGACGACGACATGCGTCACACCCTGTGGGTGCTGCTGGAGCAGCGCAAGTGGTTGGTGGACGAGGCGCCTGATGGCGAGACGGCCCTTGCCCTCTGGGCCAAGAACCCGCCCGAGATCGTGGTGCTCGACCAGCGGATTCCCGACATGCCCGGGGTCGAGGTAGCTCGCCAGCTCCGAGAGCAGGGGTACGAGGGCCACATCCTGCTGTATTCCGCGTACCTGAGCCCCGAGCTCGAGGAAGAGGCCGCCGTCCTCGGTGTGCAGAGCCTGGGCAAGGCTGACTTCGACGAGCTGTTCGAGGCCCTGGCCGCGTTCGAGGAGGGGGAGGCGCCGAAGCGGAGGACCCTGCGTACCAAGGCCAAGGGGTAGGGACTGTCAGTCGGGCCGCGGTTGGCGGGGCAGCACCACCGTGAAGCGGCTCCCACGGCCCAACACGCTCTCGACGTCGAGGTGCCCCCCCTGGGCCTCGATCACGGCTCGGCTCACGTACAGGCCCAGTCCGGTGCCCGGTGTGTCCTCGGCCCCCGCTCCCCGCTGGAACTTGAGGAAGGCCTTCTCCACCTCCGCCGGGGCCATGCCCCGACCGTTGTCCGCCACCACGATCTCCACCGTGTCGTCGCCGGCCCGGGCCTCCACGGTGATCGGTGAGTCCACGGGGGAGAACTTCAAGGCGTTGGAGACCAGGTTGGCCAGCACCTGGTCGAGGCGGTCGGGGTCGACGAACGCCGGCGGCAGCTCGTCGGGAACGTCGAGCTGGAGCGGTCGCCGCCAGCCGATGTCGGTCTCCAGCTTGGCGATGGCGGTTGCCACATCGGTGGGGCTCGGCCGGACCTCGATGGGCCGCCCCGCTTCGAGCCGTGAATAGTCGAGGAACTGCTCGACCAGGCGCTGAAGCTCGGCACCGCGGCGGGCCATGCTCTCGTACAACCCAGCCCGGTGCTTGGGTGCCAGGTCGTCGACCGCCTGGAGGGCCTTGATCGAGCCCAGCAGCACAGCCAGGGGCGTCTGCATGTCATGGGACAGGGCCGCCAACAGCTCCTCCCGCAGACGAGCCGCCTCTTGGGCGCTCTGCATGGCCGACACGACCTGGCGTAGGCGGGCATTGGCCACCACCAGCGCCAGCAGCGAAGCCGCCTCCTCCACCTCGGCCACCAGTCCGGGACCAATTCCGGCCGGCGCGGGGGAGCACACGACCAACGCTCCCTGACCGTCACCCCCGGCCACGAGCGGTACGACGGCGATGGAACGGACCGCAGCGGGACGATCGGACGTGTGGAACAGCGAGAAACCCTGTTCGGCCACCGGTTCGTGGACGGTGCGCTTGTCCCGCACCACCGTGGACAACACCGTGCCTTCCTGGGGCGGTTCAGGAGCGGTGGCGGTGACCCAGCGAGCCACGGGTCCGTCTGGCGGCCAGGCGAAGCGCTCGTCCACCTTCCCTTCGCGGGCGAGGACGATGGCGACGGGCAGGTGGAACGACCTCTCCAGCCATCGAGTCATCTCCGGAAGGGCCTGTTCAAGAGAGTGAGCATCCTCGAGGCCGCGCCCGAGCTGGCCCGCCAGCCCCCACCCGCCGGCCCCGGGGGCGGGATAGCCTGCTCGTTGCGGCCTCCCGTGGGGCTGGAACGGTGGGCCGGGGCGGTTGGTCGCCATTGCGGGTCTGGCCAGCAGCTCCCGCCACGCCGTCTCCAGCCAGGGCGAGACCCTGTGCCGGGGCTCGAGGGATCGTTTGTGGAGCGTCGAAACCACGCTCGGCTGCGCCGGCGCTTGACCCATGGTCACGCCGCAATGTCTAGCGGAGGGTCAGGCCACGGCCGGCCCGCCAGCCGTGGCAGAATGAGTGGGGAAAGCACATAAGAGCGCATCAGGACGCCGACGAACAAGGGAGCACTTCCATGAAGCTGGGCGTGGTTGGCAAGGGGGGAACGGGCAAGACCACCATCTCGGCGCTGCTGGCCCAGTCCTACGTGGAGCAGGGACGGCGAGTGCTGGCCGTGGACACCGACTCCAATCCGAACCTGGCCCAGAACCTGGGTCTCGACCTCGGTGTCACCGACGAGGTGCCGGTGTTGCCCCGCACGCTGGCCGTGGGCCTGGGCGACGGCACCGTCACCCCCGCCGATCTGGTGCGGGAGTATGGCGTCCGCACCCCGTCGGAGGTCACCATCCTGCATGCCATGCGTGTCGGTCAGGCGGGAGCGGGCTGAACCTGTGGCAACCACGCTGCCGTGCGCAGCCTGCTGGGAGCGGCCATCGAGGAAGAGGCCGACGTCACCCTGGTGGACATGGAGGCCGGGCTGGAGCACCTGAGCCGTTCCGGCGGGACGCTCGCCTACGCCGACGTGCTCCTCGTGGTCATGGAGCCCAGCAGAAAATCTATCCTCACCGGTGCCCGCACCATCGCCCTGGCCGAGGAGCTGGGGATTCCCCGCACGTACGGCGTGGGCAACAAGGCCCGGCTGCCCCAGGACTCCGAGTTCTTCGCCACCGTGGCCGCCGAGTACGGCGTGCCCCTGGCCGGCATCGTTCCCCAGGACCCCGACGTGGTCGAGGCCGACCGGCTGGGGACCGCCCTCGGCGCCGACAAGGCCCAGGCCGTACGCGCCGCGGTGGGCGAGATCGTGACCTTCGTGGACAAGGAGCTGGTGGGGATCACCTGACCCGGTCGCTTGCGTCAACAGTGCAATTCCCACGGAGGGCGACGGTCTAGCGACTGTTGACCGCGTGCAGTGCCGCCACAGCGGCTGAGGAAAGCCACTTTCCCTCACCGGCTTGGCGGCCTATGATCACCCTCACCGGCGGTGCCGGGACAACTATTGGGGGTGTGCAATGGTCCTATGGTGGATCGCCAACCTTGTGCTGCTGCTGGTGGTGGCCCCGGTGGTGATCTGGCTGGCCAACAAGCTGGTGCGTCCAGCCCGGGAGATCCTCGCGTACTCGAACGACATCCTCGAGCACGGCCACGCCCTCACCGGCGCCCTCGACGCCCTTCCTGCCCTGGACCGGACGCGCCAGCTCGCCTCCGAGGCAAACCGGGGGGCTTCCCGCTACGGCGCCGCCCTCCAGCGAATCCAGTGAGCCGGAGCCCCGAGTTGTCCCAGAGCCCCGGACGCCTGGCTCCAATCCCCTTCGTAGAGAGAAAGAGAGGCCGTCGTGGGTCTTGAGGCAATCGTGACCATCGCCGCTGTGGCCGTGATCGTGGGTGCTCTTGCCATCTATCTGATCCTCATCGCCGGCATCCTGGTGAAGGTGAGCTCCAACCTGTCCAAGATCCTGAACGAGGTCATCCTCGACGTAGCGGACAAGACCGGCAACGTGGGCTCTGTCGTGTCGTCCATCGCCGACGAGGTCGGCGCCGTCGAGCAGACCATGGCGTCGGTGGCCTCCTCGGGCCGACCCCCGCCGGCGTACGAACCGGCGTACGAAGAGGAAGAGGAAGAGGTCGAGGAAGAAGCAGCGTACGACGAGTACGAAGAGGTCGAGGTGGTGGAGGTTGAGCGGCCTCGACGGCGCCGGGCTCGAGTCCGGCGCTGACCGGGGGCTCCCCCGCCCACCGCCTCCAGCCTTCCTGCCGAAGAGCACTAGATGACTTTCCGCCGGGGGTGACATCCCGTCTTGCCCACAGGCCATCTACGATGCTGGCGACCCTGCCAGCACGACGGCCTGAAAGGTGAGTGGGATGATCTTGTGGTGGATCGCAAATGCGGTGCTGATCCTGGTGGTGGCGCCGGTGGTGGTGTGGCTGGCCAACAAGCTGCTGCGCCCCACGTTCGAGATCAGGGCCTACGCCGACGACATCCTCGAGCACGGCGTGGCTCTGACGGGCACCCTTGACGCTGTTCCCAAGCTGTTGACCACCCGCGACCTCGTGGCCGAGGCTCGCCAGGGGGTGACCAGGTACGGCTCGGCTCTCCAGCGTATGAGCTGACGCCGACCCGTCATCGTCCAAACGGATAACCAACTGAGGGGAGTTCGAGTCTCGTGGGCCCAGAAGCAATCGTCACAATCATCGGGGTGGCGTTGGTGGTGGGGGCGCTGGCCGCCTACCTGATCATCATCGCCTACAGCCTCTACAAGGTGAGCTTCACGCTCGGCACCGTGCTCATCGGGGTTCGAGCCATCGCCGACCAGTGTGAGCCGCTCCGAGACGTGGTCGGCTCCATCGCCGACGACGTCGCCGCCGTGGAGGAGGACATGGCCCGACTGGCCGCGGGCCAGGACGTGGAAGGCGTGGAGGAGGCGGAAGAGGCGGAGGACGAGTACCAGGAGGAGGACGAAGGGGAAGGGTACGAGGCCGAAGGGTACGAGGCCGAAGGTTACGAGGACGAAGGGTACGAAGTGGTCGAAGAGGTCGAGGTCGTAGAGGTCGAAAGGCCTCGTCGGCGCCGGGTCCGAGCCCGGCGGTGAGTGCGAAGGGAGAGCGACAATGGCGTACGAGTTCAGGTGAAAGGATGCCGATCACCCCTGCAGTTGGCGGGGGAAGGCCGGCAGCGAGGAGGAGCTGATGTCGAAGGTGGCTGACCACGTGCGGACCAAGCACGCCGTGCACACCCCCACCGAGACCATCACCAACTTCGTGCGGAGCGCCGTCCGCCGGACCTGAGCCGGCTCCGGCATGGTCGAATAATCCGCACCCGCTCCTCGTCCTTTGAGAAAGACTGAGGAGCATGACGTCCTTCGAGGACTTCCACCGCCAGCGTCAGCGTCACGCCCTCCACTACGCGCGCGCCATCCTCGGCTCCGACTCGGCCGAGGATGCCTGCCAGGAGGCGTGGCTACGAGCCTGGCGGTCGTGGGGGACCGCAGCGCCCGAGAGCCTCGACGGCTGGCTGCTCACCATCGTGCGGAACTGCTGCATCGACCGGATCCGCACCAGCCGGCAGGCAACGGCCGTGGTGCGAGAGTCCGATCTGGGTTCCGTGCCGCCTCCCGAGGACGCCGTGGTGGCCGCCCTGGAGCTGGCCTCTGCATGGGTCCTCCTCCAGGAGCTGACACCTCCCCTGCGGGAGGTGTTGTGGCTGCGTGAGGTGATGGACCTCACCTATGCCGAGATCGCCGAGGTGCAGGACGTGCCCATAGGCACGGTGATGTCCAGGTTGCACAGCGCCCGCAAGAAGGCCGTTCGACTACTGGGGAAGCGGGTCTAGGCCATGAGCTTCATACGCCACCCCCGCGGGCCGGAGCTCGGCGCCTGGTTCGACGGTGAGGACATCGCCGACGTGGGCGCCCACGTGGCGGGCTGCGGGCGCTGCACGAGGCGGGTCTCGGAGATGGCGCGGGTTCGGGCATGGATCCGCGCCCAACCCTTCTTCGCCATGGGCGACACGGAGCCGTCGGCCCCGGCCCGCCTGCGCAGCTGGAGGCCTCGAGCCGTAGCCGTGTCCCTTCTGCTGGTCTTGGGGTTGCTGGTGGCCAACGCTCCCCGGCTGCGAGGGCCCGAGGGCTCCCGGGCGGCGCAGGGGCGCCAGCCCGAGGGCCCACTGTTGAACGCCGGCGCCGAGGGCCAGGCCCGCGCCCCCGCCCCTGCCGAGCCCGACAACCCCGGTCAGTCCGCCCCCACCGCCACCAAGCGCCAGGGTGGCACCACTTCGGGGCAGGGCCGGCAGCCGCTTCGCCTCGGCCTCGTGGTGCCCACCAGGGGGCCGGCCGCCGCCGAGGGATCCGAGGTGGTGACCACCGTTCGCCGGAGCATCGAGGTGGCCAACGCCAGGGGCGGTGTGGGGGGCCAACCGGTAGAGCTCGTTGTGGCCCCGGCCGAGGACCAGGCCGCCGTGGCTGCCTTGGCCAAGCGCGTCTCGGCCCTCGTGGGTGGGTTCGGCGCCGCCCCGCCAGCGGGTGTCCCGTGGCTGTTCCCGGCCGATCCGTCCCTTTCCGGTCCGGGCGTCGTCCCCGCAGAGGCGCCTCCGGAGGCGGCGGGCCAGCGGGTGGGCGAGCTGCTGCGGGGCAAGGACCTGGGCGGTCCCGTGGGAGTAGTGGTGGGCGCCGGGCCGGAGAGGGCGCTGGCCGCTGGCCTGGCGTCGAAGGTGCCCACCACCACCGTTGCCGCAGCCTCGGATGACTCGTGCGCCAGCGAGCTGGCGTCCCTGCGGCGGGCCGGCGCCGTGGCCTTGGCCGTGGCCGGCTCCCCCGATCTCGCTGTCCAGTGCCTGCGGGCTGTCGCCGGCGCCCGTTGGGCTCCCCGCTTCGGCACCGTGGTGGCGCCATCCGCGGCCTACGCCGGGTTGAACGACGTCGCCGAGGCACGGGGGTCTCGCACCGTCCTCGGTCTTCCGTGGCCAACGTCATCCACGGCGGGCGCGGCGCGCTTTCGGGCCGCGGAGGGCAACCGCTCCTACCGGGCCCTAGTGTCCTTCGCTGCCACCGAGCTGGCCATAGAGGTGGCTCGCCAAAAAGGCGCCGTATCCATGCCGGCCGTCGCCGGCGGCACCTGGCGCAGCGACCTGTTCGAGGTGGGTGGGTTGTCCATCCGGACCGATGTGGTCGTGATGGGCCCCGAAGGCTGGACGCCGTCGCTCGATGGGCTGGGGCTCGTTCCCATACCCCTGCCCCCGCTGCCGCCGGTTCTGGTCATACCGTGAACCATCACCCTGGTGCCACTGGGCAACGGATAACGCTCTGATGTCGGCCGGAGCGAATATTCCCGGGCGCTCTCTCGTCTTAGGAGGCAGGATGAACCAGGAGGAGAAGGTCAAGGGGCGCAGAGTCGGGGGGCGGGGAGAACATGCTTGCCGACACAGCTTCTCTCCCATAGAGTCCGCTACAAGCAGTGAGCAAGAGGGCACCGTCGCCCTCGTACCCGCTGGCCTCGAGAGTAGGGAGAACGGATGATGGAGCGCTGGAGGCCGGTGAGGGACGAACGGGGGCAAGGGGCTGTGGTCTTGGTCCTCGTGCTCCTCGTCGTGGTCGTGGCCGTTGTCTTCCTCACGCGCAC
>JALZJC010000159.1 GCA_030859945.1 Actinomycetota bacterium | reverse complement strand
ACCACCTTCACATCCGCTCCAAAGACCGATCGGATTCTTGACGGTGCGACCACCCGCCGACCGGTCCCCGCTCGGCGGGTGGTAGCCAACGCAACCAGCGTGGAGGTGGCGGGAATCGAACCCGCGTCCTCCGGCTTCTCAGCAGGACTTCTCCGAGCGCAGCCGGTGGTCTGGTCTCGGCCCCCGCTCGTCACCGGCGCCGGCGAGAGGCCCAGTCAACCCATGGTGTCCCCATCAGGCCGGTTGACGAGTCCGGACAGGTAAGCCCCGCTGGATGTCGCCGGGACCGACCCGCAGGGCTGGGGTCGGGCCGACGGCGCTAGCTGTTGTTAGGCAGCGAGCGCAAGGTTGCCGTTATCGGCGTTTGTTGGTTTGTTCCGGCTCTTTAACGTGGCTCCGGAGACCACGGCTCGCTTCTCCTGCCTCGACTACCGAAGTCGAAGCCAGTCACCCCCGTTTGTTGGGATGCACCCAGTGTAACGGCGTCCGCGTCACGGGTGATCCCCCCTTCTTCGCCGCCCCGCCGTCGTCCGCTCCACCTCCCGGGCGGCGTCACGGGCGGCGATGGCGTGGCGCTTGTCGTGGGTCTTGCGTCCCCGGGCCAGGGCCAGCTCCACCTTGGCCCGCCCTTCTCTGAAGTAGATCGACAGCGGCACCAGGGTCAGGCCCTCTTGGCGCGTGCGGCCCATGAGCTCGTCGATCTGGCGGCGGTGCAGAAGGAGCTTGCGGCGACGGTCGGGGTCATGGGCCTCCACGCCTGTAGCGAAGGCGTAGGGCGACACATGGACGCCGTAGAGCCACAGCTCGCCGTGCTCGACCCGCGCGTAGGCCTCCCTGAGCTGCACCTGGGCATCCCGAAGGGACTTGACCTCGCTGCCCTGCAGGGCGATGCCGCACTCGAAGGTCTCGAGCACGTCGTAGTCGTGGCGCGCCCTGCGGTTCTGGGCCACCGGCCGGGTTCCTCTGGGGGCCACGGCGGCGGAGAATAGTGCTGTGACCCGCTTCCCGGTGACGTAAGCATTTCAGAAGGGGCTCGTTCGTACCGATACTCCCTCAGATGACCCGCTCAATAGCCTTGCCTTCGTGGACTGAGCTGCCGGGCGCGCCGGACCGGCCCCCACGCCACCTCGGCAGCGAGGCAAGATGACGTCGAACGGTCGAGTGCGGCACCGAATCCGAAGCGCAGGTGATACCGCGGCGCGGTGGCTGTTGGTCGCCGCCATCGGTCTGGTAATGGTGACGCAACCCTTTGGAGCCACGGCCGCGACCGCGGCCCCTCAGAAGCCCTCGGACCCGGCGCTGGGCCCCAAGGAGAAGGGCCCAACCGAAAGGGACCCTGCCACCGTTGTCGTCCGGTTCCGCCAGGACGTCTCCGAGCCGGCGGGGCGAAAAGCGCTCTCCGATCGGGGCCTGCGGGTGAGGCGCGCCGTGGAAGGCACCGGTCACCTGGTGGTGTCGACCGAGGGCCGGTCCCCGGAGGAGGTCGTCCGGGAGCTGAGCGCGGACCGGCGGGTGTCCAACGTGGAGCTCAATCACAAGCTCAAGGCCGCAGTGCAGCCCAACGACCCCCGCTTCCCGTACCAGCCCTACCTGACGAACCTCGGCATGCCCCTGGCATGGGACAGGACCACGGGTTCTGGTTTCGTGAGGGTCGCCGTCGTCGACACGGGCGTCGACCTGGCTCATCCCGACCTGGTTGGGCGCCTCGATGCCGGCTTGGGACGCGACTATGTCAACGGCGACTCCGTGGCGCAGGACGACAACGGGCACGGCACGATGGTGGCGGGAATCGCCGCAGCCAGCACCAACAACTCGACCGGGGTGGCGGGCACGGGTTGGGACTCCCGCATCATCCCGGTCAAGGTCCTTGACTCGAGTGGCAGCGGCTCCGATGCGGACACCGCATCCGGCATCTCATGGGCCGCCGATCAAGGGGCGACGATCATCAACGTGTCCCTCGGTGGCGAATACAGCTCATCGGTCCTTCGCGAGGCGGTCAGGCACGCCATCGACGACCACGGCGCCGTGGTCGTGGCC
>JALZJC010000139.1 GCA_030859945.1 Actinomycetota bacterium | reverse complement strand
CCCACGACCGGAGCATCCCCGGCCGGTGGACGGCGTAGCGGTCGTAGAGGTCGGTGACGTGGCGAGCGGTGCCGAACCGGCGGGATCGGCGGGGGTCGTCGCCGCCGGTCCTGGTCGCCCCCAGGTGGCCGGCCACGGTCGCCAGCCACGGCTCCGCCACGCACTCGTCCAGCAGGCCTAGCAGGGGCCAGACCGCTCGCTCCGCCAACCACGGGTCGGCTTCGCGCTCGACCCCGGAGGCGGCCGCCACCGCTCCGCCCACCAGCCGGCCCGGGAAGGGGAACTCGACGTTGGCGCAGACACCGTCCGCCCGGCCGGGGGAGGCACCCAGGCGGCCCGAGAGCGTCTGGGTGAGCCATCGCTCCACTCCGCGGGTGGGGACGGAGATCAGCTCCGCCTCCATGGGGTCGGCCAGGCCGTCGCTCAGGACGTGGCCCAGCGCCTCGACCAGCGCGTCGGCTCGCTCAGAACGGTGGACCTGCAGCATCGTGGTGGCCGCCCCGTCTCAGCCCCGTGCCGGCACCGTCGCAGCGTAGACCAGTGGAGGCGGTGGCCAGGCAGACTGGAGGTCGGGGGCAACCGCAAGCGAGCCGCCCGCCGGCTGATCAGTGCCTCAGACGGCGGCGATGACCTCCCGGTGCATGAGCGGCTCCGTGGGGCCACGGAAGTCGTTGGTCACCTCGTGGTCGTCCCAGTTGGCCATGACGGGTGTGGTGGCCAGCAGCCGCTGGGGTAGGGAGAGACGCGATTCTCCTTGTACTTGGCTCAGTACTCCGGGATCGTCTTGGCCGCTCCCCCCACCGGTGTGGTGCTGTCGGCGTAGACCGTGGCGCCGTTGAAGACAAGAAGGGGGGCTCGCTCGGCGCCGCTGCCACCCTCTCCGCATCGCCTCCGAAGACCACCTGCATGCGGCCCTCGCCGCTGCCGCGGCACCAGATCAAGGCCCGGTCGGCCCGCACGTCCGCGTCCCTAGGGGTTGCCCGCACCCACGACGATGGCGTCTGCGATGGGGCGCTCGCCCGTGGGGTCGGAGGGCCGGGTCATCAGCTGGGAGCCCACCGTCATGGTCGTGGAGCCGCCCCCGTCGAGGTTGACGGCGTCGGTGGCGCCCAGCGCCTTCATGATCAGGGCGCTCTCCTGGAAGCTGGCGCCCACGCTCCAGCCCGGCTGGCGCCCGTCCACGGTGACGAGGAGCAGGTGGCCCTCGGGCGTGACCCCGGCCAGAGTGCGGGGGTTCCGGCGCACGCCGAAGCGGTAGTAGAACTCAGGTCGCTCCTGCCAGTGGAAGCCCTCCTCGGCGGCCGTGATGTCGACCCCGCCCGCTCGCAGCAGGCGGGGGCCGCCGTTGACCACGCCCACGCCGCCGGTGGTGGCCACGGGCACCCCGTCGGCCATGATCCGGGTGCTTACGCTGACCGTCGTCCCGGCCGGGGCGTGGGCCCGGAGCCAATCGGCGCCCTCGCCCGTGCCCGACAGCACCGAGCCACCGGGCGGGATTGCGCCGCCGCGCCCGTCCCGTACCTCGAGCACGTTCCCGCTGCCGTCGAGGGCGACCTCTGCGCCCTCACCGGGCTCGGTGGACGAACCGAAGGCAGGGGTGAACAGGATCAGCTCGCTGGGGTCGGTGCAGGTGAAGTCGTGCTTGGGCTCCTCGGTGGGCAGGTCCCCGCCGGTACCACCGCACCCCCGCACCAGGCCGGGCTTGCGGTTCATGCCGTCCACCAGTCGCTCTGATCCGTCGGACGACCTCGCAACCTGACTGGTGGAGAGGGCGGCCACGCTGGCGCCGGTGCCGTCGCCGGCGGGCAGCAGCAGGCTCGTCCGGCCGTTCACGGCCTCGCTCACCAGGCCGGCGTCCAGCACAGCGATGCCGGCCAGGTCGCCCGGTGTCCCGTCCGAGGGCCCGATCACGAAGTAGCCACCGTTGACGGCGGCCAAGGCCGCGGTCCGGGCCGAGATGCTCGTCAGCCGCTCGAGCCCGGGCACCACACCCGTGGCCAGGGCCGGCGCCAGCGATCCCTCGAAGCGCTCGGGGGCGATCTCCAGCACGTTCACCACCCACGGCCCGGTGGTGCGACCGCCGTCCTCGGCGCCGTAGACGACCCTCAGGCCGCTGTAGCCGGCAGCGGCCAGGCGGTCGCGGGCCTGGTTGGCCTCTGCCTCCGTGGAGACGGGGCCGACGCGGACCAGCCAGCCCAGCGGTCCTCGCCCGGGATCGTCGGGTGCCCTCTCCTTCACCCGATCGACCCGGGCGCGGAAACCGCCGGCCCGAAGGCGCCGGCGGAGGTCGTTGGCCTCCTCGCCGGTCGCCACGAAGGCGACGTCCACCAACCAGGCGTCGTGCTTGGAGGGCTCACCTCGCACGATCCGGGTGTGGGTCACGCCGGGGGCCACCTCGGTGCTGCTGCGGGTCTCGGCCAGGCTGGGGCGCCCCAGCGGCAGCTCACCGCGGAAGGGGCCGCCGCTGGCCCCGTCCACCGGTCCGGCCACGAGTGAGAGGACCAGGGCCAGCGCGGCCATGGCCAGCCGCCTGGTCGGGACCCGGCTCATGCCCCTGCCTGCCGGGCCCACAGACGGGCCGCGGGCTGGGCCGGGGTGAGCGTCACCGAACCGTGCCAGTCGATGAACGAGGGCTGGGGAAGGTAGGAGCCGTCCAGGAAGAAGGCCCGGTTCACGTCGGTGACGGTGATGCTCGAGCCCGGGTCGGGGGCGCCCACCACCACACGGTGGGCGACGATCTCCACCACGTCGTCGGCTGTGGTGCCGAGGGGCAGCTCCACGGTGGTGGCTGCGGGCACGTCCCGCTTGATCGACCAGTCGGCTATGAGGTGGTCGGAGCGGTAGGACGTGGGGTCACCGGCCAGGCGCACCTCCAGGGCCAGGCCCACCCACGGTCCGGTGGGAGGGTTGGGCGGGAGCGTGTCCTTGTCCACCTCCACGTAGAGGTAGCTGCGCTGGTCGCCCAGGGCCGGGGTGGCCGGGCTGGGGGCGGGCTCGATCCTTCCCTCCCGCACCATCTCCTGGGCCATCACCGGGTAGGTCCACGGGTTGCGGTCCATCACCACCTCCCGGGCCCGGTCGGCCGGCTTGGTGGCGTCGGCGGCCAGGAAGAAGCGCATCCGGGCGTCCACCAGGTCGTCGCAGACCATGTTGTTGGCGGTACAGGTCTGCAGCAGGGGGTGGTCGCCCTCATAGGTCCCGTCGAAGGGGAGCGTCAGGTGATCCGGGCCCTGGTACACGGCCGTGCCCGGCACCCGGTTACCGGCCGCGTCCACCTCCACCCGGTAGATCCACTCGATGTCGGTGGTCCGCCCCCAGCGGGCCATGAGGGCAGGGCTGTTGGTGCCCCCGTCCTCGTTGCTCCAGACCACCGAGTACTCGAGGATGCGATTGCCGGGCGTGGCCGCGGGGAGCACCTCGTGCCAGGCCAGCACGGGCGTGTCGGTCACGGCGTTCTGGAAGGGACCGGCGTAGGTGGTTCCCGATCCCTCGGCGTTGGCCACGGGAATGGCCCGGCCGTACAGCACCGGGGCGTGACGCAGGGCCAGCCCGGCTTCGTCCGTGGGGGCCACCACGTCCACCGACAGGCGGCGCAGCTTGGCCCTTCTGGCTCCCGCCGGCGAACGGTCGCCGGCGAAGCGCAGCTCGAGGGTGTGCTTGCCGGCCTCGAGGTGGCCAAGGGCCAGGCGGCGCACGGTGGGCTCCTCGGAGAAGATGACCAGGTCGCTGGCGTAGGCGCCGTCCACCCACACGGACACGACCGCCGACTCGGCGCCAAGCCGGCCCCAGTCCACACCGTCGGCCGAGGCCGTGAGCTCGGCCAGGGCCTCACCGGCGCGAGCGGTTGTGAACGACATGGTGACCGGCCGGCCGTCCCGCTGCACCACCGCCGTGCCCCTCATGGGGCGGGCGTCCGCTGACGGGGCCCCGGCGACCACGGAGGTGGCTACGGCCAGCACCGTCACGACGGCCCGGGCCAGGAACCTCGGGGCCGTCATCACGAGCCGACCCCCGCCTTGGGCTTGGCGACCTTGGGCTTGGGGGCCCGGGCGTTCGGCGAGGGCGGTCCCATGGACTCCACCAGGGGCCGTCCCTGGGACTGCGCCGGCGCTCGCACACCGAGCAGGGCGGCGATGGTGGGGGCCACGTCCACCAGCACCGGGTCCTGGGGGGCGACGCCTCGCCGGAAGCCGGCCCCCGACAGCACGAGCGGGATGGCCATCTCCGCCGTGCTGCCGTGGGAGGCCCGCCACTCGCCCGGAGGAGGCACGGACTGGGCAAACCCGTAGGGAGGTTGGGCCTCGGCGATCAGGTCACCGAGCTTGTCGCTGGCCCGCAGGGCCTCGAGCTGCTGCTGGTCCAGCACCTGGCTTATGTAGGTGGGCGACAGGGACCGGAGCGCCTCGATGACCTGGGCCCTGCCCTCCGGCGTGGCCGCCCGTCCCCGCAGCGTGATGTCGCCGTAGCGGACGGCGTTGGGCACAATGACCACCTCTGTGTCGGGGGCGGGCGAGCGCCCCGGGGTCACGATCTCGGGGCGGTACCCCTTGGCAGAGATGGCCTCCAGGACCTGGGGGATGAGGGTCTGGTTCCAGCTCGTCATGCCGTGGTCGGTGGTGAGGATGAAGGCCGTCTGGCCGTAGATGCCCACGTCCTTGGTGGCCTGGACCAGCCGGCCCAGCTGGCGGTCCATCTCGGCCAGGAGCAGGGCGATGTTGGGGCTCTCGGCCCCCTCCCGGTGGGCGAGGGCGTCGAGGGAGTCGCTGTAGACGGCGAGGAAGTCGGGGATCTTCGGCACCGTGACCATCTGGCCCCCGGAGTTGACCGGGCGCCGGTTGAGGATGTCGATGGCCACGTTCACCCGGTCCTCGAACGAGCCCCCGGGCTGCACGTAGAGGTGCTCGGGATCGCCGTAGGTGGCTCCGTGGTTCTGCACCATGTACCACTGCACGGAGGCCAGGGTCCGACCCTCGGCGGCGAGGACCTCGGCGATGGTCTCGGCCTCCAGGTACCGCTCCTGCCCCCTGGCCACGTCGGCCGCCGGGTCGAAGTAGTAGGCGGCGTTGTCGTGCACCTCGGGGTAGGCGCCCGTGGACATCGAGGCCCGGGCCGGGTTGGACACGGTCTGGAAGGTGCCGCGGCCGATGCTCAGGCTGCCTCGGGACACGAGGGCGTCGAGGTTGGGGGTGGGCGCCCGTCCCAGGTAGTCGGGGTCGAAGCCGTCCCAGTCGATGAGCACGACGTGCTTGGGCTGGCGCCCCGTGTACGTCTTGGTCTTCTCCTGAGCGTGGGCAGGGTGACCGGGAAAGGCTCCGGCTACGAGGGCGGCGGCCAGGGCCAGAAGGGCAAAGCGGCGCAACGTTGTCATCGAACCTCTCTCTCTGTTCGCGGTTTGTGTCATTCAGCCCGAGCGGGTGATCCGGTCACGCCCACCTGGGGAGACGGGGGACCTGGCCTCGAAGTAGGCCTCGAGCGCGTCCAGGTCGAGCGGGCCTCCCAGGCGGTCGGTGCCCTGGGTGAGCACCGTGAAGTTGTCGCCGCCGTCAGCCAGGAAGCTGTTGACCGTGATCCGGTACCTGCCGTTGGGGTCGACGGCGACGCCGTTGATCCTGATCGTCGAGGGATCGACCCGATCGCAGGCCGGCCGGTTGGCGTCCCACGTGTAGGTGAAGCCGGCCGACACCTGCAGGACCCGCGGGAACGACTGGCCGCACCACTGCTGTTCGAGCAGGGTGTCGAGCTGGGTCCCGGTCAGGGTCATGGTCACGAGGGTGTTGCCGAACGGCTGGACGGTGAACGCTTCCCCGTAGGTGACCTCCCCCGGTCCCTCGCCGCCGGCCGGGGCGTACGAGAGGTCGGCCCGGATGCCGCCCGGGTTCATGAAGGCCACAGCGGCCCCGCCTTCTCCGGGCCCGTCGGTTGCGGCCAGCTGGGCGTCGGCGATGACGTCGCCCAGGGCCGACTCGCCGGCAGGGCTGGCGGCTCGGGTGATGTCGGCGGTGACGCTACCGATGACCCGGTTGGCCAGCGGAGCCGCCAGCCGACGGTACTTGTCGAGGAGCTGGGTGACGTCGGTGGCCTTGGGGACGTCTCGGGTGACGACCAGGTTGTCGGCCTGGGCCACGACCACGTCGCCGCTGCGCTTGTCGATGGTGAGGTCGATGTCGGTCAGCACCCGCCCGAACGAGCTGGCGCTGGTCACGAGCTTGCCGTCGATCTGGCAGTTGTAGGCCTGGTGTGTGTGGCCGCTGACGACCACGTCGACGGCGTCGCTCATCCGCTCCACGATGTCGACGACAGGACCTGCGATCCCGTTGCACTCGTCGATGCCTCCGGGCTGCAGCCCGCCCTCGTGCAGCAGCACCACGATGCTTTCCACCCCGCGGCGTTGCAGTTCGGGGACCAGGGCGTTGACGGTCTCCGCCTCGTCACGGAACTCGAGTCCGGCCACGCCCGAGGGCGTGACGATCGACGGTGTGCCTTCAAGGGTCAGGCCTATGAAGGCCACCTTGGCGCCCTGGAACTTGCGGATCTGGTAGGGGGGCAGCAGCGTCTCGCCGGTATCGGATCTCACCACGTTGGCGGCAAGGAACTGGAAGTCGGCCCCGGCGAACCCGTCGCCGTCGAGGCAGCCGTCGACCGGGTGGCAACCCCCGCTCTGCATGCGCAGCAGCTCGGCCGCCCCTTCGTCGAACTCGTGGTTGCCCACGGCGTTGAGGTCCAGGCCGATGCGGTTCATGGCCTCGATGGTGGGCTCGTCGTGGAACAGAGCCGACAGCAGGGGGCTGGCGCCGATGAGGTCGCCGGCCGAGACGACCATGGTGTTGCGGTTGGTGGCCTCGAGCCGGCGGACGTGGCTGGCCAGGTACTCGGCGCCACCCGCCGGGGCGCCGGCGATCGGGCCGCCAGGCGGATCGAGGTTGCCGTGGAAATCGTTGAGGGCCAGCAGCTGCACGTCCACGAGCTGGCCGGGCGGCCTTCCCTTGCTCTCGGGCCGCCCCCCGCGCTCAGGCCGGCCGGGAGCCGCCTCCCCGGCGCCGCCCAACGCCACGCTGACGAGGAGCGCCAACGCGGTGGCCATCACCGACACCTTCGCCCGCCGACCTGCCGCGCCTGCCTGTCGACTGCCCATGCCTAGCCTCCTGAGCTGGTTGCTTCCGTTCGACGGCCGACCATAGGGATGGCCGGTGACGCCGGAGCCAAGCGGCGGCGAAGACCAGGTGTACTGGACGCAAAGATCCGAGGCCTTTGTGTCGACACCCCGACCGTTCACGTGATCGTGGCGGCGCGGTCACCGGATGCCAACCCGGCGGCCACTGCCGCCTCATAGCTTCCCCTTGTCCGGTACGGCCCATTGACCAAGGCCCATCACGAGCGGGAGGGAAACGACGTGAAGCTCGACGTTCTCAAAGGCACGGTCCGGCGTGGCATGGCCGCGCTGGCCTTGATGTGCATGGCCGGCGCGTTGGCGGCTCCGGCCAGAGCCGATCCGTCGGCGGTGTCGTCGCGTCGAGGCGGGGACCATGGACGCGGTTACGGCCCGCAGCGGTTCGATCTTCAGGCCCACCGAGGCGGCATCGGCCTGGTCACGGAGAGCACGCTGGAGGCCTTCGCCAACGCTTTGGAGCTGGGCGTCAGCACCCTGGAGCTCGACGTGCAGATCACCGAGGACGGCCATGCCGTCGTGACCCACGACCGGCGGGTCTCGGGCGCCAAGTGCCGCGACACCGCACCGGCGTTCCCCGGGGACCCGGAGTTCCCCTACGTCGGCAAGTACATCACCAACCTGACCCTGGAGCAGGTGTGGACGCTCGACTGCGGCTCCCAGCGCCTGCCGGCCTACCCCGACCAACGGCTTGTCCCGGGCGCTCGCATGCCGCTGCTGAGTGAGGTGTTCGACCTGGTCGACCGCTACAACGCCAACAAGGTCCGGTTCAACATCGAGACCAAGGTCGAGGCGGGCGCACCTCACGAGACCGCACCCCGGGAGCAGTTCGTCCAGATCGTGGCCCGCGAGGTGCGCGACGCCCACATGCTGCACCGGGTGAGCATCCAGAGCTTCGACTGGGGGGCGCTCATGCGCATGCGCGAGGTGGAGCCGCGGCTTCCCCTGGTGGCGCTGACCAACGGAGACTTCCTGCAAGTGGGCCAGCCGGGCGCCTCGCCGTGGCTCGGGGGCATCGACATCGACGACTTCGGTGGCAGCCTGGTGGCGGCCGCCGCTTCCTTCGGGGCCGACGCCATCTCCCCGGTCCACGGCATGCCCCAGAACGGCAGGATCACCGATCCTGGCTACCGCCCCTACACCACGCCCGAGCTGGTGGCCGAGGCCCACGCCGCAGGCCTGGCCGTCATCCCCTGGACGGTCAACGACGTGGCCACCATGGCCTACCTGATGGATGCCGGCGTCGACGGCATCATCACCGACTACCCGGACCGGTTGCGCCGGCTCATGGCCGAACGAGGCCTCAAGCTCCCGAAGGCCTACCCGGCGCCTCGCGGGGCCGGGCGCGAGCGACGCTGAAGTGGACAAAGGGGCCATGCTTCTGACCACCGGTTGATCACGGAGTCGTCGTCTCCGTCTGGTGGACTGCCTCCAGCTCCAACTCGATGTGGATCTCCTTGGACACGAGCAGGCCGCCGGCGTCGAGCGCCATGTTCCAGTCGACTCCCCAGTCCTCGCGGTTGATTGTCGCCGATGCCGTGAAGATGATCCGGTTCCCGCCCCAGGGGTCTGACGCCAAGCCCAGGTAGTCCGCCTCGAGCACCACCGGACGGGTGATGCCCTTCACGGTGAGGTCGCCCACGAGCTGTCCGGTACGACCCTGCCAGTTGCGAGCCCTGCCGTGGAACTCGGCCCTCGGGAACCGTTCCACGTCGAAGAGCTCTCCCGAGCGAAGGTGGTCGTCGCGGGTGGGATTGCCCGACTCGACGCTGGCCATGTCGATGGTGACGTCCACTGCGGTCTGGTTGGGGTCCTCGGCGACCTGAATCGAGCCTGCGACGTCGCGGAACCGCCCCCGGACCTTGGTGAACATGAGGTGGCGGCCAAGAAAGCCGACCTGGGCGTGGCCAGGATCGATGACCCACGTCCCCGGGAGCGGAAGCTCGGTACCATCTATGACGCGGGTAGGGGTGGAAGTGGTCTCGCTGGTGCTCATGGCCCTCTCCTGTCGTCGAAGGAATAGTGCGTCTGCACGCATTATACTTACAGTGCGGGCGCACGCAAATGGTATTGTTCGACCATGCCGCCTACCGATGACCGCGTTGCCGCCTGGAGGTGGTTGCTCCTGGCGCACGCCGCCGCCCTGCGGGCCATCGAGGAGGACCTGTCGAGCGCCGGCACCATCCCACTCAGCTGGTACGACGTGCTTCTCGAGCTGAACGCGGCACAGGAGCGGCGCCTCCGCATGACCGAGCTGGCCGAGCGAGTGGTCCTCTCACGCACCCGGGTGAGCCGCCTCGTCGACGAGCTGGTCCGCAAGGATCTGGTCGAGAGGATTCCCGATCCCGACGACGGCCGGGCCGCGTTCGCGACCATCACCAGACGCGGTCGTGATGAGTTGCGCCGCGCCGCGCCCCACTACCTCGCAGGGATCGAGCGGCACTTCACGAGCCTGCTGGCCGACCACGAACGGGAGGTGGTGGCCGGCGCCCTCGAGCGGGTGGCCAACCACCACCGCCAGCTGATCAGGCGTTGACGTCGCTCGACGAATTTGAGCAGGGCTCTACCGGCCGCGTAGATGCGGCACGCGGACCACGATGAAATCGCTGGAGTCCGGCAGGCTCGGATTGCGCCCGCGCGACCCGAAGTTGGTGTCGTTCACGATCACCAGCCGATTGCCGCCGATGGGAAGCACTGCCTCGATCGTCACGTAGGGCATCGAGAACGGGTCACCGAGGCCGATGTCGCCGGGTCGGCCCGGCTGGGAGATCAGGGCGGGGTCGGCGATGTCGAGCAGGTCCACGACCGGGCGCTTGGCCAGCGCACCACCGGGAGCGGTCCTCCGCAGATCGATCACGAAGCCCTGCTTGTGCCGAGCCGCCGCGCCCTCGGAGTTGTCTCGCTCCAGCGCGACGAAGCGGTGCTTGTCGAGCGCGGTGAGGTCGGACACGAGGTAGCCGGGGTCCGCCACCTGATACTGGCGAACGTCACCCGTGTAGCTCCGGGACCGAATGTCGAACTCGTACATCCTGCGGATGGTCGGGTCGTCGCCGGCAACTGGACCCTCGAGGATCGGATAGAGCGTCCGACCGTCCTTAGAGATCGCCATGCCTTCGAAGCCGCTCGAGCGACCGAGGTTGGGGGGCCCTGGGAACGGCGCGGGATAGTCGGATGGATAGTCGGGGGACTTGACGTCGGGGAGTGGGATCGGCGGTTCGAGGACCTTTCCTGTCGCGTCCGTATGCAGCAGGAATGGGCCGAACTCCTCTCCGAACCAGAAGTCGCCGTTCTTGTCGATCCGGAGGGACTCGATGTCGAAGTCACCGCCGGTCAGCAGGCGATCGGTCGTGTGCTCGTTGACTATCTGAAAGCCGACCTTGCGGTCGGGATCGTGGAGGGTGATCCAGTCGAGGATCTCGACGTCCCCGCTCCCGTCCTTGCGGGTCTCCCAGTGGGCACGGACGCGGTAAACGCGCAGGAGGAACGAGCGCGAGTTGGCCTTGGAGCCGAAGCCATTGTCCGGCATGGCGTAGAAGACGTCCTTACCGGGCGCGTCGAGCAGCGCCGAGAAGCCGCCCACCGGCTGCGTCGATCCGGGCGCGGGAGCGGGGTCGGCGTTGGGGACGCCCGGGAACGGCGCGGGGGCGGTGGCCTCCGCGGGCAGGATGGCTCGCGCCTCGAGGCTGGGCCGGTCGACCCGAGCCGGCGCCGCCGACGCGGCCGGCGCGGCCGTGACTGCGGCGAGGAGGACAGCCAGAGCACGGACACTGAACATGGTCGTCTCCTAACGCATCTCCTGGAATCGGGAAGGAGGGTAGGCCCTGAAGGTGGCCGTCCCGTGGCGGAAACCCGAACTTCTGGGGAAATGACGCTGACGCCCTGGCGCCCGGCCCTGGGTGGTCAGCGGGTTGTCCGGTAGAGGTCCGCGAGCACCCGGAAGGGATCCGATGCCCCGCCGTTGTCCGCGGCCACGATGCGGCGTCTCAGGACGAAGCTTCCGGCCGAGGGCAGCTCGATTCTGAGACGGCTGACGATGTAGTTGCCGTTCCCGTAGGCGGTTAGACCGGCGTAGCCCTCGTCGTATATCAAGCCGTAGGTCTGGGAGTCGTTACCCGTCATGCCCATCCACGGCTCGGTGGGCGCGTACTCCCGGGGACTGCCGTAAGGGGTGGTGATGGTGCCGTGGCCGGCCACGCCGCTGCGCTGGCCGGCGCCGTCGTGGTCGAGGGCGTCGCCCACCCAGACGGAGACAGCCTCCGGGCCGCCGTTGGCGTACACGCTCTCGGCGGTGATCCACTGCTGGTCCGGCTGCACCGTATAGGTCGTGGTCACGCCCACCTGCGGGAAGTCGGTCGACGACCCGCTGGCCCGTACCACGGCCCTCTCGGAGGTGACCCCTACAACGCCGACTTCGGCGTTCCTCACCGTGAGCTGCTGCCAGGACTCGGTTCCCTGCGGCTGCGCCGCCGAGGCGTAAGGCAGGTTGAGCCAGTCGATCTGGTCGCCCCGGCCGCGGATCGCCATGTCGATGGGCTTGCCCTTGGTGGCGCCGGGTAGCTGCCCGTCCTCGCTGACCACGGCCAACGTCATGGCCAGCATGGCGTTCTCCACCACGATGTCCTCGGTGGAGCCCTGCGAGACGGGGCCCGCGACCCTCTTGCCCGTGCCCGCCGCCACCACGACCCGCTCCAGCGCGAAGTCTTCGTCGCTCACGGAGCCGTCCCTCACCTCCACGGTCTGGCTTGACGCGCGATAGCTCGCGGACAAGGCCACGACCTGGTAGGTCCCGGGCTGCACCAGCAGCCGGTACCGGCCCGAGGCGTCCGTCGTCGTGGTGGCCGCCATCTCCCCGCTCGGGCCGCGGGCTTCGACGGCGACGTGGGCGAGCGGCTCTCGAGTCTGGGCGTCGGTGACCGTGCCGACGATGCCGTCGCCGCCGCCGTCCATCCGGCGGGCCCCCGGCACCCCGTCCAGCACCGCGAAGGAGGCCAGCGTGTAGGCGGGCCCAGCCGCGTCGGCGGCGCTGGTCACCACCCTGAGGTCCGCCTGCCACCTCTCGGGCGTGAGAGTGCAACGCACGTAGCCCCGGTACTCACCGTCGAAGAACTTCACGTGCGGGTTCTCCTCGAGGGCGGCCTCGACCTGGCCCCGCCAGCCGCATCCGGAGCTTATGGATGTGCCCACGAACTCCGTGGCTATGGCCTCGGAGCTGGGATCGTCGAAGTCCGTCTTGAGGTCGTTGACCCAGTTGGAGTGCCAGTCGCCGCTCACCACCACCGGGTTCGAGGGGCGCCGCCTCTGGAGAAAGCCCAAAAGGTCGTTGCGGGCTGCCACGTAACCGTCCCACTGGTCGTGGTTGATGCTCACACCGTCGCCGGGGTCGTAGTCGTACTGGGCCACGATGGTCTGCTGAGCGAGGATGTTCCAGCGAGCGCTGGATCGATCGAGGTTCTCGAAGAGCCAACGTTGCTGCTCCGGGCCGGTCATGGTCTGCGAGGGTTCGAGGGAGTCCGGGTCCCGGGGTGCTATGAACCTGCCGTCGGCCTGATCCGAGCGGTACTGGCGGGTGTCCAGCACGTTGATCTCGGCCAGGTTGCCGAAGGTCAACCGCCGATAGAGGGCGATGTCCGCACCTTGCGGTTTCGAAGCCAGCCTCAGCGGCAGGTGTTCGTAGTAGGCCTGAAAGGCGTTGGCCCGAAGCTCCAGGAAGTCGGCGGTGTTGTCCTGAGGGATGCCGCCGGCCCAGTTGTTGTCCACTTCGTGGTCGTCGAAGGTGACGACGAACGGAAAGGCGGCGTGGGCCTCCTGGAGGTCGGGCGAGGTCTTGTACCGGGCGTGGAGCTTGCGGAAGTCAGCCAGCGACCTGGTGGTCCTGCCCTCGTAGATGTAGTCACCGACGTGGATCACGAGATCCAGGTCCTCCCGGGCCATGTTGCGGTAGGCGGCGTAGCGCCCGCCGACCCACGCCTGGCACGACGCCAGGGCAAAGGAGAGCCTGCTCACGGGGGCATTGAGCGCCGGCGCCGTCTTGGTGCGCCCGACGGGGCTGATCTCGGGCCCCGCCCTGAAGCGGTAGAAGTACTCCCGGCCCGGCTGGAGCCCGCCGACTTCGACGTGCACGGAGTGGCCGAGCTCTGGACCAGCCTCCACCGCGCCTCGGCGCACGACCTTGGCGAAGCCCTCGTCCTCGGCCACCTCCCAGCGCACGCCGTACGTCTCGGGAGGCAGGCCCCCGCTACCGTCCTCGGCCAACGGGTCGGGGGCCAGGCGGGTCCACAGCACCACACCGTCGGGCAAGGGGTCCCCCGAGGCCACGCCGAGGCTGAACGGGTCGCCGGAGAAGAAGGGCTGGGCCAGCGCCCGTCCCGTGCCCACGCCGTTGGCCGCCAGCGTGAGGGCTCCGGTCCCGAGCGACGCCCAGCCCACGAACTGCCGGCGGCTGATCGGGGTGCGGGACCAGTTGGCCTCGGGGTTCACCGACCGCCAACCCGGTTCAGCCGGGTGACAGATGCGGCGACCAGGCCGCGCTCGGACGCGTCCATGACGCCGAGTTTCTCCGGTACAGGTGAATCCGACGTGTCGTGGAGACCATCCGTTCACGAACGGCCTGTGAATACTGTGAGCAACCCGCGAAGCTTCTGGAGTGACCAGTCCCTTCGGCCGTCTCACCATGATCGTCAACCCCAGAGCCGGAAGTCGGCGGGTGCAGGCCGCTCTGGCGACCATGGAAGAGGGCCTGCACGAGCTGGGCCTCGAGCACGACCTTCGCCTGACGGAGGGCCCGGGAGACGCCACCCGGCTCGCTCGGCGGGCGCTGGAGGACGGGAGCCGCTTCCTGGTGGCGGTAGGCGGGGACGGCACGGTGCACGAGGTGGTGAACGGCATGTTCGACCACGACCGACATCCGGTGCCCGCCCCTGTCCTCGGCGTGGTGGCCGCTGGCTCGGGCTGCGACCTCATCCGCACCTTCTCGCTCCCCACACAGCCGGCGGCCGCGGTGAGCCGCCTCGCGGGTGGGGACGTCCGCCCCCTCGACGTGGTCAGGCTCAGCTACGTCGATGCTGACGGGCACGCAGCGGTGCGGTACTTCGTCAACATCGCCGAGGCGGGGTTGGGCGGTTCGACAGCCGCCCGTGCGGCGCGCCTACCGCCCTGGCTGGGGATCAGCCGGTACTTCCTCGCCTTCTGGATGACCCTGCCGCGGTACCGGCCCGGCTCCATGCGGATCGAGACCGACGACGGCCCGCGCTACGAGGGCCGAGCCGTGAACGTGGTGGCCGCCAACTGCCGGTTCTTCGGCGGTGGGATGCAGGTGTCTCCGCGCTCCGAACCCGATGACGGCACGCTGGAGGTCCTGGTATTCACCGGCCCCAAGTCCGACTCCTTCACCATGCTTCCCCGCGTCTACAGGGGCCGCCACGTCCCCCACGCCCACATAGAGGAGATGACGGGCCGCCGTTTCCGCCTCGCGTCGGAACGGCCGTTCGTGATCGAGGCCGATGGCGAGGTGCTGGGGACGACCCCCGCCACCGTGGAGGTGCTGCCCCGGGCCATCAGCATCAAGGTGTGATCAGACGCCGACTCGGGCCATGAGCTCCGGGTTGTAGCGGTCACCGGCAGCCACGCCCACCGGAGCCACCTCCTCGATGGCGGCCAGGTCGCCGGCGTCCAGCTCCACGTCCAGAGCGGCCACGTTCTGCTCCAGGTAGGAGCGCCGCTTGGTGCCGGGGATGGGGACCACGTCGTCGCCCCGGGCCAGGACCCATGCCAGGGCCAGCTGGGCCGGCGTGACGTCCTTGGCCGCAGCCAGGTTCCTGACCCGCTCCACCACGGCCAGGTTGCGGTCGAAGTTGTCTCCCTGGAACCGGGGGGAGTTGCGGCGGAAGTCGTCGGGCTCGAACTGGTCCGGGCTGGTTATCTCCCCCGAGAGGAAGCCCCGACCGAGCGGGCTGTAGGCCACGAGGCCGATGCCCAGCTCCCGCATGGTGGGGAGCAGCTCGTCCTCGGGGTCTCGGGTGAACAGGGAGTACTCGTACTGGCCGGCCGTGACCGGGTGCACGCCGTGGGCCCGGCGCAGCGTGGCCGGTGACGCCTCGGAGATGCCGAGGTAGCGGACCTTTCCCGCCTCCACCAGCTCGCTCATCGCCCCCCACGTGTCCTCCAGGGCCACGGTGGTGTCCACCCGGTGCTGGTAGTAGAGCTCGACGTGGTCCACCCCCAGGCGCTGGAGTGAGGCGTCGCAGGCTCGGCGGACGTAGTGGGGATGGCCGTTGACGCCCACCGAGGTGCCGTCCGGGCGCCGCTCGATGCCGAACTTGGTGGCCACCACCACCTCGTCCCTCCGCCCGGCGATGGCCCGGCCCACGAGCTTCTCGTTGGTGAAGGGCCCGTACGCGTCGGCGGTGTCGAGGAAGTTGACACCCACGTCGAGGGCCCGGTGAATGGTGGCCACCGCCTCGTCCTGGTCGGCCCTTCCGTAGGACTGGCTCATCCCCATGCACCCGAGGCCCAGGGCGGACACCCACAGGCCGTCGCTCCCCAAGGTGCGCAGTCGCATCAGGTCTCCTCAGCCATTGCCGCCATCAAAGGATGGTACGTGCCCGGTCGCGATCGAGGGTGCGGACCCAGAGACCTGGGTGCCCGGCGGGTTGGTTGGCGGCGCCGTGGAGACAATGAGCGGATGGCTTTCCAGCCGACCGATGACTTCACCATCGGCATGGAGGAGGAGTTCTTCCTGATCGACGCCGAAACGGGCGCCCTCCGCCCCTTCTCGGACCCGGTGATGGCGCGGGCCCGGGAGACCGTCGGCGATCAGGCCGACCACGAGCTCCAGCTGTCGCAGCTGGAGACGGTCACACCCGTCTGTCCAACCCTCGACGAGCTGCGCCACCACCTCGCCCGCCTCCGCCGGGCGCTGGGTCGTGCCGCGGAAGCCGAGGGCAGCCGGCTGGCGGCGTCGGGCACCCATCCCTTCTCGCACTGGGACCAGGTCCGGGTCACGCCCGAGCCGGCCTACCTGGGACTGGAGCGGGACTACCAGCAGGTTGCTCGCGAGCAGTTGGTGTGCGGCAGCCACGTGCACGTGGGAGTGAGCGACGCCGAGGCCGCCGTCCACATGATGAACCGCATGCGCCCGTGGCTGTGGCCCGTCCTCGCTCTGTCAGCCAACTCGCCCTTCTGGTTGGGCGGGGACACCGGTTACGCCAGCTTTCGTAGTCAGGTCTGGACACGCTGGCCCATGGCCGGCATCCCCGAGCACTTCGCCTCGCGAGCCGAGTACGACGACGTGGTGGGGACGCTGCTCGTCACCGGCGCCATCGACGATCCGGCCAGGATCTACTGGGACGTGCGCCTCTCGGCCCGGTTCCCCACCATCGAGCTGCGGGTCACCGACGTCTGCCTCACGGTGGACGAGGCGGTCATGGTGGCCGGCCTGTGCCGGGCCCTGGCCCGCACCTGTCACGAACACGCCCTTCGAGGTGATCCGGATCCCCGGCCCCGTCAGGAGCTGCTCCGGGCGGCCAAGTGGCGGGCGGCCCGCTACGGGTTGGGCGCCGATCTCGTCGACGTGGTGGGGCGCCGGGCCGTTCCCGCAACCGAGCTCGTCCGGGCTCTGCTGACGCTGGTGCGCCCGGCGCTCGAAGACCAAGGCGACTGGGAGGAGGTGTCAGGGCTCGTCAGCCAGACCGTCCACGGGGGCACCGGCGCCGCTCGCCAGCGGGAGGCCTTCGTCCGCTCCGGCCGGCTGGAGGACGTCGTGGAGCTCGTCACCGTGTCCACGAACTGAGGCGACCACTTGTCCCCGGGCAGCCGAAGGCAGATGATGGTGCCAGAGGCGAGGACGGGAGTGAACCGATCATGAACGTGGAAGGCATCCTGAAGGCCAAGGGGCACGAGGTGCAGACCGTGGGTCCCGACACAGCGGTGGTGCTGGCCGTGGACCGCTTGAGCGCCATGCAGATCGGGGCCCTGGTCGTCTCCGCCGATGGCAGCAAGGTGGACGGGGTGATCTCCGAACGAGAGGTCGTGCGAGGTCTGGCCCACCACGGCCCCCGGCTGTTGGACCTGAAGGTCGCCGACGTCATGGCTCGCCACGTCCCGGTGTGCTCGCCCGAGGACCCCATCAAGGACGTGATGGCGCAGATGACCCGCACGCGCAACCGCCACGTTCCGGTTGTGCAGGGCGCTCAACTGTACGGGTTGGTCAGCATCGGTGACCTCTTGAAGCACCGCTTGGAGGAGCTGGAACTTCAGACCAACGTGTTAAGGGACCCTTACATCACCCGCCACTGACCGGACCGCCGGCCCTCCGGACGGCGTAAATCCCTCTTGGGCTACCGGAAGCCGGCGGTCATCTCTTACAGTCACGCGGGTGGACACCGCCGACATCTCCGATTCCGGCCACGCCGCTCTCCGTGCCGACATCCGCCGGCTGGGCAACCTCCTCGGGGAGACGCTGGCCCGCCAGGAGGGGCCCGAGCTGCTGGCGCTGGTGGAAAGGGTACGGGCGCGGAGCAAGGGCGAGGACGGTCTGGACGGGGTCCTGCAGGAGTTGTCGGCCACAACTGACCTTTCCACCCTCATGCGCCTGGCCCGGGCCTTCGCCGCATACTTCCAGCTGGCAAACGTGGCCGAGCAGGTCCACCGGTCTCGGGGCGAGAAGAGCCTGCCGCTCGAGACGAGGAGCTGGCTGGCCGAGACCGTCGGGCGGATCCACGCCGCCGGCCTACCCGAGGCCGAGGTGTCGGCCATCGTGAGGCGTCTCGAGCTGCGTCCGGTCTTCACCGCTCACCCCACCGAGGTGGCCCGCCGCTCGGTCCTCACCAAGCTGGGGGCCATCGCCGAGCTGCTCGGGGCCGAAGCCGACACCGACCCGGACTCGGCGGCGCCAGCGCGGGTGGAACGTCGCCTGGCCGAGCTGGTGGACCTTCTGTGGCAGACCGACGAGCTGCGCCATGACCGCCTGACGCCCGTGGACGAGGCCGCGGCGGCCATGTACTACCTGGGCCGGACGGCCTCGTCGGTGGCGCCCGAGCTGGTGGAGGACCTCGAGGTCGCGCTGGGGTTGCTGGGCCTCGAAGTGGATCTCGGCTTCCGGCCACTGCGCTTCGGCACCTGGGTGGGCGGCGACCGCGACGGCAATCCCCACGTCACCCCCGACGTCACGGCCACGGTGCTGCGTCTCCAGCACGATCGGGCCATGGAGGTCCTCATCGATGGTGCCGACCGCCTCGTCGACGAGCTGAGCTGCTCCACCCAGGTGGTGGGAGTCTCCGACGAGCTGGCGGCCACGCTGGAGCGCGACCGGGACCTGCTGCCCGAGGTGGACGAGCGCTACCGCCGGCGCAACGCCGAGGAGCCCTACCGGCTGGCCGGGTCCTACATCCGTCGCCGGCTCCAGCGCACCCGCCAACGCTTCCGGGACGGTGGCGTACACCAGCCCGGACAGGACTACCAGAGCTACGAGGCCCTCCTGGACGACCTGGCCGTTCTGCGCCGCTCACTCCTGGCCAACCGTGGCGACCTGATCGCCGGCGGCGCGCTGGGTCGCTTCGTGCGCCTGGCGAGCGTCGTCGGCTTCCACCTTGCCGTGATGGACGTGCGGGAGCACGCCGACCGCCATCACTCGGCGCTGGCCGTCCTCTACGAGCGTCTGGGCCAGCCGGGGCCCGGCGCCGGGGGCCAGCCCTACCAGAGCCTGGAGCCCAAGGCCCGGCTGGCCCTTCTCGGCGAGGAGCTGAGCGGGCGCCGCCCCCTGCTCGGGCCCACCACCCGCCTCGAGGGTGAGGCCGCCAGCGTGCTGGCCGTGTTCCACACCATCCGCCAGTCCCTCGACCGCTTCGGGGAGGAGGCGGTGGGCAGCTACATCGTGTCCATGACCCGCGGAGCCGATGACGTGCTGGCGGCGGCGGTGTTGGCCCGAGAGGCCGGCCTCGTCGACCCTCAGGGGGAGGTGGCACGCGTGGCCCTGGTGCCGTTGCTGGAGACGGTGGAGGAGATGTCCCGGGCCGGCGAGATCCTCGACGACCTGCTGGGCGAGCCATCCTACCGGCGCCTGGTGGCCGCCAGGGGCCAGGTCCAAGAGGTGATGCTCGGCTACTCCGACTCCAACAAGGAGGCCGGCATCACCACCTCCCAATGGGAGATCCACCGGGCCCAGCGCCAGTTGCGCGACGTGGCCCAGGCCCACGGCGTGACGCTGCACCTCTTCTACGGTCGGGGAGGCACTGTGGGCCGGGGTGGTGGCCCTTCCCATGACGCCATCCTGGCTCAGCCGCCCGGCACCCTCGCCGGTGCGCTCAAGGTCACCGAGCAGGGCGAGGTGATCTCCGACAAGTACCTCCTGGCGGTGCTGGCCCGACAGAACCTCGAGCAGACGCTGGCCGCCGCCCTCGAGGCCTCGGTGCTCAACCGGTGGCCCTCGGTGCCCCCAGCGGTCCTGGAGCAGTACGACGAGGCCATGGACCGGATCTCGTCGGCCGCCTTCAGCACCTACCGCGGCCTGGTGGACCGCCCGGACCTCCTGCCCTACTTCCTCGCCACCACGCCCACTGACCAGCTGGGTTCGCTCAACATCGGTTCTCGCCCCGCCCGCCGGCCGGGCGCCGAGGGTGGTCTGGACGGCCTGCGGGCCATCCCGTGGGTGTTCGGCTGGACCCAGTCCCGCCAGATCGTTCCCGGCTGGTTCGGCGTGGGCTCGGGCCTGGCCGCAGCCCGCCAGGCCGGGTACGGCCCCGTGGTGGCGGACATGTACCGCTCATGGCACTTCTTCCGCACATTCCTGGCCAACGTGGAGATGACCCTGGCCAAGAGCCGGATGGACGTGGCCGAGTGCTATGTGTCGGGCTTGGCCGAGCCCCGGCTCCGGCCGCTGTTCGACCAGGTGCGCACCGAGTACGAGACCACCGTCGACGAGGTGCTGCGTGTCACCGGTGAGCGTCGACTCCTTGACCTTCAACCGCTGCTCCAGCGCAACCTGCCCGTCCGGGACACCTACCTGGCCCCTCTCCACCACCTCCAGGTCACCTTGCTGTCCCGGTCGAGGGCCCAGGAGCGCCCCGACCCCGAGCTGCACCGGGCCCTCCTCATCACCATCAACGGCATCGCCGCCGGCCTCCGCAACACTGGTTGAGGAGGGGTCGACGTGAGCCGGCGTACCAAGATCGTGGCAACCATCGGGCCGGCCTCGTTGTCGCCGGCCGTGCTGGGAGAGCTGGTCGACGCCGGCATGGACGTGGCCCGGGTGGGCCTGGCCCATGGTGGGCCCGAGGAGCACGCGGCCGTCATCCGGAGCATCCGCCAGGCGGCGGGGGGGCGTTCGGTGGCCATCCTGGCCGACCTTCCCGGCCCCAAGATCCGGACCGGGCCCTTCCCCTCGGAGGGCACCGAGCTGCGCCATGGTCAGACCGTGAAGGTGGTCGCCGGCGACGGTCCGAGCACCGCCAGCCACCTGGAGGTCGACTTCCCCGGAGCGCTCGACGCCCTCACCGCGGGCTGCACCGTGGGCTTGGGCGACGGCAGCATCGTGTTCGAGATCGAGGACTGCTGGGTCGGTGGGGCCACGGCCACGGTGGTGCGGGGCGGCCTGGTGAAGGGTCGCCCCGGGCTGCAGCTGCCGTCGGAGACCCTGGCCGTGAGCGTCCCCACCCCGGCTGACCTGCGCCTGCTCGAGGGCTGCCTGGCACAGGGGGTGGACATGGTGGCCATGTCCTTCGTGCGCACCGCCGACGAGGTGTGCGCCCTGGTCGAGGCCGCCGGCGCCGACCCGCCCATGGTGCTGGCCAAGGTGGAGACGGCGGAGGCGGTGGAGGAGCTCGACTCCATCCTGTCGGTGGCCGACGGAGTGATGGTGGCTCGGGGCGACCTCGGCATCCGCCTCCCGCTCGAGGACGTGCCCCACGTGCAGAAGCACATCATCCGCACCAGCATCGCCGCCGGGCGGCCGGTGATCACCGCCACCCAGATGCTCGAGTCCATGGTGACCTCACCGTCACCGACCCGAGCCGAGGTGTCCGACGTGGCCAACGCCGTGTTCGACGGCACCGACGCCGTCATGCTCTCGGCGGAGACGGCGGTGGGAGTGGACCCTCCGGGCGTGGTGCGCACCATGGCCCGGGTGGTGGAGCGGGCCGAGCAGGAGGCCGACTACACACAGTGGGGCGCCAAGCTGGGCAAGCTCCGGCGCCAGGCCCAGGTAGCCACGCCGCTGCGGATCACCGACGCCGTGAGCCACGCAGCCTGGCAGGCGGCGGCGACCGTGGACGCCGCCGCCATCGTGTGCTGCTCCCGCACCGGCGGCACGGCCCGGGCCATCGCCCGCTTCCGGCCGGTGGCGCCGGTGCTGGCGGTGAGCCCCAACCCCCGTACCGTGCGCCAGCTCGCCCTCACCTGGGGGGCGCACGCCTTTCCAGGTGCCACTCGGGCCAACACCGACGAGATCGTGTGGTACGCCACCGAGACCCTGGTCCTGCAGGGCCTGCTGACCAGCGGTGACGTGATCGTGGTGCTGGCCGGCGACCCCCATGACCCAGAGCCCGCTACCGACGTGCTCCGGGTGGTGCGGGTGCGCTGAGCCCGCAGGTTGTGCCGCGCTGACCGCCTACCGGCTGGCAGTCTTGTCGTCGGCGACCTTCCACGTACCGGTCAAGACCACCAGCTCCGCCACCTCTCGCAGCTTCATGTTCCTGGCCTGGGACACGGACCGGAGCACGTCGAAGGCGGCATCGGCGGTGACGCGCTCGCGCTCCATGATGATGCCCTTGGCCTGGCCGATGACGTCCCTCGACTTGAGCGCCTCCTCGAGGTGGCGGCCGAGCTCCTGGGCCTGGTGATAGGCGTCGGCGTTGGCCACGGCCACGGCCGCCTGGGTGGCGAACGCCCCCGCCAGCTTCTGGTCTTCCTCGTCGAACATGGTGGAGAGGCTGTACAGGTTGAGGGCGCCGATGGTGCGGTCCTGCACTCGTAGGGGCAACGAGAAGGAGCTGACCACACCTTCGGAAGAGGCCGCCGCCGGGAACCCGGCCCAGCGCACTTCCTCGGCCATGAGGCCGCTCCTGACCACCCTTCCCGTGGAGATCGCCTCCAGGCACGGGCCCTCCTCGCCGCCGTACTGGTGCTCATCCACCCGCTCGGCCACCGGGTCGCTCGACACCCTGGTGCGAAATCTTTCCTTCCGCTCCCCGGTGAGCACCGAGACGCTGCAGGTGTCGCAGGCGGGCACCAGGGAGACGCTCAGCTCCGTTACCCGCTTCAAGAAGCGGTCGATGTCCTGGTCGCTGAGGAGGACCTGGTGCAACTTGGCAACCTGGCGATCGAAGTCGTCCATGCCGGGCATGTGTGCGCTCCCTGTCTGGGGGGCACCCTCCGACCGAGGACATCGGCTGAGCGACCGGGTACCTGAGCAGAGTGCTCCGGCCCTGATCCAAGCTACCACGGGTCACGATCTGGCCCAGCTAGGCCGGCCCGGAGCTCTGCGTGCGGTCGGCCGGCGACTGGCCGGAGTACTGCGGATCGAAGGTCCAGTCTGGCTGCTTGCGGGCGTACTCCTCGTCGAGGATGGCCTTGTGGTCGGCGATGTCGAGGATGGGGACGATCAGCTCGGGCCGGGCCGGGCCCCGCCTGCCGTCGACGTGGGCGGCCAGCTCGTCGGGGAACAGCCGCAGGATGCTGTCCACCACCCGCTGGTGCTGGTGGGCGAGGTAGCAGCGGGCCCGCTCGGAAACGGTGCCGACGCGGCTCTCGATGGCGGCGAGGACGTCCTCGTCGGCCTCCGACCGGCGCAGGGTGTCGAGCAGCTGGTCCAGGGCCAGGCCGTCCTGCTTGCACGGGCTGCACTGCCCGCAGGACTCCACGCCGAGGAAGTGGGAGACGCCCTG
>JALZJC010000109.1 GCA_030859945.1 Actinomycetota bacterium | reverse complement strand
CTGACGTTCCGCACTTCTCGTCCGCCTTATCGTCCCCCACCCGTCACACAGCTCCATCGCCGGCGGAGGCTCCGGTGTAGGTGGCTGCCGGGATGCCGAGCAGGTCGAGGACCTGGTGTTGCAGAGCTGTGAGGGTGGGCTCGAAGACCTGGACGACGCGTCCTTGGCTGATGAGGTGATGACGGGCGATGCCGTTGAAGATCTCGAGCACCCTTGGGCCGCTCGGGGCCGGACAGGATCGCAGCTCCGGGTAGAGAGGGATGGCCTTGAGCTCCGCCGTCTTCATGGCCGTGCGGATCTCGCGCTCGATGAGGGCCTCGGTGAGCAGGGCGAGGAACTGGCACAGCAGGAGGGCTTCGATGCGGTGCGGGGCCTTCAAGTAGACGGGCGCGAGCTGTTGAGGTCCTTTGAGCATGTGGTTGCGCCGCTCCAGGTTGGGTTGGTAGCGGTAGGCGGCGAGGACTTCGGCAGGGGCCATGCCCGAGTCGTTGGTGATGAGCGGGAAACAGCCATCGCTGGCGGCGTCTCGGGCCACGACGTCCTCCCTCACCTGCCAGGCCACACGGTGGTGGGTGCGGGTCAGCTTGCGGTAGCGGGTGTTGGAGCCGGGCCGGCCCCGCTTCTCCTGGCGAAGGGACTCCTCAGTGGTCTCGGTGACCTCGAAGCCGATCCAGCGGGAGGCGCCGGCGTGGTCCAGCGCGGCGGTCGCTGCGGCCTGCACGGCCACGACGGTCTTGATGCGGGTCCTGGGTGAGGCGAGGCGCTGGTTGAGATCGTCGAGGGCGGCGATGCCCTTGGCGATGCGGGCCCGGCGGGCTTCGCCGTCGCGGTCGATCTTGGCCGAGGAGCGGACCCAGATGATGGAGTAGCCCTCGGCTGAGGGTGACAGAGCCGGGGTGGTGTGCCATGTCTCCTCGGCGTCGCCGTGGCGGTGTCTCGGCCGGCGCTGGGCTTCGATCCACTCCGGTTGATGGCCAAAGAGCCAGTCACGGAACTCGGCGTCTTCGCGGCGCGAGCGGGGCAGCACGGTGACGAAGCGCCCGCCGTGGCTGGCGATGTGGTCCATGGCCGCCCGGTTGGCCAGCTTGCAGTCGGCCACGTAGAGGAAGTCCGCCCGCCCCACCAGGGCCCGCAGCTCGTCCCAGGTGGGGATGTGGGTGACGTCATCGGCGGTGTTGCCGTCCTCGGTCCGAAAGGCGATGGGCACGGCCCCATCGGCGGAGACGGTGAGGACGCAGACCAGCTGCTTGAGGTCGGGCCGGTGGTCCTTGTTGTGGCCATGGGTGATGGCCGGGGTCGCCTTGTTGCCTCGGACCCCGCCGGTGGCCCCGGCGTAGTTGCCTGAGAAGGTGAGGGTGGTGGAGTCGTTGTGCAGCTGGGACAGCTCCACCCCGAACTCGCCCACCGCCCCGAGCACAACGCCTGTCATCAGGCTGGCCCGGTCGGCGTCGAAGAGACGGTCGAGCATGCGTCCCACCCGGTCGTCGTTGAGGGCGGCGGCCTCCCCCGGCCCGAGGCCGAGCAGGGCCGGCTGGTAGGCGCCGGCCCACTCGCCCAGGGCGTAGAGCGGCTGGTGGGCCACGATCAGGTTGCGCACCACCAGGGCGATGACCGTCGCCGGGGCGAGGCGCAGCCGGGCGTCGTCATGGGGCAGGTGACGCTCCAGGAGCTCTCCCAGGCCCATGCGGGTCAGGAAGTGGTTGATGACCGGCAGGGAGGCGACGCTCTCGCTGCGCAGTTCGAAGGTCCCGGGCTCGGCCATGTCCAGCCTCCTTGACGGTGGGCTCTGTTTCGGACAGTATGACTACTGTCCGAAGCCCGGACGCGGATACCCCATAAGGACAAATACATCGTGGTCACTCGCCTCGAGCGCTACCAGCGCCAGTATCAGAACCTGCAGGCCCAGCTGGGCGAGATCGGCTTCATCAGCTCGGGCAGCATCGTGTGTCGTCACACCTCCTGCGGCAAGCCCGGGTGCCGTTGTCAGGCCGACCCGCCTCAGCTCCACGGCCCCTACTGGCAGTGGACCCGCAAAGTGGGGGGCAGGACCATCACCCGCCGTCTCGACGAGGCCGAGGCCGAGCTCTATCGCGAGTGGATCGCCAACGGAAGACGACTGGCCGCCATCGTGGCCCAGATGGAGAAGGTCTCCGGCGATGCCGCCCAGCTGCTGCTCCGCCAGGCCACATCTGCCTCCACCGGCTGAACAGCTCCTGACCGGCTCAGCTGGGGGCCCGAAACGTCAGGGAGAAGTGCGGAACGTCAGCCTGTAGCTCAGTGGATCAGAGCGGCTGCCTTCTAAGTGTCCGGCTGTAAACGCTGCGCTGACCTGGGAAAACGCTGTTCAGGGGCGAGCGCAGAGGCCAAGTTATCCGCTGTCGTGCGTCAAGCAATTGCTCCGGCCGCCTAGCTGCTAGGCAAGTTGATGTCTAGCGGGTAGACTTCACTAGTGCGGACCAGGGATCTCCGGCGCATCCTTCGGAGACGGGGGTGCAAAGAGATCCGCCAAACAGGTTCGCATCTCGTCGTTCGCTGCGGGGACTGCCAGACGGTGGTCCCGGTTCACACCGGAGACATCGCCCCCGGCACTTTGCGCAGCATCGAACGGGACCTGACTC
>JALZJC010000104.1 GCA_030859945.1 Actinomycetota bacterium | reverse complement strand
AAGTCCACAAGTGCGCGGAGGTACACCTGCCCAAGCCCAAGGAAGACGCGATCGTGCTGGAGGGCACGGTGCTCGAGCCGCTGCCCAACGCCATGTTCAAGGTCGAGCTGGAGAACGGCCACAAGGTCCTGGCTCACAGCTCCGGGAAGATGCGGATGCACCGCATCCGGATCCTTCCCGGTGACCGCGTCCAGGTGGAGATCACCCCCTACGACCTCACCCGAGGCCGAATCACATACAGGTACAAATGAAAGTACGACCCAGCGTCAAGACCATGTGCGAGAAGTGCAAGGTGATCCGCCGGCACGGCCGGGTGTTGGTCATCTGCTCCAACGCGCGACACAAGCAGAGGCAGGGATAGGACGTGGCACGCATCGCAGGCGTTGACATCCCCCGGGAGAAGCGGCTCGAGGTGGCCCTCACCTACATCTACGGCGTGGGCCGGACCAAGGCCCAGGAGGTTTGCCAGGCCACCGGCGTGAACCTCGACACCAGGGTTCGGGACCTCACCGACGACGAGGTGGTGCGCCTTCGGGGTTGGATCGACACCAACGTGAAGGTGGAGGGAGACCTGCGCCGGGACGTCCAGCAGGACATCAAGCGCAAGATGGAGATCAGCTCCTACCAGGGCGTTCGCCACCGCCGCGGCCTTCCCGTTCACGGGCAGCGCACCCATACCAACGCCCGAACCCGCAAGGGCCCGAAGAGGACGGTCGCCGGCAAGAAGAAGGTCAAGAAGTAGATGCCCAAGCCCAAGCCCGGTGGGAGGAGGCCGCGTCGCCGCGAGCGCAAGAACGTGGCCTACGGCGTGGCCCACATCAAGAGCTCGTTCAACAACACCATCGTCTCCATCACCGACACCGAGGGGAACGTCATCGCCTGGGCATCGGCGGGAAACGTGGGGTTCAAGGGGTCGCGCAAGTCGACTCCATTCGCGGCGCAGCTGGCCGCAGAGACCTGTGCCCGCCGGGCCATGGAGCACGGCATGCGAAGGGTCGACGTCTTGGTGAAGGGCCCTGGCTCGGGTCGGGAGACCGCCATCCGTTCCCTTCAGAGCACCGGGCTCGAGGTCTCCGGCATCAAGGACGTGAGCCCGATCCCCCACAACGGCTGCCGGCCCAAGAAGCGGAGGCGGGTCTGATGGCCAGGTACACGGGGCCGGTTTGTCGGTTGTGCCGGCGCGAGAAGATGAAGCTGTTCCTCAAGGGGCCGAAGTGCGACACCATGAAATGCCCCATCGAGCGCCGGCCGTACCCCCCCGGTGAGCACGGCCGTGACCGGATGCGGCAGGGCTCGGAGTACCTGGCCCAGCTCCGGGAGAAGCAGAAGGCACGCCGCATCTACGGCGTGCTGGAGAAGCAGTTCGCCAACCTCTACCAGGAGGCCAACCGGCAGCAGGGAATCACCGGCGAGAACCTCCTGCGCATGCTGGAGCTGCGCCTGGACAACGTCGTGTACCGGGCCTCCTGGGCTGCCAGCCGGAACCAGGCCCGCCAGCTCGTCCGCCATGGCCACGTGCTGGTGAACGCCAAGCGGGTGACCATCCCGAGCTACCGGCTGCGCAAGGGCGATGTCGTGTCCCTGAAACCGCGCTCCCGCGAGCTCATCGTCATCCGCCACAACGTGGACACCCTCGACCGTCAGGTCCCCCCGTGGCTGGAGGCAGGAACCGAGGGCGACGGAGGCAGCCCGTTCGAGGTCGTCGTTCGGGACCTGCCCCAGCGGGAGCACATCGACGTCCCCGTCCGCGAACAGCTCATCGTCGAGCTCTACAGCAAGTAGCGAAGGGAACTCATGCTGATCATCCAGCGTCCGACCGTCGAGGCTCTCGACGAGGAAGAGGCCAACCACCAGCAATTCGCCATCGGGCCGTTGGAGCCGGGCTTCGGCCACACGCTCGGGAACTCGTTGCGGCGGGCGCTCCTCTCGTCCATCCCCGGGGCGGCGGTGACGCAGCTGCGTTTCGACGACGCGCTGCACGAGTTCACCACCCTGCCGGGGGTGAAGGAGGACGTCACCGACCTCATACTCAACTTCAAGGACCTGGTACTGCGCCTGGAAGGCGACGAGGCGGTCACTGTCCGACTCGACGTTCGAGGTCCGGCCACGGCGACCGCCGGCGACATCCAGGCCACGGCCGACGTCGAGATCCTCAACCCGGAGCTGCACCTGGCCCAGGTCAACGAGCGAGGCCGCCTGGCGGTCGACATCACGGTCGAGCGGGGCCGGGGCTACGTCTCGGCCGACCGCAACAAGCGATCTTCCACCATCGGCGTGATCCCGGTGGACTCCATCTTCTCGCCGGTCCGCCGGGTGGCCTTCACGGTGGAGCCCACGCGGGTGGAACAGTCCACCGACTTCGATCGTCTCGTCCTCTCCATCGAGACCGACGGTTCCATCTCCCCCCGAGAGGCACTGGCCTCGGCGGGGGACACCATGCGCTCGCTGATGGGCCTGGTGGCCGAGATGAGCGGTCAGCCTCAGGGTCTCGAGCTGGGTGACCTGAGCATGGTCAGCACCGGCTCGCCCGACCTCGACCTACCCATCGAGGAGCTCGACCTCTCAGAGCGTCCCCGCAACTGCCTCAAGCGGGCACAGGTCAACACCGTGGGAGAGCTGGTGGGGAAGAGCCACGACGACCTGCTGGCCATCACCAACTTCGGGCAGAAGTCGCTGGACGAGGTCCTGCAGAAGCTCGACGAGCGCGGTCTCGGGCTGCGCGACACGCCCGAGTAGGCCGACCTCATGCCTGGAAGGCCCAAGAAGGGGCACCGCCTCGGCAGCGACGCCGCCCACCAGAAGGCCATGATGGGCAACCTGGTGGCTTCCCTCATAGCCGCCGAGGCGCTGGTCACCACCGAGACCAAGGCCAAGGCCCTCCGACCCGTGATGGAGAAGGTAATCACCAAGGCCAGGAAGGGTGGGGTTCACCGCCACCGCCAGGTGGTGGCGTTCATCAGGGACAAGGACATGGCTCACAAGCTCTTCGAGGACATCGGCCCCCGCTACGAGGATCGTCCCGGCGGCTACACCCGGATCCTCAAGCTGGGCCCCCGCCATGGAGACAACGCCCCCATGGCCCGCATAGAGCTCGTTTGACGCTCGGGGACCCCCCCTCGCTGTTCGAGGAGGGAGCCGCTCCTTCTTCGGAGCCGGGCCCGGCCCGGCGTCAACTGGAGCGGCGCATCCGGATGACGGTCGCCTATCAAGGCGGCGGATTCCACGGCTTCGCCGCCAATCCGGGGGTCAGGACCGTAGGGGGGAGCCTGGGGGACGCCATCGCCAGCGTGCTCGGTCACCCGGTGGAGCTCACCTGCGCCGGCCGCACCGACGCCGGCGTGCACGCATGGGGGCAGGTCGTTCACTTCGACACCAGTGCCGAGGCCGACGTGACCGCTCTCCAGCGATCGCTCAACAAGATGCTGGCCCCCGCGCTGGTGGTGAGGGAGGTGTCGGACGCGCCGACTGGCTTCGACGCACGCCGCTCGGCCACCGGCCGCCGCTACCGCTATACGGTCCTCAACCGCTCGCTTCCAGACCCGTTCCTCGCCGCAGTGGCCTGGCACGTCCCCGAGCCCCTCGACGTGGCGGCCATGCAGCTGGGATGTGACCCGCTGATCGGTGAGCACGACTGGTCGTCGTTCTGCCGGAAGCCTCCCGGCGCCGACGCCTCCCTCGTGCGGGTCGTCCGGGACGCCCAGTGGGTGCAGCTGGAAGGGGCCCTCCTGCGATTCGACATCGAGGCGTCAGCCTTCTGTCACCAGATGGTCCGGTCGGTGGTGGGCACCCTCGTCACCGTCGGCAGGGGCAAGAAGAAGGCCGGGGACGTGGCCTGGATCATTCGCTCCAAGGACCGGTCCCTCGCCGGAGAGCCGGCGCCTCCCCACGGGCTGTGCCTGTGGGAGGTCCTGTACGAGTGAGCGGGCCGGAACCCTCGCCAGGGGCTATGCTGGCTGGCCGTTCCAGCGGAGGTTCTTGCGTGCGGACGTACTCTCCAAAACCCGGCGACATCCACCGCGCCTGGCACGTGGTCGATGCCGACGGCCTGGTGCTCGGCCGCCTGGCCTCGGAGGTGGCGCGTGTCCTGCGAGGCAAGCACAAGCCCACCTTCGCCCCCCACGTGGACACGGGTGACCACGTGGTCGTCGTCAACGCTGCCCAGGTGGTGATGACCTCGGACAAGGCCAGCTCCAAGATGGCCTACCGCCACTCGGGGTATCCCGGTGGTCTCCGGAGCCGTAGCTACGCCGATCTCCTGGCCACCAGGCCCGAGGAGGTGGTGCGCATGGCGGTGCGGGGGATGTTGCCCAAGGGCAGCCTCGGTCGCCAGATGCTGCGCAAGCTCAAGGTCTACGCCGGACCCGACCACCCGCATGGGGCGCAGGGACCCAGCCCGCTCCTGCTCCCCGCCGCCCGCTCCACGCCGTCGCAGGAGGAAACAGAGGAAACAGAGGAAACATGAGCCTCCCCCTCACCCAGACCACTGGCCGGCGAAAGGAGGCCGTTGCCCGAGTGCGGATCAGGGCCGGCTCGGGTGCCGTGACGGTCAACCGGCGTCCCATCGAGGCGTACTTCCCTTCCGCCACCCAGCACATGCTGGCCGTGGAGCCCCTCCGCCTGACCGACACCGCCGAGTCCTACGACGTAGACGCCACCATCGACGGCGGGGGCGTCTCGGGTCAGGCCGGCGCCCTGCGCCTCGGCATCGCCCGAGCCCTGGCCGAGCTCGATCCCGATCAGCGCATGCCCCTCAAGCGGGCCGGGCTGCTCACCCGCGACGCCCGCGAGAAGGAGATCAAGAAGTACGGCCTGAAGAAGGCCCGGAAGGCGCCCCAGTACTCCAAGCGGTAGCCGGCCGTTGACCCTCAAGTTCGGCACTGACGGGGTCCGGGGTGTCGCCAATCAAGAGCTGACCCCCGAGCTGGTGGTGGCCCTGGGCCGGGCCGCGGCGCGGGTCCTGGGCGGTCCCACCTTCCTGGTTGGCCGGGACACCCGGCTCTCGGGCCCGCTGCTCCAGGCGGCTCTGTCGGCTGGCCTCGCCGCCGAGGGTGTGTCGGTGGTCGACGTGGGTGTCCTGCCCACCCCGGGCGTGGCCTTCGCCTCCGCGGCCCGGGGGTTGCCGGCAGCAGTGATCTCGGCTTCGCACAACCCGTTCCCGGACAATGGCATCAAGCTCTTCGCTCCCGGGGGCCGCAAGCTGGCCGACGACGTGGAGGAGGTCCTCGAGGCGGAGCTGACCCAGGTGCTGGGCAGCGGCGGTGGAGCAGGCCCGCCCGTGCCGGTGGCCGCTTCCGTGGGGCGGCTCCATGAAGACGCGGCGCCGGCGAAGGAGTACGTCGCCCACCTGGTGGGCTCCCTGGAGGGGCGGTCGCTCCATGGACTGAGGGTGGTGCTGGATTGCGCCAACGGAGCTGCCTTCGAGGCCGCCCCGGCGGTGCTGACCGAGCTGGGCGCCGAGGTGGCGGTCATCGGCCACCAGCCGGACGGGACCAACATCAACGACGCCTGTGGCTCCACCTTTCCCCGGGCCCTGCAGGAGAAGGTCGTGGCCGAGGGAGCGGACGTGGGGTTGGCGCTCGACGGCGACGCCGACCGGGTGCTGGCCGTCGACCGTCTAGGAGGCCTGGTGGACGGCGACTACCTCCTGGCCCTGTGCGCGCTCGACCTGCGGAGCCGGGGCCGCCTGCGGGATGACACCGTGGTGGTCACGGTCATGACCAACCTTGGGTTCCGCCAGGCCATGGCCGCCCATGGCGTGACCGTGAGGGAGACGGCCGTGGGCGATCGTCACGTGCTCGAGGCGCTGGAACAGGGAGGCTGGTCGCTGGGTGGTGAGCAGTCGGGACATCTCATCTTCCGGGACCTGGCCACCACGGGTGATGGGACCCTCACCGGTCTCATGCTGCTGGACCTCCTCCGTCGTGATGGACGCGGCCTGGAAGAGCTGGCCGCAGGGGCCATGAGCCGGCTCCCCCAAGTGCTGCACAACGTGGCGGTGGCCGTTCGCGGTCCCGACGTGGTGGCGCGCCTGCGCCCGGCCATCGATGCCGCCGAGGCCGAGCTCGGGGGCCAGGGCCGGGTGCTGGTTCGCCCCAGCGGCACGGAACCGCTGGTGCGGGTCATGGTGGAGGCTCCCACCGAGGAACAGGCCGAACAGGCCGCCCGTCGGCTGGCCAAGGAGGTCGAGCGGGCGTGCGGAGTGGCGCCGGCGTAAGCCTTCGGCCGGGGAGAGCTCTGCTACAGGTCGGTCAGACGCGGATCACCCTGAGGTCGGGCACGCCGTCGTAGTCGTCGTCTTGAGAGACGACCGGGATGTCACTGGCGATGGCGGTGGCAGCGATCCAGGAATCGTTGACCGGCATCCGCCTTCCCTCCTCCCGCAACGCCAACCTGAGCGCGGCCCAGGCACCGGCCACGCGACTCTCCACCGGCATCGGGTCCAGTAGCTCCGCTTGGGTCAGGGTCTCGAGGCGTAGGGCGCGGGTGGGCCCATCCATCGCGGCCAGGACACCCAGTCGCAACTCGCCGACGGTGACGACCGAGATGGCGATGCGCTCGGGGGGCTCGCCCTGCAGGGGCCGCTGTTGCTCCATGGCGATGAAGAGCGAGGTGTCGGCCAGCCCGAGCTGAGGCCGGCTCTGCCCCCCCTGGGTCATGGCAGCGGGAGGTCGTCGGTGGTATCGGGAATGAGCTCGGCGAGCTGGTCACTCAGTCCTGCATCAGCGGAAGCGCCTTGCAGGCTCTCCCGGAACTGCTCCCATGGGATGGACGTGGGCTTGCTCGGGAGCGGGACCAGCTCGGCGACCGGCCGCCCGCTGACGGTGACCCGGAGGCGCTCTCCGGCCTCGACCCTTCTGAGGATGGCGCTGACCTCGTTGCGCAGCTCACGGGAGGGGATCTCTGCCACAGCCACCATCGTAGCAGTATTGCTACGAAGCTCGAGCGGACGGGCCCGGGCGCCTCAGCCTCCGGCCAGCACGGCCTCGGCGTCGACGATCTCGTAGGCATAGCCCTGCTCGGCCAGGAAGCGCTGGCGGTTGGCGGCGAAGTCCTGGTCGTTGGTGTCCCTGGAGACGACGGTGTAGAAGTGGGCCGGACGGCCGTCGGTCTTGGGCCGCAGGATGCGGCCGAGGCGCTGGGCCTCCTCCTGGCGGCTGCCGAAGGTGCCCGACACCTGCACGGCCACCGTGGCGTCGGGCAGGTCGATGGAGAAGTTGGCCACCTTGGACACCACCAGGACCCCCACCTCGCCCCGCCGGAAGGCGTCGTACAGCGACTCCCGTTCGGCCACCGACGTCTTGCCCGTGATGAGGGGCACCTTGAGGCGGTCGGCCAGTGCCTCGAGCTGGTCCAGATAGGCGCCGATGACCAGGGTGGGAACGCCGGGATGCCGCCGGAGCACGGCGTCCACCACAGCCAGCTTGGAGGCTGCCGTGGAGCCCACTCGGTAGCGCTCCTCGGGCTCCGCCAGCGCATAGACCATGCGCTCCCCGTCGGTCAGCGTGACCCGGACCTCCCGGCACACGGCGGGCGCGATCCAGCCCTGGGCCTCGATGTCCCGCCAGGGGGCGTCGTATCGCTTGGGGCCGATGAGGCTGAACACGTCGCCCTCCCGGCCGTCCTCGCGCACGAGGGTGGCGGTGAGACCGAGGCGGCGGCGGCTCTGGAGGTCGGCCGTCATGCGGAACACCGGCGCGGGAAGCAGGTGGACCTCGTCGTAGACGATGAGCCCCCAGTCCTCGGCCGAGAACAGCTCGAGGTGGACGAACTCCCGTTTCCGGCGGGTGACCATCACCTGGTAGGTGGCGATGGTGACAGGGCGGATCTCCTTGCGCTCCCCCGAGTACTCGCCGATGTCCTCCTCCGAGAGCGAGGTGCGAGCCAGCAGCTCCCGGCGCCACTGGCGGGCCGACACGGTGTTGGTGACCAGCACCAGGGTCTTGGCCCCGGCCCGGGCCAGAGCGGCGGCGCCCACGATGGTCTTGCCTGCCCCGCAGGGGAGAACGATCACGCCACTGCCGCCGGCGAAGAAACCCTCCACGGCCTGGGACTGGTAGGGCCGTAGGTCCCAGCCGTGCTCGGGCCCATGGCACAGCCCGACCGCGAAGGGCGCGCCGTCCACGTAGCCGGCCTGGTCGTCGGCCGGCCACCCCACCTTGACCAGAGCCTGCTTGAGGCGGCCGCGCTCGCCGGCCCGCACGGCCACGATCTCGGGGCCGAGGCGGATGCCGAGGAGGGGAGCCACTTGGCGGGAGCGCACCACCTCCTCCAGAACGGCCAGGTCGGAGGTACTGGCCGCTCGCAGGGCCAGCCCGGCCTTGGGATGGCCTTCCAACACCAACCGCCCGTAGCGGGCCATGAGCTCCACCACGTCGACCAGCAGGGATTGGGGGACCGGGTAACGCGACCAGGTGACGAGGGCGTCGACCACCTGCTCCGCGTCGCGACCGGCGGCCCGGGCGTTCCAGAGCCCGAGGGAGGTGAGGCGGTAGGTGTGGACGTGCTCGGGCGACCGCTCGAGCTCGGCGAAGGGGGCGATGGCCGCCCGGCAGTCGGCGGCTTGTGGGTGATCGACCTCGAGCAGCAGGGTCTTGTCGGACTGGACGATGAGGGGGCCCTCGGTCATGGCCGGGCGCTCAGCTCGTGATCTCCCGCCAGCTGCGCCCACTCGATGCGCCGCAGCTTGATGGTCCGCAACGCCCCTCGGGCCGAGGAACGGGCGTACACCACCTCCTTGGCCATGTTCACCACCTCGATGACCTCCTCCTCGTAGCCGGTCTGGGGGTCCTCGTGGCCGACCAGGACGGTTTGCCCGCTGGCGACGGCGGCCAGCAGGAGCTCGAGGACGGCATCGGGGTCGTCGGCGAAGCCGTCACCGGTCTCGCTCCTGAAGTCGGCATCGTGGGGGTCGGGGAAGCGCTCATCCGAGAAGGGGAGGATCTGTGTGCCGGGAAACGCTGACGGGCGGGGCTCGGGGGCGGAACCGACGGGAGCGGCCCGGAGGCGTGCCACCACCTCGGCCACCTCGGCCGGCGAGGGGATGGGGGCCGGACCTCCCGAGACGGACGGCGCCGGGGCAGCACGTCGGGGAGCGGGTTGGGCCTTCACCACCGTCCCGTCGGGCCCTTCCTCGGCGGGCAGCAGCCCGTCGGCGCGGAGGGCGTCCAGCACCTGGTCGACGGGAGCCGAAGCCACCGCCACGCCGGGGGCCAGCTGGCGTAGGCCGAGGGAGGCGGCTCGCTTGGAACGCAGCGCCCGTGCCAGCAGGGCAGGGTCGTCGCTGCGAAGGTAGCTGGAGGCCCCGCCGGCCCGCAGGGCCCCGTGCCGCCGGCCCACGTCGGAGACGAGGTAGGCGAGCGGCTGGGGCACTCCCTTGGTGGCGTGGTCGTCCAGGAACTGGAGCAGGCCCTCAGCCGAGCGGCCGGCGTCCAGGGCCCGGCGCACCGATGCCTCGCTGAAGCGAAAGACGGTGGCTGCACCCCTGCTCTCCACCTCGGCAGCCAGGTGGAGCTCGGAAGCCACCTCAGGGTGCAGGGCGCCGGCCGCCAGAGCGGTGAGATCGGCCTGCAGGATGACGTTGGTGGCGGGCGGAGGGAGGAGGGCGTGGGCCGCAGCCCGGGCTCCGGCGTCGTGGCCCGCCACCAGTGCACGGGCCGGGGCGTTGAGGGCCCCGCCGCAGGTGACGCCCAGGGCAGCCGCTTCCTCCAGCACCCAGGCCACGAGCCGGGAGGGATGAGCGGGCCCGGTCTGCCAACGGCCGGGCGCTTGCCACAGGACGTGGCTGACGAGTGACGCCGCCGTGACCGCCCGGTCCTCGGGCACCGTGGCCAGGGCGGCCAGGACGTCGGCCCGCTGGTCCCGTGCCCGCGAGGCCCGGTTGCCGGGGTGGAGGGCGGGAACGGCCTTGTCCCTGATGTCGATCTGGCCCGCGAGAGAGGGCCAACGGTCGCTGTCCAACCATCCGCGGAGCAGGGCCAGCCAGCGATCAGCGGGCGCCATGGCCAGCCACTCGTCGAGCGATGGCGTGGGCAGGACCTCGCCGGCCAGCGTGGCCACCAATCCTGCGGCCAGCGACAGCTCGACCAGGAGGGGGATCTCGGCCTGGTCCCGGTCGGCGGCGCGGGCCGCCCGCTTGAGCTCCCGGGCTCCCAGCCCACCCGCCTTCAACAGCGCCGCCGGGGACCGACCCCACTCGGTGCAGATCTGTTCGATCCCGGCCAGGGTGTCGGCGGCTGCTGAGCCGGCGTGCGCCCGGGCCCCGCCGGCCTCCTCGGTGACGAGGCCCGGCGGCCGGGGGGCGAGCTCCGGGAAGGGCCGCCCGCCCCGCAGGGCCAGGCCCACCTCCCGGGGCAACTCGGCACGGTTCCAGCTCACGCTCACCACCAGGCCGCGGCTCTGGAGCCACTCGAGGGGTGTCCGGGGCGGCTGGCCGTGCCAGTACATCGACCCCGCGACCGGGGTGCTGGCGCCGGCCTCGAGCCGGTCCAGGATGACGCGCGCCTCAGCCGGGGCCGAGGACAGCACCTCTGCCAGCGTGGCCGGGTCACCCAGGAGCTCCGCCAGCCTGGCCACGGCCTCGGCCTTCTTGGGCTTCGACTTGGCCCTGGGCCTGTGCCTGGCCTGGGGCCCGTTGGGAGCGGAGATGCCCAGGTTGGCGGCCATGGCATCGACCACGCCTCGCTGCTGGCCCGCGAGGAGCTGGGCCAGCGGTGGTCCCAGGCCGGCGGGACGAGCTATCGAGCGGCGGAGCTGGTCGAGCAGGTGGACCCGGTCACCGGCCACCCAGGCCAGGCCACGGGCGACGAGGCGCTCGATGCCGGCGGCGAAATCGTCCTCGGTCACCCCGGCTGCCTCTGCCCCGAGCAGGGTCGTCAGCTCCTCGGCCGAGGCCGGCGCCGGCAGCAGACAGAGGCCGGCGAGCAACTGGTGGGCGAAGCGGTCCAGGTCGTCCAGGCAGCTCAGCAACGAGGGCCACGCCGTGAGCCGGGTGGCCAGGACAGCGAGGCTGCGCGGCGGCGAGGGTCGAAGGACGTCGGGCCGGGCGACGAGCAGGGCAACAAGCTGCTCATCGGAGCGGTTGGCCAGGGCTGCGGCCAGTGCCATAGCTTCCCCCGTTCTCAGCTCGGCTGGTCACTCTGGCCGCTCCGTCGGGGCCCGGCAGCGGCAACTGTGACCAGTGAATCACACCGGTGGCATTTAGTCCACTGGCCAGCCCCGGGAACTCGGAGGGGTCCGTCACGTACACTGCTCGCGGCCCATGTGCGGGATCATCGCCATCCTCCGTCGGCCCAGCCTCCGCAACCCGCCGGCGGCTCGGGAGGTCCTCTTCGGGCTGGACGCGGCGCTGGCCGCGCTCGGCACCGGCGTGAGGTCGCTGGAGGACGCCGCCACCGGCCTCGAGGGCGTGGACCGAGCGCTGGGCGGCCCGCCCGGGGTGAGGGCCCTGCTCGACGACCAGGACCTCGCCGACGAGGTGGGGCGGCGGCTGGTGGCCATCGAGGACCACCTCGGCGGCCTGGAGCGCGCCCTGGACGCCGGGGAGGTGGACCTCGACCCCAGCCAGTTGGAGGCGGTGAACGCGGCCCTGGTACGCACCAAGGATGCGGCCTGGTCCATCGGCCACGACCGCGTCCGGGCCGCGAGGGCCGTGTCCGAGCTGGCCGGTCCCGATCCCGGCCCCCACCTGGACATGGCCGCCGTCGAGGCCTACAGCTCCATCCACTCCGCGCTCTCGGCCATCGACCGCCTCGAGGTCCGGGGCCGGGACTCGGCGGGCCTGCACGTGCTGGTGCAGGGCCACGGGATCGACCTCGAGGCGCCCGACACGCGAGGTGTCCTCGAGAGCCGGTCCGCCGATCCCCTGTTCACCTCGATGGCGGTGCGAAGCCCCGGGGGCCACCTGGCCTTCGTGTACAAGGCGGCGGCCGAGATCGGCGAGCTGGGTGACAACACCCGCCGGTTGCGGGCCGCCATCGCCGGGGACGGGCTGCTGCAGCGGGCCCTCCGGTCGGGGACAGCCCGAGCGGTGGTGCTGGGGCACACCCGCTGGGCCAGCGTGGGGATCATCTCCCAGCCCAACGCCCACCCGCTGAACCACGAGGAGGAGGGGCGTGCCGGAGGGCCGTACGTGGTCGGCGCCCTGAACGGGGACGTCGACAACCACCTCGAGCTCACCGTTGCCGAAGGCCTGAGCATCCCTACCGAGATCACCACGGACGCCAAGCTGATCCCCACCCTGGTGTCCCGCCGCCTGGCCGGCGGATCGCCGCCTCCCGATGCCTTCCGGGCCGCGGTGGCCACGCTCGAGGGCTCGGTGGCCATCGCCGCCAGCGTCGCCGAGGCGCCCGATCAGCTCCTGCTGGCCCTGCGCGGCAGCGGCCAGGCCCTCTACGTGGGCTTGGCCGAGGACGCCTTCGTGGTGGCCAGCGAGCCGTACGGGCTGGTGGAGGAGACGCCCAGGTACGTGCGCATGGACGGCGAGACTGCCTCAGACGGGATGCGGGGCCAGGTCCTCACGCTGGACCGCCAGAAGGCGGGGACCCTGGAGGGCATCACCCGTGCCGGCTACGACGGCCGCTCCCTCCCGCTGGACCCGGGCGAGGTGCACGCCGCCGAGATCACCTCTCGGGACATCCACCGCGGAGACTTCCCGCATTTCCTCCTGAAGGAGATCTCCGAGGCGCCCCAGTCCTTCCGCAAGACCCTGCGGGGCAAGATCGACGAGTCGAACGGTCGCCTCCGGGTGCGCCTCGGCGAGGAGACGCTCCCCGGGCAGGTGCGGGCTCGGCTCCGTACCGGCGCCATCCGCCGAGTGAGGGTGATCGGCCAGGGCACCGCCCACGTGGCCGGGCAGAGCCTGGCCGTCACCCTGTCGGGACTGGTGGCAGGGTCCCACCTCACGGTGGACGCCACCCCCGCCACCGAGCTGTCCGGCTTCGGCCTGGACGACGACATGTCCGACACCCTGGTGGTGGCCATCAGTCAATCGGGCACCACCACCGACACCAACCGCACCGTCGACCTGGTCCGGGCTCGTGGCGCCGCCGTGGTGGCAGTGGTCAACCGCCGCAACAGCGACCTGGTGGAGAAGTCCGACGGCGTGCTGTACACCTCCGACGGGCGCGACGTGGAGATGAGCGTGGCGTCCACCAAGGCCTTCTATGCCCAGGTCGCCGCCGGTTTCCTGCTGGCACTGAGCATCGCCGACGAGCTGGGATGTGGTGACCGGCGCTCGGCTCACGAGTTGCTGGCGTCGCTGCGCCGGCTCCCGGTTGCCATGGAGGCGGTGCTGGCCCTGAGGGGCGAGATCGCCACCGCCGCTCAGCGTTACGCGCCGGGCCGCCGCCACTGGGCCGTGGTGGGCAACGGCCGCGACCGCATCGCCGCCCAGGAGCTGCGCATCAAGCTCTCCGAGCTCTGCTACAAGTCCATCGCCTGCGACGCCACCGAGGACAAGAAGCACATCGACCTGTCCTCTGAGCCGCTGGTGCTGGTGTGCGCCGCCGGCCTGTCGGGGGCCAATGCCGACGACGTGGCCAAGGAGATCGCCATCTACCGGTCGCACAAGGCGGCCCCCGTGGTCATCACCGCCGACGCCGACCACCGCTTCCCTGCGGCCGTGCAGGTGATCCGGGTCCCCGTGGTCCACCCGGCGCTGGCCTTCGTGCTGGCCGCCATGGCCGGCCACATCTTCGCCTACGAAGCGGCGCTGGCCATCGACGCCCAGGCCCTCCCCTTCCGGGCAGCACGGGCCGCGGTGGAGGCCCTGGTCTCGTCGCCGGGAGAGGAGGAAGATCCCCTCGAGCGCCTGGGGCCCATGGTCGAGCCCGCGGCCGGCCGGTTCTTCGAGGAGCTCCGGACCGGCTCCTATGACGGTCATCTCGAGCCGAGCACGGCGGTCCGGGTGGCGTCTCTGTTCCGCTATGTCGTCGGCACCGCCCCGCTCGACTCCTACCAGGTGGAGTTCGGCAAACGGGGAACGCCGGCGGTGGTGGTGGAGGACCTGGCCGAGGGGCTGACCCGTGCCATCGAGGAGCTGACCCGGCCCGTCGACGCCATCAAGCACCAGGCCAAGACGGTGACGGTCGGCATCTCCCGCTCCGAAGAGGCCCTGTTCCGGGTCCGTCTGGTCGAGGAGGTCCTGGCCGCCGGTGTGGCCCGGGACCGGTTGAGCTACCGGGCCCTGCGGACCCTGGCCGCCCTCGACAAGGGCGTGGACGAGGTCACCGGCTTCACCCGCTACCGGATCGAGGGCAGCGTCGACGGTGACGCCGCCACCATCCACGTGGTCGAACGGGGCGGGATCTCCCGCCACATCCCCTCGCGCACCGAGGAGAACCCCGTGCTGCGAGGCACCAAGCACCGTGCCGCCTATGAGCGGGAGGTGACGGTGGCCCGGGGCCGCAACGACGGGCGCACGGTGGTCCTCGTCCCGGAGACCAAGAACGGCGAGGTCACGGGGATGACGCTGTTGCACGTGAACTTCCACGCCCGCCTCCCTGCCGACGGTGCCCAGGCTGTCCTGCTCGGGTACCGGGACCGCTACGCGGCTCTGGTCGACGCCGTCACCGAGACCGAGCCGGTCTTCGCCGAGGAGGTGCTGGGCGAGGTGGAGCTGGTCGACCTGCTGTCCCAACCGGTCCACGTCCTGGCCGACCACTGGCACCGGAGCTAGGCCTCGGGCCGCCGGGCACCGATGACAGGGCTGCAGGCGATCGGAGTGGGCATGTGATCGGGTTGGGCATCGACGCCGTGGAGATCGACCGGTTCCGGCGCGTCCTCGAGCGCAGGCCAGGGCTGGCCCGGCGGCTGTTCACCGACGCCGAGCGGGCCTACGGCGCACGCTTCCTCGATCCCGCCCCCCGGCTGGCCGCACGCTTCGCAGCCAAGGAAGCGGCCATGAAGGCCCTCGGCGTCGGCCTCGGCGCCTTCCCCTTCCGGGACCTGGAGGTGGTGCGAGCCCAGGGCGGGGCCCCCACGTTGCGGGTGTCGGGTGCGGCCGCGGCCCTGGCCGGGCGCCGCGGCGTGACCTCGTTTCACGTCTCCATCACCCACACCGACCGGACGGCGGAAGCGGTGGTGGCGGCTCTGTGATCCCCGTCGTGACGCCCGATGAGATGAAGTCCATCGACGAGGACAGCCCCGAGCCCACCGAGGTGCTGGTGGGCCGCGCCGGATCGGCCGTGGCCCGGAGCGCGCTGCACATGCTGGGAGGCGGTTACGGGCGGCGGGTGGTGGTAGTCGCCGGCAAGGGCAACAACGGGGCCGACGGTAGGGCCGCGGCTGAGCGGCTGAGCCGCTCGGGCGCCCGGGTGACGGTCTTCGACGCCGCCGAGGCACCCTCGCGGCTGCCACCGAGCGACCTGGTGATCGACGCCGCCTTCGGCACCGGCTTCCGTGGCGACTACCAGGCGCCCCAGCCCGCAGGCGCCCCCGTCCTGGCCGTGGACATCCCCTCGGGCGTGGACGGCCTCACAGGCGAGGCTGACGACGGCGCGGTGACGGCCACGGCCACGGTCACCTTCGCGGCCCTCAAGCCGGGCCTGGTCCTCGGGTCGGGGCCCGAGCGGACCGGTCCGGTGGAGCTCGTGGACATCGGCCTCGACGTCAGCCGGGCCCACGTCCATCTCGTCCAGGACGAGGACGTCGGCGCCTCCCTGCCGCCCCGCTCGAGGGAGTCCCACAAGTGGCGCTCGGCGGTGTTGGTGGTCGCCGGGTCACCGGGGATGATGGGTGCTCCCCTCCTGGTCGCCCGGGCCGCCCTCCGGGCCGGCGCCGGGTACGTGAAGCTGGTGGTCCCGGGTGCCGGCCTCGAGCAGATGCCGTCGGGCAGTGAGGTCGTGGGCGTGCAGGTTCCGGCCGGCGGTTGGGCCGCCCGGGTGCTCGAGGAGTCGGCGCGATGCAAGGCCGTGGTCGTCGGTCCCGGCCTGGGCAGGGAGGAGGGCACCCTCGCCGAGGTACGACGCCTGCTGGCGGAGTCACCGGTGCCAGTGGTGGTGGACGGCGACGCGCTGGCGGCCGTGGGCGGGCCACTCGCCGTGCCAGCCGTGCTCACCCCTCACGCCGGCGAGTACGAGCGCATGACCGGCGCGCCCGCCGGCCCCGACCGGCTCGGCGCCGCTCGGGGCCTGGCCTCGCGCTTCGGGGCCGTGGCCCTCGTGAAGGGCCCCACGACGGTGGTGGCCGATCCCGCGGGTGAGGTCCTGGTCTCGGTGACGGGAGACGCCCGGCTGGCCACGGCCGGCACCGGCGACGTCCTGTCCGGCGTGGTCGCCGCCTTCCTGGCCCAGGGCGTGGACGGGGTACGGGCCGCGGCCCTGGCCGCCCATGTGCACGGGTCGGCGGCCAGGCTGGGGCCGGCGTGGGGCATGGTGGCCGGCGACGTCGTCGAGCTGCTGCCGCGGTGGCTCTCCGAACATGTGTGAGAGCGCTGGTGGCTGAGGCCCGTTCCCGCCATGCGTGGGCCGAGGTGGACCTCGACGCCATCGGCCACAACGCCGCCGCCCTGGTCGCCGTGGCCGCACCGGCGGGTTTGTGCGCGGTGGTGAAGGCCGACGGCTACGGGCACGGAGCGGTTCCGGTGGCCCGGGCGGCCCTCGAGGCAGGGGCCTCGTGGCTGGCCGTGGCGGTGGTGGAGGAGGGCGAGGTGCTTCGCCGGTCCGGCATCGACGTGCCGGTCCTCCTGCTGGCCGAGCCCCCCGTCGAGGCCATGGCTGCCGCCGTGGCCCACGGCCTGACGCTCACCCTGTACACCCTCCCGGGCGTGGAGGCCGCGGCCAGAGCGGTCCCGAGGGGGCGGGCTCCGACGCCCGTTCACGTCAAGGTCGACACCGGGATGCACCGGGTGGGCGCCGCCCCCGAGGACGTGGTCGACGTGGCCCGAGCCGTGGACGAGGCCCACGGGCTGCGCCTCGAAGGTTTGTGGACCCACCTGGCGGTGGCCGAGGAACCGACCGAGGAGGCCTACACCGTCGAGCAGCTGCGTCGCTTCGAGGCCGTGCGCGACCGGCTGGCTGCGGTCGGCATCCACCCTCCGCTCCTCCACACCGCCAACTCGGCCGGCGCCGTCGCCCACGAGGCGGCGCGCTACGACCTGGTGCGCTGCGGCATCTCGCTGTACGGCTACAGCCCCGATCCGGCGCTGGCTGCCCGCCTCGACCTGCGCCCGGCCATGTCGCTGCGGGCCCGGGTGTCTTTCGTCAAGGAGCTGGAGGCCGGCGAGCGCGTGTCCTACGGGCTGCGCTACGAGGTGCCGCGGCGGTCCGATGTGGCCACCGTGCCCCTGGGGTACGACGACGGTGTCCGTCGCCGGCTGGGGCTCCTCGGGTGCGAGGTCCTGATCAGGGGCCGTCGCTGCCCCATGGCCGGAACGGTCACCATGGACCAGTTCCTCGTCGACTGCGGCCCGGCCTCGGGCGTGGTGCCCGGCGACGAGGTGGTGCTCATCGGCCGTCAGGGCGACCAGGAGATCACCGCCGACGGTTGGGCCGAGCTGCTCGACACCATCAGCTACGAGATCGTCTGCGGCGTGGGCCCTCGGGTGCCTCGCGTCTACCGGGGCGGTGGGGGTGAGACGGGCCAGCGGATCGAGCAGCCGATCCTGGCGGCAGGAGGGCCGGAGGTGTGATCACCGACGTGGCCGGCGTGCGGGTCGGGCACTGGACCGACGAGGCGGGCCGAACCGGTTGCACGGTGGTGCTCTTCCCGGCCGGCACCGTGGCCTCGGGCGAGGTCCGGGGCGGCGCCCCGGGTACACGGGAGTGGGAGCTCCTGGCCCCCGAGCGCGTGGTTGACCACCTGGACGCCGTCATTCTGTGCGGGGGATCGGCGTTCGGCCTGGCCGCGGCCGACGGGGTCATGCGCTGGTGCGAGGAGCGGGGGATGGGCTTTCCAACGCCGGCCGGGCCCGTGCCCATCGTCGTGGGCGCAGTGCTGTACGACCTCCTGGTGGGAGACGCCGGCGCTCGTCCCGACGCTGCCTCCGGCTACGCCGCCTGCGGGGTCGCCACTGCTGGCGAGGTGCCCTCCGGCCAGGTTGGCGCCGGCGCCGGCGCCACCGTCTCCAAGTGGCGGGGGCGGGAGAGTGCTCGGCCTGGAGGCGTGGGGACGGCATCGGCGCGACACGGCGACGTGGTCGTCGGGGCGGTGATGGCGGTCAACGCCTTCGGCGACGTATTGGCGGCTGACCAGCGACGGCGACAGATCGCGCCAAGCCTGCCCTCCCGCCCGACCCAAGCGTTCCCAGGCGGGAACACCACCATCGGCGTGGTGGCCACCAATGCCGACCTCGACAAGGTGGGATGCCTGCTGGTGGCCCAGTCCGCCCATGACGGCCTGGCTCGGGCCCTCGACCCCGTCCACACCACCTTTGACGGCGACGCGGTGGTGGCCGCCGCAACCGGGGCGGTGAGCGCACCGGTCGACGACGTGCGGATCCTGGCCGCTCGAGTGGTCGAGGAGGCGGTGCGGGCCGGCGCTACGGCGGTCGTTCGGCCGTCTCCGCCTTCCTCAGCGCCGTCCTCAGCGCCGTCCTAGGACGCGGGCCTCGGAGCCCTGGGGGGCACGGCGGAGCTGCCGTCGGTGGTGGTCGCCCGCTCCTGGAAGAGGTCGCTCATCCCCGCCAGGGCGCCCAGGAGGGCGGTGGCCTCCGTGGGCAGGAAGATCTTGGTGGCCTGGCCGTGGGCCATGATCTGGAGCGTCTCGAGGTACTTGACGGCCAGCAGGTCGTTGCTGGGCCCACCCTCGTGGATGGCCTGGTAGACGCTGCGGATGGCAGCCGCCTCTCCCTGGGCCA
>JALZJC010000098.1 GCA_030859945.1 Actinomycetota bacterium | reverse complement strand
CCCCCAGGGCAGTGCAGACCGCACCGGCGATGCGGTCGACCTGGGACAGCGTCAATGACGGGTGGACCGGCAGCGAAAGGACTTGGGTGGCTGCTTGCTCGGCCACGGGCATCGGTTCGATTACCAGCTGGGGGTTCTCGCGGTAGCAGTCGTAGTCGTAAACCGCCCGTGGGTAGTAGATCCCCGAGTCGATGGCCTGGACCCGCAGTGCCTCGGCAAGGTTGTCCCGGCCGAGGGGCGACGAGGGGGTCACCCGGACCGTGTACTGGTGAAAGACGTGCCGCTGCCCGGGAGTGACACTCGGAAGACGAAGTCCGGTAACGTGCGCCAACCGTTGGTCGAGGGCCTCGGCATTGGCCCTTCGACGCTCATCGAGCTCGGCAAGTCGCTCGAGCTGGGGCAAGGCGATCGCCGCTTGGAGCTCGGTGAGCCGGTAGTTGTAGCCCGGTACCACGTACTCGTAGCGATTGCGCATTCCCTGATTCCGCAGGACTCGCAGGCGGTCGGCGAGGGCGTCGTCGTCGGTGGTGATCACGCCCCCCTCGCCCGTGGTCACGTTCTTGGTGGCGTAGAGGGAGAAGCACCCGACCCCGAACGACCCGACTGGCTGGCCGCCGATGGCGGCGCCGGGGGCTTGGGCTGCGTCTTCGACGAGAGCGAGGCCATGGGCCCTGGCGACCTCGTCGAGCACGTCGACCCGTGCCGGCTTGCCGTAGAGGTGAACCGGGAGCAACGCGGCCGTGCGGGGGGTGAGCGCTGCTTCCACGGCGGCGGGCGAGATGGTCAGGTCCTCGTCGGTGACGTCGGCAAAGCGGGCCGTGGCCCCGACCTGGAGGATGGCGTTCAGCGTGGCCACGAAGGTGAACGGGGTCGTCACCACTTCGTCCCCCGGGCCGATCCCCAGGCCCTGGAGGGCGGCCACCAGGGCGACGGTGCCGGAGGAAACGGCCACGGCGTGTCGGGTGTGGGTCAGCTGAGCGAAGGCGGTCTCCAGACGTTCCACCATGGGCCCCTGAGCCAACCTGCCCGACCGGATCACCTCCATTGCCAGCCGTTCCTCCGCCTCTCCCAGCTTCACCGCCGAGATCGGGATCGACGTGACTTCTCTCACGACCCCGGCCGCTGTCGCTCGAGCGCAGCAAGCAGCCGCTGGCGGGAGAGACCGGGCCTCTGTGGGCTGGTGCGGCGGACATTGGAAAGACGCTCGGCCACGGTGAAGGCGCGGGAACCGAGCAGCTGCTCCAGCTCGGCTTCGAGCAGGCCGAGGTGGTCTTCGAGCTCGGCGTTCCTGGCCCACAGAGCCCGGTTCTCGGTGGTGACGTCGCGGACGCGCAGCAGGGAGCCTTCCACCTGGGCGTCCATGTCGAGGACCCGGAGATAGAGCGCGAGCCGGTTGTCCTCCAAGCGCTGGAGCAGGGGATTGCCGTCGTAGGGCCGGAGGAACTCGCCCACGGACCTCCCTTCGGGCGAAGAGGTGCGGTGGATCACGCCGATCCCGAAGACACAGGGGACTCTGGCCAACGCCAGGTCGTCGCGACCCTCCAGGAAGTCCTCCACCGCGGTCAGGACCCCGTTCGCCTCCCCGCCCTCCTCCAGAGCGAAGGCGAACTCACCTGCGCCCCGGAAGCCGCCCTCGATGACGCCGCTGGACTCGGGTGTGACCCCGCGGTCGTAGGTGTGCGGATGGACGGCCTCGGCGGGCAGGCTCTCGGGTGAGTAGTACTGGTCCCTTCGCCCGCAGGGCCAACCGACGTCGTGGAGCAAGACCAGCGGCATCCCATCGCCACCGTGGCTCTTGCGCTCGATGGCCTCCAGCTCGTTCCTCACCGTGTAGTAGTTGTGGTCGCCGTCCAGCAGGTATGCGTCGGCTCGGTCGAGCGTCTCCAGGGCATGCGGGCTGCGACCCCGTATCAGCTCCGCGGCCTCGGACCGGGCGCACAGTTGAACGAGCTTCTCGGAGGGCTGGGGGTCAACGCAGTACACGGCTCCGTGGGACTTCTCGGCCCAGGCCAACAGCTCCCTGGTGAAGGCGCCGTCCTCGCCGCCAACCTCCACGATGGTCTTGGCGCCGCTGAGGTCGAGGCAGGGAAAGATGACCTCTCGTAGCTCCGACAGCGAGTGGAGCAGCAGGGGAGCGCGAGAGAAGCTGTTGTCGCCACCGTGGTCGCCGGCGATCGTCACCTGGCCACCCGCTCGGCGGTCTGCCAGAGCCGCATCACCTTGCCCCGTACCTGCTCTCCGATCCGCCAGAGGGCCTCCGTTTGACCACCTTTGGCGCCGGTGTCCGGCGCCGTGGGCAACCACGCGAAGGCCACTTCCACCTCCACCTTGTAGGCGCTCGCGCCCCACTCCTGCGGGCACTTGTAGATGATGCGCGGAGCGTGGCGAGCGCCGAACAGCAGGTTCGGAGCCAGGGCTGTGCAGCGGGCGTAGACCACCTGGCGGAACTGCTCGGGCCACTCCACGTGGATCCGCACCGGCTCTGACTGTCCCCGCAGGCTGAACGTCATCGACATCCGGTCGATGCGGACCACGCCCGGACCGTCCGGGAACTCGACCTGGAGGCCCCGGATGGGCTGGGAGCGCAGCTCCTCCCGGACGAAGCAGCGTCCGCCTCCACCGGCACGGATCGACGCTCGCCTGATGGCCTTGAAGCCGGGCACCAGGGACAGCAGCCCCGACAGCGGGGTCATCAGCCGTCCGGACAGACGGGCCGGCACCCGGGACAGCAGCCCGAGCGAGTCGACGGAGACGACGACGTGCTGCTCCTCGTCGTTCATGAAGGCCTCCGGCGGGACGACGCCGTCGAGGATGGCGGTGACGGCCTGAGCCATTGGTGGGTGGTAGAGGGTGGCGAGCCCGAACGGCCAGTACACCTTGCTCATGGGCAATGCGAGGAACTGCGCCGGCGTCATGTACTTGAGCAGCGGCGCCATCTCCCGGGAGATGACGGTCTCCGAGTCCTTGGACCCGTAGTTCTCGTCATGTGACCAGTCGGCGAACATGGTGGCTTCGCTGGTGGTGGGGGATGTGACGAACTGCAGAAGCGCCTTGAGCAGCCATGGTCGGACCCGATCGTCCAGGGCCCGCCCCGGCGCCGGCACCACGTCGCCGTAGCGTGCCCATTCCCGCTGGAACCCCAGGGCACCGCCCTGCACGGCGGTCCGCTGGAGAACCTGCACAGGGTTCTGGCTGGTGGGACCGGATACGGGCTCACCCTCCTCGGTGAAGTCGACGAGCGTGCCGACATCGGTCATGCAGACCTGCTCGAGGACCTCGGGGCTCCTGATGATCAGGCGCACCGCCTGTTCGGGGACGCCCCCCTTGGCCAGGTAGCCGTCGCTGTTGACGCCGTCGAGGGTCCGGTTCAGAGCGGCGTCGTTGGTTACGAGGTACAGGCCGACGGTCTCCACCTCGATCCCTGAGCCGGCGAGCGCCCTCTGGAGGTGGGCCTGGATGGTGGCGCCCCATCCGATGTCGGCCAGAAGGACGCGGGAGGTGTCGTGGCCGACGGTGTCGAGGAAGTAGCGCGCCAGTCGCTTCCGAAGCTCGGAGGAGCCGCTGACGATGGTGGCCTGCACATCGGGACGGCTCGTGATCGCCTCCACTGCTCGTTGCCACAGGTCGGGCTGGTCGAGTCGACCCTCCCCGTCGGTGAAGACCTCGGGCAGCTGCATGAGGCCGACGCCCAGATCCTCACAGAACTGGCGCAGCGTCGGCGGCCGTCGCCTGTTCATGAAACCGGCAAGCTCCTCGGCGTTGGACTCGAAGATGGCCGCTCGGGCGCACATCTGCCTAGAGAGCCAGAGCTTCTCGGCTCTGACCGGTGATCCCAGGTAGGCCCGTGCCCCGTTCACGAGGCGAGCCAGGAACTCGCCCTCACGCATCACGCAGTGCACGACGCCCACACCTTCCTCCTGGGCCCGCCGATGCACCCATTCGGCGAACCCGGTGAAGACGGGCCCCAGTACCGACGCACCGAAGTCCCAGTAGGACCTGACGCCGTCGGGAAGCCGGTCGGCCTCTGACCGGAAGACGGCCTTCGAGCGCAGTGCCGTCAGGCCCAGGTCGCCGAAGCTCGGATCAACGGGAGCCGAGAGCGAATCGGCTCGACCCGAAGCGATTACACCCTCTCGCTCGAGCACCGTTCTCAACTCGTCGGAAAGCTTGGGGAAGTGGACGGTCTTCATTCCCTCCTTGGCTGCGAAGGCCACGTCCGCCTCGGCGTGGTCGCCGATGTGGAGGACCTCGGAGGGGGCCACGCCCAGGTCGTCGAGGACGGCTCGATAGAGGCCCGATCCCTTGGAGACCTTGTGCTCGCTCGACGTGAAGACCTTGTGGAAGTCGAGGCCCTCCAACGCCTCGCGGTCGATGATGCGGCGCAGTTGCTTCTCCGAGTGGTACGTGTCGGAGACCAGCACCAGGCGCGCGCCGCCCCCGCCCTGAGCAAGCTGGGCCAGGCGGACCACGTCGAGGTCCGGGAAGCAGATCTCCCGTTCGAGCTCGACCTCGGTGGCCGCCAGCTCGTCGACCGTGAGGCCACCGGTGAGATGTGGCGGCATCTCGTCGTAGATGGCCTCGATGGAGACCTCGCGGGAGAGCGCCGCCGGCGCAACCTTGTCCCGTGCCCGCCCCTCCGCCGTCCTTCGAAGTCGTGCGAACACATGGGGAGATACGTTCGAAGTCAGGTGGCCGAGGTCCTGCAGGCGACGGCCGAGGAGGACGAAGGCGTCCACCGGCTCCGGCACTGCCCGCCACAGGAGAGTGTCGAAGACGTCCAGCGACAGCACGGAGATGCGCTCCCGAGCCAGCAGCCTCAGGGCCTCGCCCAGCCTCGAGTCGTCGGAGCCCTCGGTGGCGAGCAGCTGTCGCTGGACGGGCGTCATCGATGTCGAGGATGCCATTTTCGCTGTCTCATCCGAGGAACCGTACTCGCCGTCCATCTCCGGCGACGATGTCGCGGGCTGGTCCCGGCGCCCCTCCGACTCGATGAAGACAACAGTCACAGTTCATGCGGGCCCCGCCCGCCAACGCCTCCCGGTAGCGCTCCAGCACCAGGTGGGCGATGCCAGGTTCCGAGCCAAGGTGACGACCTACCAGAACCCGCGTCGCCGGGGCTGCGGCGCTCCATGCACGGGCCTGGTCACCGATGCGGTCGACCAGGACTCCCCTGAACAGAAAGTAGGGAACCACCGCTACCGTGGCTGCCCCGAGCCGGCGGCAGCGCTCGAGGGCATCCGGGACGGAAGGGCGAGCGAGGGAGACGAAGGCCGGTTCCACCATGGTCACGCCACTCATGTCCTGCACGAGGCGGGTGACCTTGTACAGATCGGCGTTGGCGTCGGGATCGGACGAGCCCCTACCCACGAGCACGACGGCGCTGTCGGCCGGGTTCCGCCATTCCAGAGCGTCGGCAATGCGGTCCCTGGCCACGGCCAGGACGAGGGGATGGATGTCGAGCGCCCGCCCGTAGTGGAACACCACGTCGGGATGACGCACCCGGGCCCGAGCCAGGACGGAGGGGCCGTCGTCCTTCATGTGCCCGGCGCCGAGCAGCACCAGGGGGACGGCGACGACGGAGCGACCGCCGGCTGCCACCAGGTCGTCGATGGCGGTGTCGAGCTCCGGCTGAGCGAGCTCGATGAAGCCGCCGCCGATGGGCAGCGAGGGGTCTTGAGCGCGGAGGACGTCCACCAATGACCAGTAGTCGGCCACGCCGGCGGCGGAGCGGCTCCCGTGGCCCATCACCAGCAGGGACGGTCGGTCAGTCATCGACATCCAGGCCGCCGCCAGCCATCCTGGCCAGGGCGTTGAAGACGGCTGCGGCGACGGCCGATCCGCCCTTCTCGCCCACGTTGGTGATGGCCGCCAACCCCGAGGCACGCAGCGCAGCCTTGGACTCGGCCGCACCCACGAAGCCCACGGGCAGGCCGATGACGAGGGCAGGAGTGAACCGCCCGGCTCGGGCCAGTCCTATGATCTCCGAGAGGGCGGTGGGGGCACAGCCCACGACCACCACTGCCCGGTCGGGGTGGCGCTCGGCGGCGATGCGCATCCCCTCTGCGCTGCGGGTGCGGTCTGCGCTGCCGATGGCCTCGGCGAGGTAGCAGTGGGCGGCGCTGCCCACCAGCCCGTGGCGCACCATCTCCACGTCGGTGACCACCGGGCTGCCGTTCCGCAGGGCGGCGACGCCGACCCCCACCGCCTCCCTGCTCACCACCATCGTCCGCGCGTACTCCAGGTCGGCGCTGGCGTGGATGACGCGGGCGATGACGGACTGAACGCCGAGCTCGTGATGGGACAGGTCGACGCGGTCGGAGAGGAGGCGCATGCTCTCGGCCTCGATGGGGTGCACGGTCACGGCCTCATTTGGGGGGTGACGGCGATGTGACGGCGATGGCGTCCACCGGGCAGACCTCCACGCAGGCCAGGCAGGCGGAGCAGCCGCCCTCGTCGGCCCGGGGGCGCTTGGGGCCCGGTCGCAGAGCCCGTTCCGGGCAGGTGGCGATGCACAGCCCGCAACCGGTGCAGCTATCGCTCACGGACACGGTCACGCTCACGGCCCGTACCCCCTCGGCGTGACCATGCGCCCGCCCGCCACGGTGGTGGCCGTCGAGCCCACGATGACGCACGTGCGCATGCCCACCTCGGTGGCGTCCAAGTCCTCGAGGGTGGTGAGGCGCACGGACTGCCCGGGGCGCCCGACGTCGTTCACCACCCCCACCGGCGTCTCCGGTTTGCGATGCTCGAGCAGGATCCGCCGGGCGGCGCCGAGCTGCCACGTCCGTGCTTTCGACCTCGGGTTGTACAGCGCCACCACCAGGTCGGCCTCGGCTGCGGCCCGAAGCCGCCGCTCGATGACCTCCCAGGGGGTGAGCAGGTCCGACAGGCTCACTAAGGCGTGGTCGTGGCCCAGGGGGGCGCCCAGGGTGGCCGCCGCGGCCAGCGCCGCGGTGACCCCGGGCACCACGTCGACGGGCACCCCCGGGGCCAGGCCTTCGGCCATCTCCACGACGATGGACGCCATGGCGTAGACGCCGGCGTCACCCGAGCACACCACGGCCACGCACCGGCCCGCGCCGGCGAGCTCCAGGGCCCGGCCGGCCCGTTCCGGCTCCTCGCCGATGGCCGAGCGCACCACCTGCTGGTGGGGGCTGAGGAGGTCGCCGGCCTGGTCGACGTAGGGGCCGTACCCGATCACCACGTCGGCCGAGCGCACGGCGGCGGCTGCCGCCGGGGTGCGGTGGCGGGGATGACCGGGGCCGAGGCCCACCACCACCACCCGGCCGGCGGGCCCGGCCCGCCGGGCCAGGGCCAGGGTGGCCACCGCGTTCTTGCGCTTGGGCACCACCAGCTCCGCTCCGGGGCCGGCCGCCAGGAGGGCCGCGGCCTCGGCAACGCTGGGCGTTCCGACGGCAGCCGCCGCCACCTCGCTCGGGGTGGGCACGGCCACGGTCCCCAGCGCCTCGGCGGTGAAGCTACGGACAGGCAGGTCGAACTGGGTGACGGCGCCGTCGTCCTGGCGCCGGTCAATGGTCCCCACCTCGCCCACGCTGGCCCGGGACAGACGCGCTTCCTCCAGCACGCTGTCGAGGAGGCCGGCCACGGCGGCGGGCGGGGCTCCCGTCGACGTGCCGACGCCGGCCACGAGGCTCGGGGGGTGGAGCACCACCTGCGCGGGCGCTGGGGGCACGGCGCGGTCGGTCACCAGGACGCGGTGGGGCCCCTCTCCTTCGGGGAGAGTGGCCGGAAGGGGCCAGTCCAGTTCGTTGTCGATGCGCGGTGGGCGGCCGTCGAGCAGGGCCGCCGTCACCGAGGCCACGTCACCGGTCACCGTGAATCCGGGCAGCAGGTCGAGAGCGGGTGTCCCTGTGGCGTCGGTGGCGGTGGTGATCACCGCGGTGGCGCCGAGCAGGCCGGCCACCTCGGAAGCAAGGGCGTTGGCCCCGATCCCATGGCCCCTGGACGAATGGCCGCCGCACAGCGCCACGACGAAGCGGCCGGCGTCGTCCACGCACACCACGGCGGGGTCACGGTGCTTGTCCTCGAGCAGGGGGCCGACTATCCGCACGCTTGCCCCTGTGGCCAGGAAGAGCACGAAGGCGTCGACGTCGCGCCAGCGCCGGCGCACGACCGAGGCCGCCTCCCCGTGGGCGCTGGGATAGGGCAGGCGGGCGCACAGGTCTCGACCGGCCTGGGTGACGGACACCGCCAGCACCCTCATGGCTCGGGACCCCAGGCCACGAAGACCGGGTTCTCGGCGGCCAGGCGCACTCCACCGTCGGGCAGTCGCTGGCCGTGGGCCACTCCCAGCTGGACCAGGGAGCCGAGGCGACCCATGGCCTCCGATGCCCGGTCGAGGGCGGCGTAGCTGGCCACCACCCGACCACCGGGACGGAGACGGGCCAGCACGGCGTCGAGCACTACGAGGCCTCCACCGCCCACGAAGGCCCGGTCGGGAGCGGGTAGATCCCCGAGGGCCTCGGGCGCCTCGCCCTCCACGGTCTCCACGGCGACGCCGTGGTCGGTGGCGTTGTGGCGAACCCGGCCGGCGTCGCCGGCCCCGCGTTCGATGGCCAGGACTCTGAGGGCGGGGCGCAGGGCCGCGCACTCGACGGCGACGCTGCCGCTGCCCGCACCCACGTCCCAGACCACGCCGGTGGCCGGCAGCTCCAGCCTGGCCAGGACGACGGCGCGCACCTCGCTCTTGGTGATCATCCCCCCTCGGTGGGCGAAGTCGTCCTCGGGGAGGCCCCACGCCAGCGTCCTGGCGCCCGGGACGCCGTCCCCGTGGAGCAGGACCACCACGGAGCGGGGGTCCCACGTGCCGCCGGCCAGGCCCTCGAGGCCGGTGCGCTCGACCCGCTCGTCAGCCGAACCCAGCCGGCTGCACACCACCACCTGGTCGTGGGTCGCCCCCTGCGCCAGCAGCTCCTTGCCGAGGGCTTCGGGAGGTGCGTCGGGCGACACCAGCACCGCCACCTTGGCCCACCCGACGGCCCGTCCGGCGGCGGCGGCGAGTGGGCGGCCGTGGGCCGACACCACGGCGGCATCGTCCCATGGGAGGCCCAGCCGGGCGAAGGCGAGGGCCACCGACGACGGCTCCGGGTGGACGTGCAGCCGGGTGGGGCCGAAGCGGTGGCCCAGGACCCGGACGATCCCGAAGAAACCGGGGTCGCCCGAGGCCAGAACGCACACGGAGCCGACTTCGGCGGCCACCTGCTCCAGCGCCGCGTCCACGTCGGCCTCGATGACCACCGTCCGGGCACCGGGCGGGGCCAGGTTGTCCAGGAGGCGACGGCCACCCACCACCAGGTCGGCGGCGGCGAGGGCCCGGCGGCCGGGCGCGCTCAGGTCATCGAGGCCGTCTCCCACCACCCCCACCACAGAGATGCGCTCAGGCACGGGCCACGACCCGCTCCCCCTCGAAGTCCACCATCACCACGTCGACGTCGAGGGCTCCCTTGGCGTGGCGCCGGCAGGCCTGGGCGGCACCGCGGCACAGCAGCTCCAAGGGGCTGACACACTCTTCCTGCACACAGACCTCGAAGAAGTGTCGGGCCGTGGCCGTGGCCGTGGCCGCTTCCACCACCGCCGGCGGTGCTCCGGCCTGGCGGGCGGCGGCGGCCATGAGCTGACCGTCGACCTTGGAGCGGTGGAAATGGGTCATCATCACCCCGGCGGCCAGCTTGGTGATCTTGCCGGCCATGCCCACGAACACCACCCTCTTCATGCCCGCGGCCGCCGCCCGCCGTAGGGCGATGCCGGTGAAGTCGCCCACCTCCACGAAGCACACGTCAGGCAGGTGAGGCAGCAGTCGCACCGCTGCCCGCTCGGAGCGGCCGCCCGTGGCCAGGGCCATTGTGCGCTCACCCTGGGCTGCCGCCACGTCCACCTGCTGGACCACCGACGCCCGGTAGGCGGCGGTGGAGAAGGGGCGCACGATGCCCGTGGTCCCGAGGATGGAGATCCCCCCCACGATCCCGAGCCGGGCGTTGCTGGTGCGGGCGGCCATGGCCTCGCCGCCGGGGACCGAGAAGGTGACGCTCAGGGGCTCGGCGGTGACGGCCCCGAGGGCGGCGAGGATCATGCGCCGGGGGACGGGGTTGATGGCCGGCTCTCCCACGGGCAGCCCCAGCCCGGGCTTGGTGACGGTGCCGACCCCGGGTCCGGCTTGCAGCACCGGCCCGCTCCCGGTCGCCAGGCGCTCCACGCGAGCGGTCAGGCAGGCGCCGTCGGTGCAGTCGGGGTCGTCACCGGCGTCCTTCACCACCCAGCACCTGTTGGCCACGTCGGACTCCACCGGGAACCGTGCCCGCCTGCCGCTCGGGAGGGCCACCTCCACGACTCCCGGGGGTGTGCCGCTGAGCAGACCCTCGGCCGCGGCTCTGGCCGCAGCCGAGGCGCACGTACCCGTGGTCCACCCTGTTCGCAGGCCAGCCGTCATGCCGGCCGCCCTTGCGTCGTGCCCGGCAGCGAGCGCCGCCGGAAGCGGTGCGAGTGATCGGGGGAGTAGAGACGGCTCCGAGGGGCGGCGCCCGCCAGAGCCGGGCCCACGAGCACCAGCACCGTGGTCCTGGCGCCGGTGGCGGTCAGGTCATGGGCCAGCGAGCCTACGGTCGAGGTCACCACCCGCTCGTCGGGCCAGGACGCCCGCACCACGACGACAGCAGGCGTGTCGGCGGTGTAGCCGCTCCCCGGTGCCAGCAGCTCGTCCGCCAACTCCCGGGGCCGGGCCGCGGAGAGGAACACGGCCATGGTGGTGCCGTGGGCGGCGAAGCGGGCCACCGACTCTCCGGTCGGCATGGACGCCGCCGTGCGCCCGCCCAGACGGGTGAGGACCACGCTCTGGGCGACCCTGGGAATGGTGAGCTCGCGCCCCACTGCGGCCGCCGCCGCGGCCAGCGAGCTGACGCCGGGCACGATCTCGAAGTCACGCTCGTTGTCCACGCACCAGTCGACCTGCTCCTGCACGGCCCCGTAGACGGACGGGTCGCCGGAGTGGAGCCTGACGATGGCGGCATCGGGATGGCGGGCGTAGACGTCCAGCACGTCCTCGAGGGTCATGGACGCCGAGTCGTGCACCGAGGCGCCGTCTCCGGCGTGGCCCAGCACCTCCGTGGGCACCAGCGACGACGCCCACACCACCACGTCGGCGGCAGCCAGGCGGTCCCGGCCCCGCAGGGTGATGAGGTCGGCCGCCCCCGGTCCGGCGCCGACGAAGGAGATCACGGGTGGTCAGCCCCTTCGCCGGCCCCCATGTCCCCCTGACGGGCGAGGGGTCCGGAAGCGGGAGGGACGAGAACGGTGGCCAGGTAGGCGGCGGGCCGGTCGGCGTGAGCCTTGACCGGCCCCACCTGCTGGCCGGGGAGGCCGAGCAGCTCGCCGAAGACGGCGCCGTCCAGGCGACCCGCAGCGGCCAGGCGCTCCGCCACCTCGGGAAGGTGGCGGCCCCCCTTGTAGACGACCACGGCGGCGTCGCGGTCGGCGAGGGCGCGGCCCAGGACCTCGGCTCCGTTCACGGCGCTGACCACCGCCAGCCGCTCCTCGCCGTCGAGCACCACAACGCCGGCCCGGGCCGCCAGCTCCTGGAAGGCCATGATGCCGGGCACCGTGTCGACCCGGGTGCCGGGCCGGCGTTCCCGCACGACGTCGGCGAGGTGGTGGAAGGTGCTGTAGACGTTGGGATCGCCGAGGGTGGCGAAGGCGACCTGCTCGCCGGCGTCCAGGCACGCCACCACGCGGTCGGCCGCCTCTGCGTGGGCGCCGGCCCTGGCCTCGCTATCGCCGTTGACGGCGAAGACCAGCCGCTCAACGGGGATGGTCGGATGGCCCTGGCGCACGATGGCCTCCGCTCGGCCCACGGCGTCCACGGCCATGGTGGGGGAGAAGACCCGATCGGCCCCGCGCAGGACTCGCAGAGCCCGGACGGTGAGCAGCTCGGGATCGCCCGGGCCCACCCCGACGCCCACCAGTGATGCCGCCATCGTGCTCCGAGCAAACGCGTGTCCGGGGCTGCGACCGGCCTCCTGGCTCCCGGGTTGTGGCTGGCCCTCGCCTTCCCGGACCTTTGGGCCCGGTGGCACCCGAGGGGTAGCTACCCGGTCACAGTGACGGGCGCGCCGGCCTTCCACCGGCTTGCCGGGACCACAGCGGGCTGACTCTAACCGGACGGCCCTGTGCCGGCGAGCCCGGGGCCGGCGCCGAACGCCGCCGCCGCGGCCACGTAGCGCTCGGCCGGTCCCGGTTCTGCCCCCAGGTGCACGTGGAGATAGCTGGCCAGGAGGCCGGACGAGGCGAACCCGGCCCGCGCCGACCCGAAGCGGCCTCCCAGCTCCAGCGCCTCTCCGGCCGGCGTGGTCGTCGAGTAGTGGAACTCATGTCCCCGAAGCTCGGCGCCCGCCGGCGCCACCGGGTTAACGGCGCGCACCCGGGCTCGGCGGTAGCCGAGGGTCAGCCGGTCGGTCGTGGAGGCGTCGGCGTCCACGACGCCGGCAAGCCGGTGCCCGTCCAGGGAGCGGGACAGCCACAGGAGGCCGCCGCACTCGGCCCAGGTGACGAGGCCCGTGGTCACTCGCCGGCGGACGTCCTCGAGCAGCGGTGCGTTGGCGGCCAAGTCCTCGGCGAAGACCTCGGGGAAGCCCCCTCCGGCGTAGAGGCCGCTGCACCCCTCGGGCAGGGCGGCATCGGCGGTGGGATCGAAAGCCACCAGCTCGGCGCCGGCCTGCTCGAGGG
>JALZJC010000070.1 GCA_030859945.1 Actinomycetota bacterium | reverse complement strand
CGTCGCCGTCACCGACAGGCCGTGGGTCGTCATCGTCTGGAACGATCCCATCAACTTGATGTCCTACGTGGCCTTCGTGTTCCAGAAGCTGTTCGGCTATTCCAAGGAGAAGGCCAACAAGCTCATGTTGGACGTGCACCACAAGGGTAGGGCGGTCGTCTCCAACGGCACTCGAGAACGGGCCGAGCTCGACGTCTTCCGCCTCCACGAGCACGGACTGTGGGCCACCATGCAGCACGACACCTGAACGGGTCGTCGCGGTGATGATGGGACGGCGCGTGAAGCGGGGTCGGGGCGGTGAGCTGCAGTTGCGGTTCCCCCCCGAGGAGCGGGAGCTTCTGCGTGGTCTGCCGGCGCAGCTGCGCACCCTGCTCGACCAGGAGCCCGAGGACCCGGCGCTGCGGCGGCTGTTCCCTCCGGCCTACGTCGAGAACCCCGAGCACGAGTCGGAGTTCCGCCGGCTGATGGGTGAGGACCTGCGGGAAAAGCATCTGTCGGCGCTGGCGGTCCTGGAGGAGACGGTGGACGCCGACCATCTCTCTCCTGAGCAGGCCCACGGGTGGCTGGCGGCCCTCAACGACCTCCGCCTGGTCATCGGCACCCGTCTCGACGTGAGCGAGGAGATGCTGGGGGAGGAGATCGACCCGGACGATCCGCAGGCCCCGGCGCTGGCCCTCTACGGCTACCTCTCCTGGCTCCAGGAGCAGCTGGTGGAGGCGCTCACCACGTCCTGACGCCTCAGAGGGCCGGGTACCACATGGCGCCGGCCGTGCCCGGGCCGGTGTGCACACCCACGCTCGGACCCACCCGGTACCGCACCAGATCGGCAACCTCCTCGGCGCCCCGAAGCTGCTCCTCGAGAGCCCGCCACAGGGCACTCGCCCCGGCGTCGGCGATGCTGATGCCCACCCGGAGGTTGGACCCGCCGGCCCTGACGGCTGAGGCCATGGCCAGAGCCGCCTCCTCCACGGTGCGGACCTGGGACACCGGCTGGACGGTGCCCCCCTCCAGGCGGAGCACGGGGATGGCCCCACCTTCGAGGGTCTCCTCGGCGGCGATGCTCAGGCGCCCGCCTCCCCGGACAAGGTCGAGAGCGCGGACCACGAACACGTTGTCGGTGAGCTTGGCCACACGCTCGGCCACATGGGCCGCGTCCTCGAGGCTGGCTCCCGAGGCCACGGCCTGGGCGGCCTCCCAGAGACAGCAGGTCACGGCAAAAGAAGCGGTGCCCGTGTCCACCAGCCGCACGGGCACGGGCGAGGACTGGACGCCCACCCAGGCGGCGTTGAGGGTGGCCGAGATGGAGGAGCCGATGTGCACGGACAGGATCTCGGTGGCGCCCCGGGCCGCGAGAGCCTCGTAGGCGGCGACGAAGAGGCCGGGGCCGGGAGCGGCGGTGGTGACGGTGGGAGCGGCGCCGGCGGCGAAGCGGGCGTAGAAGGCGTCGGCGTCGAGGTTCACTCCCTCGAGAAAGGCCTCGCCGTCGATGATGACCGTGAGGGGAACGACCTCCACGCCGTAGCGCTCGACCAGCTCGACGGGCATCTGGGCGTTGGAGTCGGTGCAGAACCCGATCACGACATGACCCTCGGCGAGGCCAGGAACCTGGAGAGGATCACCGCCGTGCTCACGGCGGCCGCCACCGGCAGGGCGGCACCGGGGCGCGGCCCCCAGCCGTTGGGCCACCCTCGTCGCCACCAGAGTGCGCTGGCCGCCACCCAGGCGCTCGACGCCACCACCGTGGCGGTGAAGGTGCGAGAGCGCCACCTGCCGGCCGCCGTGACCCCGGCCACGACCAGGTCCACCGGGACGTAGACCGGGAAGGTGGCCAGGCACTGGCCCACGCTGACGGCGACACCCTTGCCCCCCTCGAAGCGGTTCCAGACCGGGAAGCAGTGTCCGATCACCGCCGACGTGCCCGCCACGTGGGCGCCGGCGTCTCCCGCCAGGCGCCGGCCTGCCATGCAGGCGGCCGCGCCCTTGGCGATGTCGGCGGCCATGATCGTGTAGCCCCAGCGCCTGCCCAGCACCACGAGGGCGTTGGCCGCACCGGGGTTCCTCGTACCCTGCGAGCGCAGGTCGGCGCCGGTCCCCGTGGCCAGACGGCAGGCCAGGTCCGCCGACGGCGCCGTGCCCATGAGATAGCCCAGGAGGGCGGCCCCGGAGAGGCGGGCGAGTCCCATGGGCGCGGCACCATAGACGGCTCTGGACGCCGTGATCGGTCGGGCCGCGGAGGCGCTCGGCCCGGGGCCGATGGTGAAACGGCGCCTGATATCGTGACCGGGCCCCGGGGAGCCGGCCCCCATCGTCTAGCGGCCTAGGACGCCACCCTTTCAAGGTGGTAGCACGGGTTCGAATCCCGTTGGGGGTGCGTACGACACCATGCAGAGTAAACATGGTCCTGTGGTGCAGCTTGGAGTGCACGCCGGCCTGTCAAGCCGGAGGTCGCGGGTTCAAATCCCGTCAGGACCGCGTCATGCCCGGTCGGGTAGCTCAGTTGGTAGAGCGCGCGCCTGAAAAGCGTGAGGTCACCGGATCGATACCGGTCCCGACCACGTTAGAATCCCAGGTCACAGCCGTTACTGGTGGGCAGGCGGTCTTGGCCGTGCCTGTCTCGTGCCACACACTGCCACACTCCGCCAAGCGCTCGGCCCCACTCTCGACCAGGCCCTGGGTCTCGACGATCAGCTCCGTGTGGCCGGTTCAAGAACCTCCCAGACTGGATGATGGCTTGGTGTGGGTTTTTGAACCCTCCCTGCTGCGAGCAGAGGCGCACCAGAGCAGGCAATATGCGCCGTCAAGATGGGCTCCTCCTCGTCTAGTACGCTAGACGTCATTGACCGGACGGAAGGTGCTGCGCATCGTGGAGCGTCGTGGGTGTGCCCGCATTCGCCAGCGCGGCTCTCACGTCATCGTCCGTTGCCCCGGGGGCTGTCAGACAGTCATTCCCGTCCACGCCGGCCAGGACATCGCCACCGGCACTCTCCGGGCCATCGAACGAGTTCTCGAACCTTGCCGGGCAAAGGATGGCTGCGATGAGCGCGAAGAAGACCTATGTCGCCGTCTACGAGCGAGACGGCGCCGACGACGCCTGGAACGTGCACGTCAAGGGTCTCGACGGATGTCACACTTACGGAAGGAGCCTTCGACAAGCTCAGTCCCGCATCCGTGAAGCCCTCGGGCTCTGGCTCGACACTGATCCGGCGAGCCTCACCATCCGCGACCAGCTTCCAGCCCAGCTCACGGCCGTCGCCGACCGGGTGAGCCGGGCCCGCTCTGACGCTGAGCGGGCCGGCAGCAAGGCTCAGCAGCAGACCGCTCAGGCGGTCAAGACGCTCACCGGTTTGGGGCTCAGCCGCCGGGACGCCGCGGAACTGCTCGGCCTCTCGCACCAGCGCGTCCAGCAGCTCCTCGAGGCAAGCTGAGCGCCCGGCCGAGGGAGACCCGAGCTGCCGCTCCGCGCCCGTCGCAACAGCGAGTTGGGAGTCGAGGCGGGTGAAGACCCTCCCGGTTACAAGCGGACGATGCGAACCGGAGACGGCAGTCGAGCCGCAAGCCGAGAGAAATCACCTTCGTCCGAAGTGAGGACGCCAGCCCCCGACGCTGCCGCCACAAGGACAAGATGAGCGTTCACAACGTCTGCGGTTCCGGACGCACCGGCGAGGGCGCCGACATCGTGAGCCCTCTCCGCAGAGAACGGCACTACCTGGCAGCCCCGCAGGAAGCGTTGTAGCTGGACCTGTCGAGGCGAGCGACTCACTTGGGCGACGACTGGCGCTGTCGAGAGCGGTACTGTCCCGAGCTCGAGGCGTACGCGGTGGTCGGCCCAGACGGCGCGGTCGCTGCGTTCGGCGGCCACGAGGGCACCGGCGTCGTAGACGATGCTCACGCCGGTCCTTGCTCCGACGACGGGCGGGTCTGCTCCGCCACGCGGTCTCGTGCTGCGGTGAGTTCCGCATCGCTCAACGCGCCGTGTTCGTCTTCCCACTCGGCAACCGCACGCAGTCCGTCCCGGGTGAGAAGGGCCCGCCGGGCGGCATTGGTCATCCAGGCTGAGACGCTTACGCCCTCCTCGCTGGCGGCGGCTACCACGCGCTCGTGCACGTCGGCATCCACGGTGATCGCGAGCTTCGGCGAAGGCCTTCCACGAGGCATGTCGTGAGTCTACTACCGCAGTGGTAGGGATACCGAGCTGCCGCTCGCGCGGTCCGCCCGCGCGTTGTCACGGTGACTTTCAGGGTGGTGGGGCCCACCCGAGCGCGTGCTCCGAGCATGTAGTGCCGCGGCTTCGCCGACTTCACGTTCCCCCGGTGCTCTGACCGATGAGTAGCGCCGCCGTCGATCGTCGGTACTGACGTGGCTGCTCCCGAACCCCGAGCGAAGAACCTCGCCGACCTCTACGACCTCGCCCCACTCGACTGGGCGGATGTGCGCCGGACGCTCGAGACCAACCTGACCCAGGAGCCCGGCACCGGTGGACCCGGCCACCACTTCTGGTTGTCGACGATCGACGCCGACGGCCGGCCCCACATGACCGCCGTCGGCGCCTTCTGGGTCGACGGCCGCTACTACTTCTGCGGCGGTCCGCGGTCGCGCAAGATCCGGAACATCGAGCGCGACCCGCGCTGCGCCTTCGGCGTCGCCATCCACGGCTACGACGTGGCGCTCGAGGGCCGGGCCGCCCGTGTCACCGACGAGGCGCTCCTGCAGCGCCTCGCCGAGGTGTTCGCCGACGGCGGCTGGGCACCGACCGTAGCCGACGGCGGCTTCACCCACGAGTACAGCGCCCCCAGCGCCGGTCCGCCGCCGTGGTACGTCTACGAGTTCATGCCCGAGGATGCCTACGCGGTCGCCACCAAGGAGCCCGGTGGCGCCACCCGATGGACCTTCTGACTAGTCGGGCGGGGCGAGCCCGGCCTCGCGCGGAACGCGTCGCGTCGTTGATCGTGCGGTCGCCGGCGACCAACTCGGCGATGCGAAGCCAGTCAACCGGCGCCACGGGCTCGGGTATGAGATTGCCGGCAGCAAGGTCACCGATGAACCGGAATTCGATTCGGTACGTCCTCTCGTCGTCGTGCGGCCCAGGCACGTTGTGCCATCACGAGACGTTGGATCGTCGCTCGATGGTCAGCACAGTCGAGCAAGATCGTCGAGCAACGCCCAGCAGGCACCGTCAAGGGGTGGCCGTGAGCGAGGCCCTGCCGTTCCGAGGGCCAAGACAGCCATCGACCGTTCATCGTCGACGGCAAGGAAGCTGGACGATCCGTAGGTCCCGCCGTTGTGCCACAAGATTGCGTGGCCCTGGACCTGTCGGATCAGCCAACCAAGCGCCACGCCGGAGTCGGGCGCGGGGCCGTCACGGCGGCGCCGGCGCGACATGACGATGGCGTCGCCAGCAGGAGTTGCAGGCGGCTGGAGACACGCTCTCATGAAGCAGAGGAGGTCACCGACTGTGGAGCGCAGCGCGCCGCAGCCGGCGAGGGCACCGAAGGTCCATGGCGGCGTGGGACGTCCTCTGCGATACCCCTGGACCACCGGGCTACGGTCGCCTCCGGATGCCACCCCCGTGTGCATGAGGCCGAGCGGAACG
>JALZJC010000055.1 GCA_030859945.1 Actinomycetota bacterium | reverse complement strand
AGGGAAGCGCCGACGTGTTCGTGCACCACAGCGCCATCATGTCCGAGGGCTACCGCAGCCTGGCCGAGGGTCAGCAGGTGGAGTTCGAGGTCGAGCAGACACCGAAGGGACTGGCAGCGGCGAACGTGCGGCCCCTGTAGACGCCTCCGTCAGGCGTCGGGCGCCAGCATCAGCTTCGCGGGCGCATCGGGCTGGGCCAACTCAGCGAAGCATCGCTCCGCTGCGTCCAGGGGACGGACGTCGGACACCAGCAGGTCGGCGTCCACCGCGCCGGCGGCAACGGCGGCGACGGCGATGGCGAACTCCTGGTCGGTGTAGGCGATGGAGGGCGTCACCTCCACCTCCTTCACCACCCACAGCAGGCCCGGCATGGGCATGGCCTGCCCTGGGCCCGGCGTCCCCACCAGCACGACCTGGCCCCCCGGTCTCACCGCTTCCAGGGCCAGGGCCGGCGTGGACACCACCCCGGTGACGTCGAAAACCACGTCGAGCGGCGCGCCTGCTCCCCGCCCCAGGCGCCGGGCGTCGTCCACGACCGTGGCGCCCATGGCCTCGGCCACCGCCGCCCGTGACCGGCTTGGCTCGGCCACGATGACGCCACCTACCCCTGAATGGCGCAACGCGGCCAGGCACATGAGGCCGATGGGCCCGGCGCCGATGATCCCCACCGCGGCGGCACCGCCGCCGCCGGCCCGGCTGCGGGCCACGGCGTGCAGGCCGACGGCGTAGGGCTCGACCAGAGCGCCCTGCTCGGGCCCCATGTTCTCCGGCAGGACATGGCACGAAGCGGCCGGGACCCGCACGTACTCGGCATAGGCCCCGTCGTTGACCCCCAGCCCGAGGGCGGAGAATGCCTGCGCCGGGCAAAGTTGGCCCTTCCCCGCCCGGCAGGCGTCACAGGTGCCGCACCGCCGGGCGGGAAGCACCGACACCCGCCGGCCGGGGTGTAGTGCGACCGGAGCCCCGGCTCCCGCCTCCGCGATGGTGCCGGCGAACTCGTGGCCCATCACCGCCCCCACCGGGAGCAGGCCCGACGCCCTCAGGTGGACGTCGCTGCCGCAGATCCCGCACCGCTCCACCGACACGATCACGTCCTCGGGACCGGCCCCGGGCCGGTCCTTGACCACTACCTCGAGGCGACCCTCGGCTCCCAGGGCGACCGCTCGCACGGAAGTGGCCTAGGACGCGCCGTAGCGGATGACGGAGCGGGCCACGTCGCCGGCCTTCATGGCCTCGAAGGCGTCGTTCACCTGGTCGAGGGCGATGGTGGCCGAGATCAGCTCGTCGAGCTTCAGGTCGCCGTTGCCGTAGTGCTCCACGATGCGGGGAACGTCACGGCGCACGTCGGCCGACCCGTACCAGCAGCCGGTGATGGTCTTGGCTGCCATCACCGCGCCCAGGAAGGCCGGAACCTGGAGCATGACGTCCATCTTGGGTATGCCGACGAGCACGGCCTGCCCTCCCCGGCGGGTCATGGCGATGGTCTGGTCGATGCTGCGCTGGAGACCCACGACCTCAAAGCTCACGTCGGTGCCCCGCTGGGCCGTCAGTTCCATCACCCTGGACACCGGGTTGCCATCGCCGGCGTCGACGGCTGCGGTGGCGCCGAACTGGCGGGCCAGGTCCAGCTTGGCCGGGCTCACATCGACGGCGATGACCTGGCCGGCGCCCGCCAGCCGAGCTCCCTGCACCACGTTGAGGCCGACGCCACCGCATCCCACCACGGCCACGCTGTCGCCCTCGCTGATATCGGCGGTCCTGGTCGCGGCCCCCACCCCGGTGAGCACGGCGCAGCCGAGGAGGGCTGCCACCTCGAGGTCCAGGGCGTCGTCCACCTTCACGACACCGGATTCGGGCACCACAGTGAGCTCGGCGAAGGTGCCGGCTGCCACCATCTGGTACAGGGGCCTGCCTCCTGAGCTGAAGCGCGGAGATCCGTCGAGGAGGCCGCCCGAGGCCAGCACCACGTTGGCCAGCTCACAGAGATGGCGCTGCCCCCTCCGGCAGAAGAAGCAGGACCCGCACTGGGGCACCCAGGCGATGACCACGTGGTCTCCCGGCTCGACGGCGTCCACCCCTGGGCCCACCTGCTCCACCACCCCTGCTCCCTCGTGGCCGAGGACGATGGGCGTGGGGGCCATCATGGTGCCGTCCTGCATCGACAGGTCCGAGTGGCACACGCCCGACGCGGCCATGCGCACCATGACCTCGTGGGCGCGGGGGAGTTCCAGCTCCACCTCGCACACCTCGAGCGGCCGGCCCACGCCGGTCATCACCGCGGCCCGGACCACGGAGGGAATCTACCGTTCTCCCTCGTGGTCCTCTCGCTGGCGATCCTCCCGCTGGGCGGCCTTCACCGCGAAGCCGAGGATGATGGCCGGCAGGAGGGTGACGGCGGTCCCGGCCAGGGCGGCGCTGACGACGGTGGTGACCGCCCTGTTCTCGAAGCCGATGACCAGTCCCACCCCGAAGGTGACGACGGCGATCACGATGAGGCCGTAACCGACACGCTGGCCGACGCCGGCGACCCGCGCCCATACAGCTCGGCGGGCCAGCACCGGGTCCTCGGCCGGCCTCACCACGATGGCCAGCCCTGCTGCTCGAAGACCGCCGCCAGCCGGTCGGGCAGCTCCCCGAGTGAGAAGTGGCGGCGGGCCACGTCGAGGTTGTGGTCCAGGAGGCTGGGATCGGGTTGGTCCAACCAGGCGCCGAGGGGCCCGGCATCGTCGGCGGGGAACCAGCGGAACCCGAAGCGCTCCAGCTCGGCGGCGACTGGGTAACGGCGGATGGCCAGGGGGCGGCGGTGGATGGCGGACTCGATGACGGGATTGCCGAACCCCTCGAAGTCGGACGGGAAGGCCACCGCGTCGCATGCGGCATAGGCGTCGGCGAGGTCCAGGTCGTACAGACCCCGCAGCACCGTGACCCTGGCGGCGGCGAGGAGCGGTTCCAGGTCCGGACCGTAGCCCTCCTCGGTCGGCCCGAGGAGCCAGTACACGGCCCCCAGCGACTCGGCCAAGGCGACGGCGGTGGGAACGCCCTTGCGGGGAACGGCCCGGACCGGGTGCAGGACCAACCTCTGGTCGGCCGGTATGCCCAGGCGGCGGCGGGCGCCAACTCGGTCACCGGCGGGAGCCTCGGTACGGAAGCGGTTGTGGATCGTGGTGGCCCTGACGCCTCGTTCGGCAAGCTGGCGGCGGCTCATGTCGTTGATGGTCACGTGGGCCCAGTTGGGGTCGTCGGGGGGCGGCGGCCAGTCCACGAAGTCGTCACGCTGCCAGGGCAGGTCGTGATGGTGCATCACCGCCCGCCGCCCCCGCAGCACCTCGCCCACCAGCTTCGAGGCCGCGGCGTTCAAGGGCAGGGAGCACAGGTTCTCCACCACCACCAGCTCGGCGTCCTGGATGGCCCGCTCCAGCTCAGCAGCGGTGGGGGGCTCTTCGGCCTCGATGCGCAGGCCGGGGAGTATGCGCTGCGCCTGGCCCTCACCCGCGACGGTGCGTACCGAAAAGCCCAGCTGCTCGAGGGCCCACTTCCACTTCGTGGTCTCGACCGACACCCCGTCGGGGCCGCCCAGGCGGTAGGAGACGATGGCGGCCGTGGGCATCACCGGTCCCATTCTCGCTGGTGCCGGGGACGCCGGCGCCGGACCGGGGTCGGGAAGGGCTGACCCCGCGGGCCCGGGGTGGCCGCATGAGGTGGACGATGACGTTGGCCACGCCCACGTCGAGGCAGATGTCGCCGAACGACAACACCTCCGCCAGCGGGGGCACCGGGAAGATGTCGGCGATGAAGGTCAGGCGGTCGGAGGGCCGCTCCAGGTGGCGCTTGCCCCCGAGGTCGAGGTCGTGGACCTCATAGGGTTCGGCCACCCCTGCCGCCACCAACGCGGACGGGCGGACGGGCATGCCGGCGTTTACGGCGATGACCAAGAGGTTGAGCCCTACGCCGAGGGCCACCAGCCACATGGCGACGATCGACGCGTTGCCCACGGCGAAGCCGAGGAGCAGCAGATAGGAGAGGAGGACGACCGCCACCCCGGTGGGGGATCTGAGACCGGCACCTACCACCTGGAGGACGACGCCGGCGACCAGGAGCGGCGTGAGCCGGAAGGTGCGATGGCCCAGATTTCGCGGCCGGCCACCGGTGAGGACGCCTATCAGCATCCCGGCGGCTACGGCCAACAGCGTGAACCGCATGTCCGCTTCACGGTAGCGTCCAGCGCCGTGAGGGAGGGGGGAGGCCGCCGGGCCCTTATCACCGGCATCACCGGTCAGGACGGCTCCTACCTCGCCGAGTTCCTGCTGGAGCAGGGCTACGAGGTGGTGGGGATGGTGCGCCGCTCGAGCACGCTGAACTTCGAGCGCATCGCTCATATCCAGGACCGCGTGACCATCGTCTCGGGTGACCTCCTCGACGAGGTCTCGCTGATCAAGCTGCTCCAGGAACACCGGCCCAGCGAGGTGTACAACCTGGCCGCCCAGTCGTTCGTGCAGACGTCGTGGGCCCAGCCGGTGCTCACAGGGGAGACCACGGCGTTGGGGGTGACTCGCATGCTCGACGCCATCCGCCTCGTGGACCCCGACATCCGCTTCTACCAGGCCAGCTCCAGCGAGATGTTCGGGAAGGTCGCAGAGATCCCCCAGCGCGAGACGACCCCGTTCCACCCCCGCAGCCCCTACGGCGTGGCCAAGGTCTACGGCCACTGGATAACGGTGAACTACCGAGAGTCCTACGGCCTCTACGCCGTGAGCGGCATGTGCTTCAACCACGAGTCGCCGCGCCGAGGCCTCGAGTTCGTCACCCGCAAGATCACTCACGGTGTGGCCCGCATCGCCCACGGGCTGTCCGACACCCTCCGGTTGGGGAACCTCGAGGCCCAACGGGACTGGGGCTTTGCCGGCGACTACGTGAGAGCCTTCTGGATGATGCTCCAGCGGGACTCGGCCGAGGACTACGTGATCGCCACCGGTGAGACACACACGGTGCGCGAGTTCTGCCAACTGGCGTTCGAGCGCGCGGGGTTGAACTACGAGGACCACGTGGTGATCGATCCCGCCTTCATACGACCGGCCGAGGTCGACCTGTTGGTGGGCGACGCCGGCAAGGCCAAGGCCGCGCTGGGCTGGAAGCCCGAGGTGAGCTTTCAGGGTTTGGTGCGCATGATGGTGGACGCCGACCTGCAACTGGTGGAGCGCCGCCAAGAGGCCTGACATCCGTGGGCCCGCTCAGCCCCACGACGGCTGGTCGGGCAGACTGGCGGGGTGACACTTGCTGTCGCCAACCCCGGCATCATCGGTGCCTTCGCAGCCGGGATGCTGTCGTTCCTGTCACCCTGCGTGCTGCCGCTCGTGCCCGGATACCTGTCGCTCATGTCCGGAGTGGAGATGACGGGTGTGGGGAGCGGCGAGGGGGCGGTGACCACGGGTGTGGACACCCGCCGGGTGCTGCGGGCCACCCTGCTCTTCGTGGCCGGCTTCACCCTGGTGTTCGTGGTGCTGGGCGCTACGGCCAGCGCCGTGGGCCAGGCGCTCCAGGAGCACCAGGTGGTCCTGAACCGGGTTGCCGGGGCGGTCATCATCGTCATGGGCCTGGCCATGGCCGGGTTCGTGTCACCCCGGCTCCTCGCCCAGGAACGGCGTATGCACGTCTCACCGGCCAGGCTCGGCGCCTTCGCCCCGCCCGTCATGGGAATGGCCTTCGCCTTCGGCTGGACGCCGTGCATCGGTCCCGTGCTGGCCGCGGTCCTCGCTCTGGCCGCCGCCGAGGGAACTCTCACGCAGGGTTTGCTCCTCCTTCTCGCCTACTCCCTCGGGTTGGGTGTCCCCTTCGTCGCTGCGGGGCTGGCCCTGAACCGGCTCGCCGGCGCCTTTGCCTGGTTCAGGCGCCACTACCGCGCCATCTCCCTGGTCTCGGGCCTGATGCTGGCCGGCTTCGGGGTCCTGCTCCTGACCAACCGGGTCACGCGGGTCTCGAGCTGGCTGGTCGAGATCATGAGCCGCCTCGGGCTCGACAACCTCACGGCCATCTAGTTCTCGAGTGGGGGAGTGTGGTTAAGGCGGGCCCTTATTCGAACCCGGCCGAATACCGGTCGTCGAACGGGTTCAAGGCGGAGATGCCGTCGAACTTCCGAAAGTCGCGATCGTTGCTCCAGATCTGTGCCACTCCGTGCTCGCGCATCAGCGCAACCAGGTGGCCGTCGGGCACCAAGGCGCCACGCGGTTGGACCGATCGGACCACGCTCTTGAAGCCGCTCCAGAACCGGTCGCCCTCCCCCGCCACGATGATCTGTGGTCGGGCGATCAGATCATCGATGTCGGCCAACGCCGTCTCGGGCGACAGCGGTGCGGCGACGATCGCCGGATGGGTGATGATCCGCACGTAACCGAGGAGCACGGGCCAGAAGAGATACGTGATCGATGGGTTTGTGGCCACGTGCTCCAGGAGGGCACGGGCCTGCGCGTGGCGGGTCGCTGTCTCGTCCGCCGCATACACCAGGACGTTGACGTCGAGCGTGGCGCTCATCGGCCGTCGAGGATGCTCCAGAGCGCGTCCTTGTCCTCCAGGTCCACCTTCAGGCCGAGCCGTTTCGAGGTCCACCTCAGCGGCGCCGGCTCCTCGCCCCGTTTCCCGTCAGCCAGCGCCTTGGCCAGCAGTTCGGAGGCGAGCCGACCAAGGCTCTTCTTCTCGGTTTGCTGCCGACGCTTCAGTTCACGGAGGACAGAGGCGTCGATGTCGATTGTCGTGCGGGGCACGCATCTGATGCTATCAACCTCAACACCTGGTGCCGCTCTCACTGGGAGAGTCCGGTTATTCGAACCCTGCCGAATGCTCTGGCGGGATCACGTCGTCCGGGGCCACGACCGTCACCAAGCGGACGGCCCCGCGTCGCAGTCGTTCGTCACGCGTCAGAAGGTTTGCACCAAGCATGCGGGCCAGAGACACGTACTCGGCGTCGTAGGTCTTCGCCCACCCGAGCTCCTTTGCCACCTCTCGCGCCCCGGTGTAGATGCCGTCCTCCGCTCGGCGCGCGATGGGCGCTGCCAGGAGACGTTCGAACGCCGCCGTCGCAAGAGCTTCGCTCACCTCGCCTCGCCTGCGCATCTCGTTGAGTACCGATGTGCATTCGGACCACAAGAGGGCGGGCGCCATGAGCTCCAAGCCGACCAGCGGCTCCATCCCGTCGGCCGACGCCAGCAGGTAGAGGGCGGCGCTGGCGTCGATGACGAGCATCAGCGGCCGGAACGGGAGCGGCGCAGAGCGGCAAGGAAGTTCGGCATCGGCTCGCCCGTCACCGTGCGGTCGTCACTGGCCGTGGGGATGGGTGCCGGTGTAGTGACCAGCGCGTCGAGTGCCTCCTCGTCTACGAGATGCTGTGTCCCGATCCGCTGGGAGCTCAACCGGCCCTCCCGGATCCAGCGTCGGATGGTCTCGGGGTTCCGACCAACCCGGAGGGCCGCCTCGGGCACGGTCAACATAGTAGTAGTCTACTACAACATCGCCTTCGTCGACCAGGGCAGTGCGGTTATTCGAACCCTGTCGAATGCGCACCTGTGGGGGCGTCGCGGAAGGGGCTGACGACCTCCAGTCCGTCGAACCGCTGACCGTCCTGGAGATCCTCGGTGAGCAGCGAGTGTGCCCCTGACCGGCGCGCCGAGACGATGATGAGCGCGTCCCAGAACGACAATTGATGCCGCTCCTCGAGCCCTGAAGCGGCGACGATGTCGTCGACGTCCGGACGATGGACCGGCCAGGCCCGGTATGTGGCGATGACCTCTCGAGCCGTTCGACGCGTCAGCGGCCGGCTGAGCTTCCGAGTCACCGTGACGTAGAACTCCTGGAGCACTTGCGTGCTCATCAGTCCTGACTCGCCCTGCCACAGATCCTGGAGATGCGATCGCGCCGACTGATGCTTCGCGCCTCCATCGGCGTCGTACGCGTAGACCAGCACGTTGGTGTCCACGAACGTCGGTTCACCTGTAATGGAGGGCGTTCCGATCGGGAAGGTCGCCCCCGCCGAGGTGGAAACCCCGGTGGAGGTGGGCAAGGGCGGCCGTCCTGGCGCGCCCGTAGGCGTCGTCCTCGCCGACGATCCTCTGGATTTCGTGAGCCACCAGCTTGCTCACAGATGTCGAGCGACGGGCTGCGAGGACCTTCGCCTTGGCGACAGTTTCCTCATCAAGCTGGACAGTCAGGTTCCGCTTCACGGGCCAATCCTACGTGAAAAACGTGCAGCACGTGATTCACGTGGCCCAAATCGGCGCTTGTCCACTGGGAGAGTGCGGGTATTCTGACCCTGCCGAATGCTCTGCACCGTACTAATTGCTACTCGGGGTAGTACATTCTGTCCTATGACCCGAGTCGTTCAGCCCAAGGTCCCGCCGCCCAACCGTGCGGAGAAAGTCAGTGTCTCGTTGCCGGCCGATCTGAGCGAGGAGGTCCGTCGGCGAGTTGGGCAACGAGGGTTCAGCCGCTTTGTCACGCTCGCCGTTCGGCGACAGATAGAGCGGGATGACCTCGACGCGCTTCTTGCCGAGATGGAAGCGGTCAACGGCCCGGTCCCACCGGAGCTCCTGGCCGAAGTCGAGAACCTGTGGCCGGACGACTACGCCGGGCACGGGTAGGCGGCACTGTGGTTCTCGACGCCGATGGAGTGTCGAAAGCCGCAGTAGCCGACCGGCGAGCCCAGGCGTTTCTGGTATCGGCGCGCGCCCGTGACGCGCGAGTGGTTGTCAGCGCCGCGACGCTGGCCGAGGTGTTGCGGGGCGGGCCCCGAGATGCGCCGGCTCACCGTGTGCTTGGTCGCGTGACGAAGCTCGCGGTGTCGCCGGACCACGGCCGGCGGGCAGGCGAACTGCTCGGCTCGACTGGCCTAGCAGAGGCGACGGTCGACGCGCTCGTCGCGGCCACCGCGCTTGAGCAGGCCGGCCCCGTCCTGGTGCTCACCAGCGACCCGATGGATCTGCGGACGCTAACCGCGTCGCGCCGTGACGTATCCGTGGAGCGGATCTGAGGCTCACTGGTTTCACTGGGAGAGTGCACCTATTGCAACACCGGCCAGGGCCAACACGGCGCCGCTCCATCATGTACTCCCCAGGCTTTCATTGTCATTGGAAGGGCGCGGTTATTGCAACCCTGTCGAGTGCGGCAGGAGGAGCAAGGTGAGACTGTCGCCGAGCCACTGTTCGAAGTGATCGGGCGTCCATCCGCGTTCCCCGACGAGCAACGCGTAGGTGGATGGGTTCGACAGGGCGGAGTAGGTGGTCGCCGCCTCGTCGGGGGTGAGCCCTTCGCGCAGCGGACCGTTCGCCAGAAGCATGTCGATGTAGACGCGCTGCCCGCCGCCCCGGCGTTTGGCGTCACGGCGTTGCAGCTCGGCTGCCTTCGCGTCCGACGCGGCTGCGGACCCCAGGATTCGATGGGCGACCGATGTGCGTTCGAGGATGCCGCGCGAGAAATGAGCCAGCATCCGGACCTGCGCCCGTTGCTCGCGGCAGCTGCGGATCTCGGCGATCTCCGGCCGGTCGAACAGGTCGCGGCTGTCGTTGCTGCCGACGATCGCCGGCTCGAGGATGGCCTCGAGCAAGGTCACCTTGTTTCGGAACCGGCTGTACACGGTCTCGACGGCGACGTCGGCGCTGGCCGCGATGGCCTCCATGGTCGTCGAGGCGTACCCCCGCTCGTCGAACAACGCGGCGGCCGACTCGAGGATGCGTCGCCGAGTCTCCTCGGCTCGCTCAGACCGTCGCGTGCGCCTCTCCGGTTCGCTCTTGACATCGGCAGCCATATCCATACAGTATCACTGTATCAATACAGAATCCTTGTATCGATCTGACTGGAGGCCCAGCATGGCGGACTTTCCGCTCGTCGCAACCAGGACCGCCCTCATCAACATCGACATGCAGCGGTGCTTCGTCGAGGGAACCCCGCTGGCCTCACCCGAGGGCGTCGCGCTCGCCGAGCGGATCAACCGACTGGCCGGAGCCTGCCGCGAGGCAGGCGCGCTGGTGGTCCACACCCGAGGCTGGATGAAGCCGGACCGGTCGGATGTCGGCGTCATGGGCGAGATCGTCCCGCCCTTCATCGTCGACCTCTACACCGAGGGCAACGACACGGCCGAACTGCACGACGCGCTCGATGTCGAGCTCGACGACCTCATCCTGAACAAGACCCGTTACGGGGCGTTCCACGGCACTGAACTCGAAGGCATCCTCCGCTCGCGTGGCATCGACACGGTCATCATCTCGGGCATCGCCACCAATATCTGCTGCGAGACGACGGCCCGAGAAGCGGCACAGCACGATCTCCGTGTGTTCTTCCTGAGCGACGGGACCGCCACCAAGGAGATGAACGGCGTGGCGGCCGACGAGCTGCAGCGGGCCACCCTGGCGAGCCTCGGCATGGTGTTCGCGCAGATTGCGACCATCGACGAGGTCACCGAGAAGATCCGGGCTTCGGCGCCCGCCTCAGCGGTCGGCGCCACCGGTCATGACCCGCCCGCGCGCGCGATCAGTAGTTCGCGGGCAGGAGCCGGCTGAAGTTCTCGAAGAAGAAGAAGAGCACGGCCAGGAACACCGGGGTGCCCAGCAGGTATGCGGGCCAGCGGCGCCAGAGCCGGCCCACCAGCCACGTCAGGAGGCCGACCAAGGCCGCGCCCACACCCCAGGCGATGGCGGGGCCGTTGCCGGCGTTGCGGCCCGAGAGACCGGCGGGGTCCACGGCCGCTGGTGGTGCGGCAGGCGGATCCGGCGGTGGCTCCGCCGCCTCGCCCTTGAGGGCGGCCACCACGACCAGGCGCTTGGCGGCGCTGAAACGGGGTTCGCAGGTGGTGAGGGTGAGGCGGTTGTCCGGCGTGGTGTCGAGCACCTGGGTCTCGTCGGGCCCGACCACCTTGCGCTCCGTCACCTCGTAGACGAAGTGGCCCTGGCGAGTGGTGATCAGGATCGGATCGCCGCCGTCCACCTCGTCGAGGCGGAAGAAGGGGGCGCCGTAGGTGGTCCGGTGACCGGCCACGGCCACGTTGCCCGGCTGTCCTGGCATCGGGGTGGTGGGATAGTGCCCGGGCCCCTTCTTGAGCTCCGGCAGGCCCACGCCCTGCACCACGGCCTTCTCCACTCCGATCTTGGGGATCTTGATGAGGGCGACGGCCTCGCCCTCCGGAGGAGGAGGTGGCGCCGGGGGTGGCGTCGTAGGTGGCGCCGGCACCGCTGGGTCCTGGATCGTCGGGACGTCCAGGACCTGGCTGAACTGCTCGACGAGGCGATCCTGGCTGCGCCCCTCGGCCAGGCTGGTGCCCCACAGCTGGTAGGCGACGAAGAGCAGGATCAGGGCGCCCGACATGATGAGGGTCCGACCCAGACCCCCGACGGCGCGCCTGATATCCATGGGCTCACGGTACCGGGCACCCCCGATGCCGCCGCGTCGTGGGGTGCGCGTCCCAGGCGCAGTTGGCGCCTGGCTCCTCTCCCGTAGGATTGTGCCGCTCCATGGCTCCTGCCGTCAGCCTCCGATCCGTCGTGGCCCTCGTCGGTCGCTTCCCAGTTCTCGCCGGCACCGATCTGGAAGTGGCCACGGGGGAGGTGGTCCTGCTGCGCGGGCCCAACGGAGCGGGGAAGACCAGCCTGTTGCGGGCCTGCGCCGGCCTGCTGCCCATCGCCTCCGGTGAGGTCTCGGTACTGGGCCACGACCTGCGCCAGGATCGGCGGTCGGTGCGGCGCCGGGTGGGCCTGCTCGGTCACGCCGGCTTCCTCTACGACGACCTCAGCGCCGAGGAGAACCTGCGCTTCGTTGCTCGAGCCGGCGAGGGTGCGGGTGGAGGCGCCGGCATCGGGCCCGTCCTGGCCCGCCTGGGTCTGGTTGAGCGGTTGCGCGACGTGCCCGTCGGCCGCCTGTCGGCTGGCCAACGGCGCCGGGTGTCGATCGCCGCCCTGGTGGTTCGCCGGCCCCTCCTCTGGCTCCTCGACGAGCCTCACGCCGGCCTGGACGCCGAGAGCCGGGAGCTGCTCGACCGCATGGTGCGAGAGGCTGTGACCGAGGGGGCCACGGTGCTGTTCACCTCCCACGAAGGAGATCGGGTGACGGCCCTGGCCGACCGGGCCGTCACCATGAGCGGAGGCCAGGTGCGGGCCCCCTCGCCCAGGGAGCCGAGGAAGCGGGTCCATGTGGCGTGACGCCGCCCTCGTGGCCGGCAAGGACCTGCGCATCGAGGCCCGTTCTCGGGTGGCCACCAACCAGATCGCACCGTTCGCGGTTCTGGTGCTCGTGCTGTTCGGGTTCGCCCTGGACCCCGACCGCGGGATCCTGGCCCGAGCCTCGGCCGGCCTCTTCTGGGTGGCGGTGGTCTTCTCGGCCCTTCTGGCCGTGCAGCGCAGCTTCGCCGTCGAAGGGGCCGACGGCGGGCGCGACGCTCTGCGTCTCCTCGGGATCGACCCGGCCGGCATCTTCCTGGGCAAGGCTGCGGCCATCTTCCTCGAGCTGGCTGCACTCGAGCTGCTGCTCACCGTGGGCGTCGTGGTCCTCTACGGCGTCGATCTGGGTGGCGCCGGGCTGATGGTTACCACGGCGGCGATGGCCACCATCGGGCTGGCTGCGGCCGGCACCGTGTACGGCGCCCTGGCCGCGGGGCTGAAGGTGCGAGAGACGCTGCTGCCACTCCTTCTGCTACCCGTCCTGGCTCCCGTCCTGCTGGGCGCCACCCGGGCCTGGGAGGCGGCTCTGGGCACCAGCGTGGACGACGGGTGGCGGTGGGTTCAGCTCCTCGGTGTGTTCGCCGCCGTCTACGTGGCCTTCGGCCTGGTGGGCTTCGGCGCCCTGATGGACGAGACGTGATCGAGGCGAGGGGCGACGAGGTCCCGGGGCGGAGCCAGGCCAGCTTCATCCTGGGCGCCGGCGCCGTGGTGGCCCTGGCCAGCACCATCGTCCTCGGTCTGGGCCTTCCCCCCACGTTGGAGCAGGGACCCTACGCTCGCCTGATCGCCGTCCACCCCCCTCTGGCGTGGGCCGCCTACCTGGCCTTCGGCGTCACCGCCGGGGCCAGCGTCCTCTACCTGTGGCCCCGCACGCGGGCGCGGAAGTGGGACCGCCTGGCCGGATCCTCGGCCGAGGTGGGGGTGGTCTTCACGGCCCTGACGCTCGTAACGGGGTCCATCTGGGGCCGTCCCACCTGGGGCGTCTGGTGGACGTGGGATGCCCGGCTCACGAGCACCGCCCTGCTGCTGGCCCTGTTCCTCGGTTACCTGGCTCTTCGGAGCGTGCCAGCCGAGCTCCACGCACGGGCCAAGCGGTCCGCCGTCGCCGCTCTGGTCGCCGTGCTCGACGTCCCCATCGTCCACTTCTCCGTGGAGTGGTGGCGTACCTTGCACCAGGGCCGGTCCCTCGCCCAGATCGCTCCCCAGTCGGACCTCGACGGCTCCTATGTGGCGGTGATGCTGCTCGGCTTCGTGGCCATGACCCTGGTCTACGGATGGCTGCTGTCGGAGCGTTACCGCCTCGAGGTGCTCGAGGAACAACTCCAGGCCCAGGGCCTCGACGCGGCCCTGGAGGAGCGCAGGGCCGAGGGCGAGCCGGTGAGCGTCCCGTGAGCTACGTCGTGCTGGGGTACGGCATCTCGGTGGGAACGCTGACGCTCTATGCCCTTCGAGTCCTCGTCCGCAGCCGGGCCCTCGCCCGTGGGCTGAGGGGGCCGAGGTGACCGCCACTCAGTCCCGTCCACGAACCAGCGGCCGCCTCCGCCTGTGGGTGGCGGGGGGTGTGATCGCGGCCGCTCTCGGGTTCCTGCTGTTCCAGGGTCTCGGGGAGGCCACCGTCTACTTCAAGACAGCCGACGAGGCTCTCTCCCAGCGCGAGGACCTGGGCGATCGGCGGTTCCGACTCGAAGGGGCGGTGGTCCCCGGGTCCGTGCAGGCCGCCTCCGGCGGCGTGGCCTTCGACGTGCGGGGTACGGCGGGCGGCATCGTCGACGTGGTGCACCGGGGAGACCCCCCGGAGCTGTTCCAGCCCGACATACCCGTGGTGCTCGAGGGCCACTGGGACGGTGACCACTACGCCAGCGACCGCATCATGGTGAAGCACAGCTCCGAGTACCGGGCCGAGAACCCCGAACGGGTGGACCGCTACGTGGGCAAGGACCGAGCCGAAGGCCCATGAACCTCGTCGTGGGGCAGGGGGCGGTCATGCTCGGGTTCGTCGCTGCCCTCTTCGGGATCGGCACCATCCTCACCGGGCTGACCCGGCGCCGTACCGCCCTCGTGCACCTGGGCCGGAGCTTCGTCTGGCTGGTCCTCGCCGGGGCGGTGGTGGCCTTTGCCGTCATGGAACGTGGGCTGCTGACCCATGACTTCTCCATGGCCTACGTGGCCGACAACCACAGCCGCGCCACTCCGGTGCTCTACACCGTGGCGTCCCTCTGGGGCGCCCTCGAGGGCTCGATCCTGCTCTGGGCGCTGGTGCTGGCCGGTTACCTGGCGGCCATGGCCGTGCGTTTCCGCCATCGAGCGACCGACCCGCTCGTGGCCTGGGCCATCCTCACCGGCCTGGTGGTGGCGGCCTTCTTCTTCGCCTTGATGCTGGGGCCGGCCAACCCCTTCCGTCAGGTGGCCGGGGCCGTCCCGGCCGACGGCCCGGGGCCCAACCCGTTGCTCCAGAACCACCCTCTCATGGCCTTTCACCCACCGATGCTCTACCTGGGCTACGTGGGCTTCACCGTTCCCTTCGCCTTCGCTGCCGCCTCCCTGGTCACGGGCCGTGTGGGTGAGGGCTGGTTGATGGAGACCAGGCGCTGGGCCTTGTTCGCCTGGGGCTTTCTCACCGCGGGCATCGTCCTAGGGGCCTGGTGGTCCTACGAGGTGCTGGGCTGGGGTGGCTACTGGGCATGGGACCCGGTGGAGAACGCCTCCTTCCTCCCGTGGCTCACCGCAACCGCCTACCTGCACTCGGTCGTGGTGCAGGAGCGCCGGGCCATGTTGCGCGTCTGGAACCTCTCCCTGCTGGTGGCCACGTTCAGCCTCACCATCCTCGGAACGTTCCTCACCCGCTCGGGCATCTTGGACTCGGTGCACTCCTTCACCGAGTCGCCCATCGGGCCCGCCATCCTCGGCTTCTTCGCCGTCATCGTGGTTGTCGGAGTCGGCCTCATCGGCTGGCGGGGCGACCAGCTGCGCTCCCCGGGCGCCATCGACTCGCCGGTGTCGCGGGAGGGTGCCTTCCTGCTCAACAACCTGCTGTTCGCCGCCTTCGCCTTCGTGGTGCTGCTCGGCACCGTCTTCCCCCTCGTGGCCGAGGCCGTGAAAGGGGAGCGCATCTCGGTCGGGCGGCCCTACTTCGACCGCATGACCACGCCGGTGGCCCTGTGCCTGCTGTTCCTGATGGCGGTGGCCCCGGTCCTACCGTGGCGGAAGGGCTCGGGGGAGCTGCTGGCTCGACGCCTGCGCTGGCCGGCAGGGCTCGCCACCGCGGCGGTGGTGGGATGCGTCGCTCTGGGCCTACGGGGCCTGGCGCCGCTGCTGGCCTTCGGGCTCGGCGCCTTCGCCGCCGGCACCGCCGGGCGGCACCTGGTGCTCTCCTTCCGCCGCCACGGGTGGCGGGGTTTGCTCGGTCGGTCCAACGGCGGGATGGTCGTGCACATCGGTGTGGTGGTGATCGCCGTGGCCTTCGCCGCCAGCTCCTCGTACGGGCATCGCGGTGAGCTCCGGCTGGTGCCAGGCCAGACGGCCACCTTCGCCGGCCATCGGCTCACCTTCCTGGGTGCTCGCAGCGTGGCCTACCCCAACCGCCGCTCGGTCCAGGCCGAGGTGAGGGTGGACGGGGGTCGGATCTTCCGCCCCGCCCTCAACCAGTTCCCCTTCGCCAACCAGTCCGTGGGCACCCCGTCGGTCCGCACCGGCCCGCTGGAGGACGTCTACCTCACCCTCGTCTCCGCTCCCCGCCAACCGGGGGAACCGGCGGTGATCGGGGTGGTGGTTCAACCCCTCGTAGCTTGGTTGTGGCTGGGTGGGGGTCTCATGGCCGCCGGTACCTTGATGGCCGTGGTAACGGGCCGAAAGAGGCGGGGCGGGGCTCTGCCCGTCGTCCCGCCGCCCGAGTCCCGGGTCGAGCCGGTGCGCGAGACCGTGGGAGCGCCCCTCCCATGACGGAGCCGGGGACGGAGGCGGCGACACCGGTGGCCGCGGAGGGCGCCGCGAGCGAGGCGACGCCGGCGCCCCGCCGGCCCCGGACCGTGCTGTGGACTGCGGGCGCCGTCGGTCTGGTCGTCGTCCTCTTCATCGGCGTTCTCGCCACCCGTAAGTCGGCGTCCAGCTCCATCGCCCCGAGCCCCCTTCTCGGCCAGCCCGCCCCGGAGATCGCCGGCCGGGACCTCGACGGAGCCGACGTGCGCCTATCCGACTTCCGGGGCCGCTACGTCGTTGTCAACTTCTTCGCCACCTGGTGCGTGCCCTGCGTGCGGGAGCACCCCGAGCTGGTGCGCTTCAGCCAGGGCCATCCTCCGGAGCGGGCCCAGGTGCTGGCCGTGATCTACGACGACCAGCCTGAGGACGTGCGGCGGTTCTTCGCCCAGCGGGGTGGGGCCTGGCCGGTGGTCGACGACCCCGGGAGCAAGGTCGACTACGGCGTGCGTGGCGTTCCCGAGTCCTACCTCGTAGGCCCGGAGGGCACCGTGCGCAGCCGTATCATCGGGGGCCTGACGGCAGCGGGGCTCGATGCCCTCCTCGCGCAGGCCGGGGGAGCACCGCCCAGATGAGGGTGCGTCGCTCCTGGCTCCCATATCTGGTGATGGGCCCCCTGCTGATGGTGGCCCTCGTCGCCGGGTCGAGAGGCAGCGGCCAGCCGCCGACGCCCGCCCAGCGGGCCGACCGCATTGCCAGGGAGGTCCGCTGCCCCACCTGTGAGAGCCAGTCGGCGGCCGACTCGAGGGCCCCGACCTCGGATGCCATCCGCGAGGAGATCCGCCGCCGCGTGGACGCCGGTGAAGGCGATGCGGAGGTCCGGTCGTTCCTGGTCAGCCGGTACGGCAAGGACATCCTGCTGAAGCCCGAGGCCCGCGGTGTGGCCGGCCTGGTGTGGGTTCTGCCCGTCGTCGCCTTGGTGTGTGCCCTGGCCGGCCTGGCCCTGGCCTTTGGGCGGTGGCGGGCCCGACCGTGCTCGAAGGTGACCCTGGAGGACCAGGCCCTGGTGGCTGAGGCACGAGGAAGGTGACCGCGAGCACCGAGACCCGTTCCCTTTCCGAGTTGAAGGAGGAACGCGACCACCTTCTCCGCTCGCTGGAGGACCTCGACCGGGAGCTGGCCGGAGGCGACATCGAGGGGGCGGACTACGAAGCCCTAAAGGACGACTACACGGCCCGGGCCGCGGCCGTGCTCCGTGCCATCGAGGCCGCGGAGTCGAATCGTTCGCACACGGACGAGGGGAGGGCCTCCCCTCCGGAAGGGCGCCGGCCGCGCCGGGGCAGGCCGGCCGTCGCAGTCCTCGGCCTCGTGGCTCTGGCCGTGGTGGCCGGCGTGCTGGTGTCCCGCTCGGCTGACGAACGCCTACCCGGTGAGCCGGCCACAGGTGACATCGCCGCCACCGGCCCCACCGGTGACCTCGCCCGCGACCTGGCGAGGGCTCGCCAGCTCACCGGAGAGGGCCAGACCTTCGCGGCCGTCAAGATGTACGACGACGTCCTGGCCCGGGACCCGAGACAGCCCGAGGCTCTGGCCTACCGGGGGTGGCTGGTGCGCCTCGTCGGTCGCCAGGCGGGGAACCAGGAGCTCGTGGACAAGGGTCTCGAGTACCTCAACCGGGCCGTTGCCGCTGATCCCTCCTATCCCGACGCTCACTTCTTCCGGGGCCTGGTCCTCTTCCAGGACAAGGCCGACCCGGCCTCGGCCGTGCCCGAGCTGCGCGCCTTCCTCGACGCCGGCCCGCCGCCCGAGATGGTCGCCGGCGTGGAAGAGGTCCTGCGCCAGGCCCAGGCAGCCGCCGGCGCCCGGTAGCTCTGGCGGCGACACAAGACGCGGTGGGGAGCTCTCTGGCCGCCAAGGTGTCGGTTCCTCGGCGGGATGGTGACCGGCAGGTGGACTGAGGATGAACATCGGCCCGGCAACCCGGGACAGGCTCCCTCTGGGCATCCTTGCTCCCTCTAAGGTGGGTACCCGTGCGGTTCCTCGCCGTCGGCGCTGTCCTGCTGGCGGGTACCTGTGCAGCTTGGCTTGCTGTGCTTCGCTTCCGTGAGGGGCGCCGGCTGCGGGGGCGCCTGGACGAGCTTTCGGCAGGCCTCGACATCTCCCCCACCAGCGTGTCGGCCAGTCCCGACGTCGGATCGGCGCTCGACCGGTTGGCGAAGTCCGTGGAAGTGGTCCAAGAGGAGTCACGCGAGTGGCGCCGGCTGGCGAACTGGCTGGCCCAGACGCTCGAGGCCACTCCCCTCGGCGTGGTGGTGACGGCCGACGACGGCCGGGTTGTCTTCCGCAACGAGGCCGCAGTGAGGCTGATGGGGACGCGCCTGGAGGAGGCCCTGGCGTCCCAGGCGCTGTCCGAGCTCCTCGAATCGGCGCGCTCCGGGCTGTCCACGGCCAAGGTCCTCGACCTGCACGGCCCCCCTCGGCGGGCGCTCACCGTCTGGGGTGTGCCCATGGGAGAGGACGGCACGGCTGCGGTCATCATCGAGGACGTCTCCGAGCGCAAGCGCCTCGAGGCCGTCCGCCGGGACTTCGTCGCCAACGTCAGCCACGAGCTGAAGACACCGGTGGGGGCGCTCGGGCTCCTCGCCGAGACCTTGGCCTCCGAGGACGACGTCGAGGTTGTCCACCGCTTGGCCGAGCGGGTGCAGACGGAGGCCTTCCGAGTGGCCCGGATCATCGAGGACCTGCTGAACCTGAGCCGGCTCGAGGCCGAGGAGGCCCCCCAGCACGAGCCCACACCGGTGCAGGCGGTGCTGGCCGGCGCCGTGGACCAGGTACGACCGGCAGCGTCACTCCGGCGGGTGGAGATCCAGGTGGCCAATGCGCCCCGGCACTGGGCCCTGCTCGGCGATTGTCGCCAGCTCGTCTCCGCCCTGTTCAACCTCCTGGAGAACGCCGTGAAGTACTCGGATCCAGGCTCGACAGTGGAGGTGCGGGCGACCAGCGACGGGCGCTTCGTGGACCTGGTGGTCCAGGATCACGGCATCGGCATCCCCTCGCGGGACCTCGACCGCATCTTCGAGCGCTTCTACCGGGTCGACCAGGGTCGGGGTCGCGACACCGGTGGCACCGGGCTAGGCCTCTCCATCGTCCGCCACATCGCCCACAACCATCACGGCGAGGTCCTGGTGGACTCCCGGGAGGGAGAGGGGTCCACGTTCACACTGCGGGTACCAGCGGAGCCCGGGCCAATGAGCCTCCTGGCCGACGCAGGATGATTTCGTGACGCGGCAAATGGCCTGCGGACGACCGTGAGCGAGCCTCAGGCAACCGTCTTGGTGGTGGAGGACGAGGAGTCCTTCGTCGAGGCCCTCACCGTGGGCCTCAAGCGCGAGGGTTTCCTCGTCCGGGTGGCCAAGGACGGGCTCGAGGCCCTGACGCTGTTCGATGCCGTACGGCCCGACCTCGTTCTCCTGGACATCATGCTGCCCCAGCTCTCAGGAGTGGACGTCTGCCGGGAGATCAGGAGTCGGTCGAAGACCCCGATCATCATGGTGACGGCCAAGGGCGCGGAGATAGACACGGTCGTCGGCCTCGAGGTGGGTGCAGACGACTACATCACCAAGCCCTACCGCCTGCGGGAGCTGGTGGCTCGCATGCGAGCCGTGCTCCGACGGGCCCCGCGCCAGGACGAGCCCAGGACCGACGGTGCGGTGCTGAAGATCGGTGACGTGCAGCTCGACCCGGAGCGCCACGAGGTGGTGGTTCGAGGTCAGCAGGTCTCACTACCGCTCAAGGAGTTCGACCTCTTGGAGCTGCTCCTCTTCAACGCCGGGCGGGTGCTGACGCGCGAGACCATCATCGACCGGGTATGGGGCCCCAACTACGTCGGTGACACCAAGACCCTGGACGTGCACATCAAGCGTCTGCGTTCCAAGGTGGAGGACGATCCCTCGAAGCCCCAGCGCATCCTCACCATCCGGGGCCTGGGCTACCGCTATGAGCAGGACTCATGACGGGGACGGACGGTACGGGAGCAGTCGACGACTCTGGAACAATGGAGAGCGTGGTGGAGACGAGGAAGCGGTATCACGAAGAGCTCCACAAGCTGAAGGTGGACACGGTGAGGCTGGCGGCCATGGCCGCGGAGCAGATCGCCGCCGGCACCGAGGCGCTCCTGGCCGGCGACCTCTCTGGTGCCGAGGGGGTGATCGCCGGCGATCAGGACATCGACGACCTCTTCCACGCCATAGAGGAGGACGCCTACTTCGTGCTGGCCCGCCAGAGCCCCATGGCCAGCGAGCTGCGCACCGTCATCGCCATCCTGCGGGTGGTGCACGAGATCGAGCGCTGCGGGGACCTGATGGTGAACGTGGCCAAGGCCACCCGGAGGCTCTACCCCTACGGCCTCGACCCCAAGGTCCGTGGTCTCCTCGAGAGGATGGGTGCGCAGGCCGGCGACCAGCTGCGGCTCGCGGTGGTGGCCTTCGACGACGGTGACGTCATGCAGGCTGCCGCCGTGGAGGACATGGACGACGTCATGGACGACCTCACCAAGGCGCTGTTCCGCACCATCTTCGCCGTCGGCGCCCCCGACGAGGCGGCGCTGCAGCGTGCGGTCCAGGTAGCCCTCATCGGCCGCTACTACGAGCGCATCGCCGACCATGCCGTCAACATCAGCCATCGGGTCCACTTCGTGGTCACCGGTACCCTGTTCGACCAGCCGGCCCACCAGGAGGTCCAGGAGCCCTCCTGAACCGAGGGGTCTACCCGAACCTGCCGGTTATGTAGTCCTCGGTGCGCTGGTCGGCGGGGGCGGTGAAGATCTTCTCCGTCCTGTCGACCTCCACCAGGACGCCGGTGCGCTGCCCCCTGTCGTTGACCTCGGTGGTGAAGAACGCCGTGCGGTCCGACACCCGCGCCGCCTGCTGCATGTTGTGGGTCACGATGACGATGGTGTACTCCCGCTTGAGCTCCATCATGAGTTCCTCGATGCGGTTGGTGGCGAGGGGGTCCAGGGCCGAACAGGGCTCGTCCATGAGAATGACGTCGGGCTTGACGGCGAGGCACCGGGCGATGCACAGCCGCTGCTGCTGTCCTCCGGAGAGGGAGAGCGCGCTCTGCTTGAGCTTGTCCTTCACCTCGTCCCAGAGAGCCGCTCGCTGGAGCGACTCCTCGACGAGGTCGTCCATCTTCTTCTTGGTCCCGTTCACCTTGGGGCCGAAGGCCACGTTGTCGTAGATGGACTTGGGAAAGGGGTTCGGTTTCTGGAACACCATCCCGATGCGTCGGCGGACCTCGATGGCGTCCACCTCGGCACCGTAGAGGTCCTGGCCGTGATACTCGATCCGTCCCTCCACCCGGGCGTCGGGAACGAGGTCGTTCATGCGGTTGAGGCAGCGTATGAAGGTGCTCTTCCCACAGCCCGACGGGCCGATGACGGCGGTGATCTCGTTCCCCCCCACGTCCATGTTCACGTCCCGGACGGCCCGGAAGTCGCCGTAGTAGACGTCGAGGTCCAGGATGCGAAGCACGACCACCCATGGGGCGTCAGGCGTCCTCCCGTCGGCGCCGGGTTCGGGGGTGCTCACAACCGGGGGCGCCACACGGCGCATGACATCGGTCACGTTCGTACCACTTCCCTGCCTGGCTCCACCAGTGGACGGGTCACGCGAGCGTAGGCGTGCCCAACGAAGGCGGGCTGAATGGGAGGTGAACTTCGAGTGAACACCTGGTCAACGCACGGTGAGGCGGGCGGAGATCAAGCGGGCCACCACGGTCAGGATGAGGACCAGGGCGATGAGGGTGAAGGCCGCTCCCCAGGCCCGTTCCTGCGGGCCCGGGAAGGGGAGCTGGGCGTTCTTGAAGATCTGCACCGACAGGGAGGTGTTGGCGCCCTCGCTGAGCTTGAGGTTCACCGAGTTGGTGGCGCCGATGGTGAAGAGCAGGGGAGCGGTCTCGCCTGCAGCCCGGGCCACGGCCAGCAGTGAGCCGCTGGTGATGCCAGGGAGAGCGGCGGGCAGGACGACGGTGAGGATGGTGCGGGCTCTGCTGGCCCCGAGGGCCAGGCTGCCTTCTCGGAGCTCTCCGGGGACCAGGCGAAGCATCGACTCGGTGGAGCGGATGACGATGGGGAGCATCAGCGCCCCGAGGGCCAGGGCTCCGGCCAGCCCTGACTGGCCGAAGCGCAGCACCCAGACGGTGTACAGGAACAAGCCCATCACGATGGAAGGGACCCCGGCCATGACGTCGCTGAGGAACCGGATGACGGCGGCCAGGCGGTTCGTGCGCCCGTACTCGTTCAGGTAGACGGCGGCCATGATCCCGAGGGGGATGGACAGCAACGCCGCCGCCCCGGTGGTCAGCAGAGTGCCCACGACGGCGGGCCCCATGCCCGGCCCGGTATAGCGCGACTCAAAGGGAATGTCCTCGGTCAGGAACGCCACGTCCACGACGCCCAGCCCCTTCCGGAGCACGTAGAAGACGACCAGCGCGAGGGGAACCGCGGCCACCAGTACCGAGGCCCAGATCAGCCCGGCCGCAAGGGCGTTCCTGAAGCGTCGGCTGCGCTGCACGGTGGCGCCCTCGAGGGAGGGCGGCCTCGAGGCGAGGGTATCGACGCTCATGTTTGGCCCTGCGCAAGCGTGGCGCGCCCGAAGATGAGCCGGGCTACCACGTTGACCACGATGGTCATGGCGAAGAGGACGACCCCCAGCCCGATCAGGGCCGAGCGGTGGAGCCCTCCCGCCTCGCCGAACTGGTTGGCGATCACCGCTGCCATTGCGTCACCGGAGCCGAACAGCCGAGCGGCGATCTGAGGGCTCGACCCGATCACCAGGGCGGCGGCGATGGTCTCGCCCATGGCCCGCCCCAACCCGAGCATGATGGCCGCCACCGTCCCGGAACGGCTGTGGGGGAACACGGCCCCTCGGATCATCTCCCAGCGGGTGGCGCCCAGCGCCAGGGCCGCTTCCTTGTGGTCGCGGGGCACGGTGTCGTAGACCTCGCGGATCAAGGATGTGATGATGGGGGTGATCATCAAGGCCAGGATCAGTCCGGCCGTGAAGTAGCTCTTGCCGTTCACCGGCGGGCCGGACAGCGTGTTCAACACGGGGATCGGCTCGGTGACGGCGCTGACCCACTCGTAGAACCTCACCAGCGGGGCGTCGCCACCACCCGCCGGAGGCGACGCCAGTACCAGCAGGCCCCAGAGGCCGAAGACCACCGAAGGCACGGCGGCCAGGAGGTCGATGAGGTACACGACGGGTGGACGCAGTCGCCGAGGTGCCAGCTCAGACAGGAAAAGGGCGATCCCCATGCTCACCGGCACTGCGAACACCAGGGCGATGACCGAGATGACCATCGTGCCGTAGACGAATGCAAGCCCCCCGAAGATGTCCTGGCTGGGTACCCATCGATTCGAGGTGACGAAGGTGAGTCCCTCGTCCCGGAACGCTGGAAGGGCCTGATCGGTGGTCGACAGGGCGATGAGCCCGAGGATGGCCAGCACCGTGAGCCCCGCGGCCAGGGCAAGGAGGGAAAAGGCGCGATCCGAGAAGGCCGAGCGGGACGAGCCGAGGGTCGGGACGGAGGTGACGGATGCGGCCATGGTGGACGTGGCCCGCTGAGCCCCCAGGGC
>JALZJC010000048.1 GCA_030859945.1 Actinomycetota bacterium | reverse complement strand
CCCCCTCCTCGGCCGCCTTGGACATGGCGAGGGTCATGCCTCGATCCTTGAACGAACCGGTGGGGTTGAGGCCCTCGTACTTGAGCCACACGCTGGCCCCCACCCGCTCGCTCAGCCTGGGCGCCGGCAGCAACGGCGTGCCACCTTCGAGCAGGGTGATCACCGGCGTGGCCCCGCTCACCGGGAGGAAGTCCCGGTAGTGCTCAACGACCCCCCGCCAGAACGTCACGTCAGGGCCCGACGACCCGGAGCAGGCTTCCGATGTGCTTCACGACGTCGAGGCGGCGCAGGTCCCTGAGGGTTCCCCGGACGTCTCGCTCGCGGGCCGTGTGGGTGATGAACACCAGTCTGGCCGCCTCTCCCAGGCCCTCCTGCTCCATGGAGCGGATCGACACGCGGTGCTCCCCGAACACAGTGGCCACCCTGGCCAGCACGCCGGGACGGTCGACCACGTCGATGTTCAGGTAGTACTCCGAGGACAGCTCGTCGATGGGGCGCACGCCGGCCCGGTCGAGGGCGGCGGTGCGGCCGCTGCCGCCGGCACGCAGGTTGTGGGCGGCATCGACGAGGTCGCCGAGGACGGCGCTGGCGGTGGGCTTGCCGCCGGCCCCCCTGCCGTACAGCATCAGCTCCCCCACCGCCTCGCCCTCGATGAAGATGGCGTTGAAGGAGTCCCGGACCGTCGCCAGGGGGTGACCGGCGGGGACCATGGCGGGATGGACCCTGACGGCTACCTCGTGCTCCACCCTCTCGGCGATGGCGAGGAGCTTCACCACGTAGCCGAGACGGCCGGCGACGGCGATGTCGTCGGACGACACGTTGCCGATGCCTTCGCGGTGGACGTCGCCGGCCACCACCCTGGTGCCGAAGGCGATGCTGGCCACGATGGCCGCCTTGGCGGCGGCATCGAAGCCCTCGACGTCGGCGGTGGGGTCCCGCTCCGCGTATCCCAGGCCCTGGGCCTCGCTCAACGCCTCGGCGTAGGAAGCGCCGTCCTCGGTCATGCGGGTGAGGATGTAGTTGGTGGTCCCGTTGACGATCCCCATCACCCTGGTGATGTGCTCGCCCGCCAACGACTCCCGCAACAGGCGGATCAAAGGGATGGCCCCGGCCACCGAGGCCTCGTAGAGCAGGTCCACCCCGGAGGCGGCCGCGGCCTCCAACAGCTCGGCGCCCGCGTCGGCCAGCAACTCCTTGTTGGCGGTCACCACCGGCTTGCCGCTCTTCAGGGCCGCCAGCACCAGCTGCCGAGCCGGCTCCACTCCGCCGATCACCTCCACCACCACGTCGATGGCGGGATCGGTCACCACCGCCTCGGCGTCGTCGCTCAGGCATCCGTCAGGCAGGCCCGCGGCCCGCGGCCTGGTCACGTCCCGCACCGCCACCCGGGCCACCTCGAGGATGACCCCCGTGCGGGCGGCGATGGTGTGACCGTCCTCGGCCAGCAACCGCACGAGGGCCGCGCCGACGTTGCCGCAGCCCAACACACCGACGCGCACGGGCACAGAGGAGCTCACCACGGCAGGCAACGCTAGCGACCTCCCGGGCCCGACCCGTCGGGCCCGGCCGGCGTCAGGCGTTCGGGAACAGGACCTCCACCCGCCTGTTCTGGGCGCGGCCCTCTGGATTGTCGGAGCCGTCAGGCCTGGTGTTGGGAGCCACCGGACTTTTCTCGCCCGCCCCCTCGGTGCTGAGCCGGCCACCGTCGACGCCGAGGTTCGACACCAGGTAGCTCTTGACCGCTTCGGCCCGGCGCTCGGACAGGGTCTGGTTGTAGTCGTCGCTGCCCTTGTCGTCCGTGAAGCCCCTCACCACCGGCCGCGCCTTGGCGTAGTAGGCGATGAGCTGGGCCACCTTCTCGAGGATGGGCCGGGCCTCGGCCTTGACGTCGGACTTGTCGAAGTCGAACAGGACCTTCTCGGGAACGGTGACAACCACGCCCTGATCGGTGCGGGTGGCGCCCAGCTGGGCCAGGTTGCTCTCCGCCTGACTGACCTGCGACGCCCCCACCTGGGACCCGGACTGGCCGCTGGGCTGGCCGGTGATCTCCGAGACCACCTGGGCGCCGGTCTCCACCCGGCTGGCCGGGAGGGCGTTGGAGCGCTGGGCCACCTCGAGCGACGCCGGGATGGTGGTGGACGACGACGCGCTCCTGCCCACGCTCGACGACCCCGAGTCGCGGGTGCAACCCGCCAGGAGGACCATCAGGGCGGTTGCGACGAGGACGCGACCGGTGGTCATGACGGCGGCGGGGCCGGTTGGGCCGAGGTCGACGTCGTCGGAGCCGGTGAGCCGGGCTGTCGGCCCGGAGCGGTGGGAGCGCCGACGGGGATGTTGGGCACGACCATCCTGGGGGCTCGGGTGCTGTCGCTCGTGTCCGAGCCGGTGCGAGAGTTGGCGGTGAGGGTGAGGTGGGTGGCACCGGGCTGGACCCGGCCCAGGAACACCAGCAGCACCTGGACGGTGGTGGCCGGCGCCACCGTGAGCTCGGGGTTCTGGGGAGGTGGCGACAGCCTGTAGGTGGAGCCCAGGTTGTCCCGCACGATCATGTCGTCAAAGTCAGCCAGCTTGATCTCGTTGGCGCCGCCGTTGGTGACGCTCACCTGGAGCTGGATGTTGTCCTCGTGGAAGGAGACCCTGGTGACCTGAAGGGTGGTGCCGTTGGGGTGCTTGACCTGGAGGGCGAGCTGCTGCGCCGGCGGCAGGTTGGAGAGCGCAGGCTGCGCGCTGGTGGGTGTCGACGGCTGCTCGCCGCCGGTGGTGGTGGTGCTCTCGTCGATCGACTCCCGCACGACGGTCCTGGTGCACCCGGCGGTGAGGACCGCCAGACCGAGACCGAGCGTCGCCAACGCCACCCGCCGCCGACCGGTTGAGCCTCGTCGCCACAGCCGTCACCGTCGCACCGCGATGTCGCTCACCACGAGCCGGGGAGTGGCCGACTCGTCGTAGTCGGTGCTCCCCTCGTCGTTGAACACGAGGCTCAACCGGTCGGCGCCGGGGGCCAGGCGGCCGGCGAAGCGCAGCGTGCCGCTCAGCCGCTGGTAGCCGGGGACGGTGAGCTTGCCGTTCTCGGCTGGAGGCACCAGCAGGTAGCGGCGCCCTCTCTGGTCCTGCAAGAGGGTGTCGCCGCGGTCGTTGAGCCGGATCTCGTCGTCGTTGCCGTTCACGGCCTGGAACCCCACCTCGATGACCTGATCCTTGAACTCGACCCGACGGACCAGCAGGCTGGCGCCGTTGGGATGGTAGGCGGTTCTGTCGGTCAACACGATGGGTGGGGGCAGGGGCTCCACGAACTCCAGACGCTTCGATCCCGGAGCGGGGATCTCCTCCACGTCCAGCTCGACCGATCGGGAAGCTTCCACCCTGAGCGCCAGCCGGCGAGCGTTCCCGGGGAGGGCGCCCGCGAAGTCCACGCGCAGAAGCGTGGCCGAGCGGGGCCCCAGCGCGATCTCCTTCTCCTCGGTCGGGTGCTTGGCCCCGGTGTCGTCTTCGAGCACGGGGGGGTCGTTCTCCCCGGACACCTCCACCTCCTCGTCGTCCCCATTGACGGCCAAGAGCTCCAGCCGCACCCCTTGGTCGATGGGCTCGACGCTGCGCACGGTGAGGCTGACCCCTTCGGCGCTGACGACTCGCGGCGCGTCGCCCCGCCGGACCTCCACCTGCTTGCCGCCGCCCAACCCCCCGGGGAGGCGTTCGCGCGAGCAACCTGTGGCCACCGTGAGGAGGAGCACGGCGATCCCTGCCCACTGCCGCGTCGTCGCCGGGCGCCACCCGCCATGGATCCCCACCCCCCCACTGTAGGTGGGCGTCACACCCCGGGCCGACCGTCCGGGGGCCCCTACTCGTCCAAACGGAGGAGGTCGTCGTTGGTCTCCCGACGAACCACGACCCGCGCCCTGCCATGGCGGACGAAGACCACGGGTGGGCGAGGCACCTTGTTGTAGTTGGAGGCCATCGAGTGGCCATAGGCCCCCGTGACCGGAGTGGCCAGCACGTCACCCACGGCCAGGTCGGCGGGCAGGCAGGCGTCGCGCACGACCACGTCTCCGGACTCGCAGTGCTTGCCCACCACCGTCGCCACGAGGGGCCGCTCGGCACCCGTGGCCCGGGGGAGGAAGGCCTCGTAGCCGCTCCCGTAGAGCACGGGCCGGGGATTGTCGCTCATCCCGCCGTCCACGGACACGTAGGTACGGATCCCGGGAAGCTCCTTCACGGTCCCCACTCGGTACAGGGTGACGCCGGCGGCGGCCACCACGGCCCGACCAGGCTCGGCGGTGACGCGAGTGCCCGGAGGTATACCGGTCGAGCCGCACGCGGAGGTCACCGCCTCCGCCCACTGTTCCACGGTGGGCGCCTCCTCACCTTCCACGTAGCCCACGCCCAACCCCCCTCCCACACACAGCTCCGCCAGCCCGAGGGGAGAGAAGAAGTCGGCGATCACCTCGATGGCCTTCACGAACGAGGAGAGCAGGAAGATCTGGCTCCCGATGTGGGCGTGGACCCCCACCAGATCCATCGTCTCCGACGTCCGCAGCCGCCTCACCGCCTCCGCCGCCATCCCGCTGGCGACGGTGAAGCCGAACTTGGAGTCGTCCTGGCCCGTCCTCACGTACTCGTGGGTGTGGGCCTCGATGCCGGGAGTGATGCGAACCAGCACGCTGGGCCGCCTGTGAGCGGACGACACCAGCCGCTCGAGTCGGTCGATCTCGTCGAAGGAGTCCACGACGACGCGCCCGACTCCCACCTCGAGGCACAGGGCCAGCTCTGAGTCCGACTTGTTGTTGCCGTGCATCACCAGGCGGTCAGCAGGGACGCCGGCGGCCAGCGCTACATGGAGCTCACCCCCGGTCGACACGTCGATGCACATGCCCTCCTCGTGGACCAGAGCGGCCATGGCCTTGCACAGAAAGGCCTTGGACGCATAGGCCACCCCGTCACCGAAGGCCGCCACCGCCTCCCGGCAGCGGCGCCGCAGGTGCTCCTCGTCGTACACGAAAAGCGGCGTTCCCAGCTCGTCGGCGAGGTCCAGCAGATCAGCCCCGCCCACGGACAGGCGTCCACCGGCGCTGATCCGGGACGTCAACGGGAGCAGGTGGCGCTGAAGCGGCGTCAAGGCCCTGGAGGCTAGGCCTTGCGTTTGACGGCGGCGGCGGTGGCACCGACCATGAGCCGCCATGATCCCTGGCACCGGATGACCGACCCTCGCCACACGCTGAGGGTCCGCTTCGATGAGGCCATCGTGGCCGCCTTCGGCGACGACCAGTCGGGTACCGACCCGCTGCTGCGACGCTCGCAGCAGGAGCGCTTCGGGGACTACCAGGCCAACGTGGCGATGAGCCTCTCCAAACGCTTGGGAGCCGACCCCCGGCAGGTGGCGGCGGCCATCGTCACCAACCTCCACGTCGACGATGTCTGTGAGAGGGTCGACGTGGCCGGGCCCGGCTTCGTGAACCTCACGCTTCGGTCCGGCTACCTGGGGGCCGAGCTGGGCGCCACCGCCGCCGACCCGCGCCTGGGCGTGCTCCCCGCGGAGGCACCCGAGAGGGTGGTTGTCGACTACTCCGCACCCAACGTGGCCAAGGAGATGCACGTCGGGCACCTGCGCACGACGATCATCGGTCACGCCCTGGCCAACGTCTACGAGCAGCTCGGCCATGCCGTGGAGCGGGCCAACCACATCGGCGACTGGGGCACCCAGTTCGGCATCCTCATCGCCGCGCTCGAAGAGGCCGAGCTCGACGGCGATCCGACCGTCTCGGAGCTGCTGCCCGTCTACCAGGCGGCCAACGCTCGCTTCGGCGGCGACGAGGGCTTCCGGGATCGCGCCCGCCAGCGGGTGGTCGACCTGCAGGCGGGCGAACCGCGCGCTCGTGAGCAGTGGCGGTCGCTGGTCGAGCTGTCCCGTCGAGAGAACGGCATCGTCTATGACCTCCTCGGGGTGCACGGGCTGGTCGAGCGG
>JALZJC010000045.1 GCA_030859945.1 Actinomycetota bacterium | reverse complement strand
TGGCCCGAGTCCTCTTCGAAGGGCCGTACTTCTTCGGGGCTGCCGAAGCTCCTTTGGATCATGCCTGCCATCGGGTTCTCCTTGTCGTCGACGCCGACAAAGTTTCGTCGGTTGCCGGGGTCGCTGCTCACAAACCGGAATCCTTGCCGGGCGTTTTGCCGCCCGAGCGTTTGTCTCGTGCCCAGTGCCGTCATGAGGGCACGAGATAACGGCATCCCATCACGGGTGTGGGCGCGAGGTAAGGACAGCGGGGGGCGTCCAGGCACCCAGTGCGTCAGTTCCCGTTCCGGCTCGCGGACGGCACGTTGACCCAGTCCGGTCCAACGCGGATCCGCGCCGAATGCCGATTGTTCCGAGGTCGGGACAACGCCGATTAGGGAAGCGCTCGATGATCACCCTCGGTTGGGAGAGACGGTGCGGATCGCTCGTCCTCGATGCAGCGAGGCCGCGGTGCAGCGGTCTCCGCGAGAAAATCGTTCCCTTGTCGATCGACGGCTACGTCTCGATGAGGGTGCTGACCGGTCGAGCTGTCGTGATCGGGTCCGCGTGGCGGTGCGCGACCCTTCCACGTGTCTCCCTCGCGTCGGAAGATCATGGTGACCCGCAACGCGAACTGATTCATGTCGTCGCTACCGGGCAAGCGCGCTTCTGTCCGCTCGATCTGGACGACGTAGCCTAGGTCCGGAGTGCTGTATCGAGACACCTCCTCGAAGCCTGCTATGGAGCCGTCCCTGAGGTTGGCGGCTGCTGCAGCGATCGTCTGGTCGACGTCTGCCGGTCCGATTTGAGGCGGGCCAAGCGGATTCGCGAGCGTTACGTCGTCGCGCCGCGAGAAGAACTCCGTCACGGGTATCGGGTCGCCCGTCACGAAAGCGCGGAGAGCCTGTCGGAAGCCCTCGACAGCGCCGTCGAAGTCACTCTCGGGCACGACCACCTCCTCACAGGGCGCGCAGTGCCGGTTCCTGCGCAGTGGCGCACATACTGCCCGATCATTGACGTCGACGTCGACAGGCGGTCTTGAGTGGGACGCATACCGATCGCGACGGCTATGGCGCTGGTCTTATCTCGGCACCGGGGCCGGGGCACTCGAGGGGCTGGACGACCGTCCGACTTCGGCACCTCGGTGGCGCGAGGTAATCGGCGCCATTGGTGGGATTCCTCCAGCCCATCATCTCGGACCACCACCTGGGGCTCACCGCCGTCATCGCCAAGGTGTTCGTGGGCCGGCTGGCAGCGCTCGGGTCCACTTCATGCGTCCGCCAACCGGCAACGCGCATGAGGTCACCCTCCTGACCGCCCGCTGCGAGAGCGCTGCGCGGTCTGGACGCCGAAGGGGTAGGCCTGTGGGCCGGGGAGGACCCAGAGAAGCCCGCGCTCCAGCCGGAGCGGGTGAGGCCCGAAGGATTAGTGAGACATCGATGAATGTCCTTCCTGTTCTTCTCGTTCCGACCGTCGGGACACGCCCATGATGGGCACCGACCGCCGCTGGACGACCCCGGCCCTGGCCGCCTCAATCCTTGTTCTCTTCTGCACGTCGCTCGCGGTCGCTGTGGATCGGAGCAGCGGAACCGGGCACCCTCCCGCTTCCTCTCGACCCTCGAGCGAGGCCGTCAGGGTTCCTCTCCCGCCATCCACCACTTCTGCGCCCACGACCTCGGTTGTGGCCGAGCCGCTCGCCGGAGGGCCAACAACGACGGCGCGGGTCAGGCCCCCAGCGGCTGCGTCGACGGCACCAGAACCCATGTACTCGTCGGCGTCCACCCCGCCACCACCTCCCACCTCCAAAACATCTCCGCCCCCTCCCGACGATGGCGTCTGCACGCTGAACGAGGCCAGAGGGGTGGCGGGGTGCCCACCTGGCACCAAGCTTCCCGGCCCCTATGGCACCGAGGGCAGCGTCGAGGAACCGGGCGACAAAGCCCCGTGGAACGATTAGGCCACCGACGGGTCAGCCAAGAGCGCCGATGACAGGGGCGATGTTGTCCACGGCGCGACCTGGGCCGGCCCTGCAGGTGCGCTTCGGCCATCCCGACCCGGTGCGCCAAGGCCCAAGGCAGGCCCTTGCGTCGGCGTCGCGCTCCTCGCCGCCCGTGACGGTCGCTCCAGCTCACGCTGCCGCGAACGAGCCGATGATCCGAGCACGTGGGTCAATGGTCGAAGTCCGCCCTGCGAGACGGACAACAAGCACCCGGGGGAGGACCTTTATGTTCACGGGCCGTCTGGGGTGACGCACAGGGCGAGCGAGCTGACCCTCGTCAGGGATCGGTCGGTGTTCCCCAGGCGCCACCGCCCGGCGTGAGCATCCGGAGTACATCGCCAGCGCGAAGGCGGAGCGTGCACTTGTCCGGCAATGGCTCGGCTCGGCTCTCGTCACCCTGGGGCAACCGCCAGTTCTCCCCCGAGGCCCCGGGTTGGCCTCCCGCCAGGCCCCACGGGCGCGAGACCCGCCGCTCTGTGATCAGCGACACCGTCACGTTCTCCAGCATCATCAGGTCTCGTTCGATGCCCTCCCCGCCCGGGCATTGACCCGCGCCCCCACTGCCCCGCCGCAACCGGTATCGCAGGACTCGCATCGGGTACGCCCGCTCCAGCGCCTCGATGGGGGTATTTCTCGTATTTGTCATGCCGGTATAAAGTCCCGACATCCCCGGCCGGCATTGGTAGTCAGGTTGATCTGTGTTGGTCATGGCCGTGTGCACACCGCTCATCCCGGCGCGCCCCGGCTCCGTGCCCAAACGGCGTCGAGTGGGATAGCGACAACGAGGAGGAGGCGGAGAGCAACACGTCGGCCTCGCTCCTCTGAGATCCGCACGTCAGAGTGATACCAAAGCCGCTACTGATAATGCGAGCGCCGTGCGCACGCGTCTGCCGGTCACCGCCATCATGGGTCACCGGCAGCTGTGACACCGAGCTCAATCAGGCAGATCTGGCGCGGGAGGTCGATCGTCGGCCTGATCGACCGATGATGTGGCGACGGAGAGCGCCGTGAGAACCGCTCGGGTGCCGGACGAACACCATGCATCGACATCGGCGAAGTGCGAGCGGTAGGTTCATAGGGCCCACGCCATCTCCGTGATTGATGAGGGCGGGGGCTGGCGAAGGAAGGCCTATAAAGGAGGAGAGACGATGAGACGTGCGTTGGTGGCAGTACTGGTCGTACTGGGGATGTCGCTCGGAGTTCTAGCGGCTCCGGCGTTGGCGCAGGGTCCGCCCCGGCACCCCCACATGCTCGTTATCGGCCTCGAGCTTGACGAAAACGGGAACCCGGTAGGCTTCAGGCGCTGCATCGACCTCGCGGGAGGACGAGCGCTGCCCCTGAGGGTGCATCACGCACATGTGCACACAGGCCGGGCGGGCGAGGCGCTGCGGAATGCTGGACATGCGGTTGTACCTGGCGCCCCCCTCACTCCCTGGAGAAACTGCGCTGACCTGATCGCCGAGTTCTTCCCTGAGTCGTAGCAGCCTCGAATTGTGCTCAAGACACGCCGTAGCGCTGCCCATCGCTGGGTGATTTGTGGGTGGCATAGATGGCGCATGGCCCGCTCGGACCTCTCCGCGTCGGGGCCACCGACGAGCTCGTTCAGCCTTGTGTCTGGATGATCTCCAGGACACGCCGTACCTGTCCTTGAGCGTCCCGCACCCCCCTCCTCGACCGCCCCGGGTAACCCCCGAGGAACCCGGGTTGCTGGGGGAGGTACTCGGCGTGGACCCGTAGTTTCTTGCGCCATTGACATGCGCCGAAGCTCTTGCTCCTTGGCGCTTGGCGGCGGGTCTGAAGTTCACGATCTCAATGAGGGCCAAGTGCTCCTCCTTCGCGTGACAGATTGGCGTCCCGCGTGGCCGGCAGCGGACCCGGCGCCACCGAAGGTCGGAGCGCTGATCAGGCAGCTATGCGCTGGCGAGCCCAGGCTGCTCGTCAGGCGAGTGTTCTTGCTCGGCGTCCGCAGCTCGGTCCTTCTGCCGCTCGGGCCAGAAGGCTCGTCCGAGCAGGCGAAGGAGGCGCGCGATGGGATCGGGGAAGATCCCGGGCTCGCCCTCAACAATGCCGAACCGCACGTCACTCATCTTCCCATCCCGCGCCAATCAGGCAGATCTGCATACGGTGCGCCCTAGCTCGAGTCTGGTCGCCAGGAGTCGCGACCGTTGGTCTGGGACGGGTTGCGCCAGTAACCCCACCGGAAGAGGGTGAACATGGTGACTCCGAGCACCAGCCGTATCGCCCATGACGCGAACGGGCCCGGGTCGGTGGGAAGCCAAACGAGCACGCCAATGCTGACGAGGACACAGCAGACGGACACGACGACGTGTCGGGGCTTTCGTCGGTCAGGCATCTTGAGCAAGTCGGGGAGCGGATTCGTCCGCCACCACGGCTTGCCCTCTCGCACGGGCACATGTGCAGCGTATGTGCGACCTCCGGAGAGGAGACCAGTCATACTCCCCCGCGTCCAGAGCACTCACTGGCCGATCTGCCTCCGTGAAGGGGAGCAAGATTCAAAGGGACGTGAGTAGCCCGTCGTTACGGCAGTTCGGGCGCTACTCGTCGAAAGCTTCGGCGTCGAAAGGCACCCTGGGATGCAGCTTCTCCGCGAGGCAGCGGCCGTGCGCCCACAACCACTGCTCCGGTTCGTGGCCAGGCCGATGCGCGTACAGCTCAATTCCATCGACTTGGACCTCGATGAGCTCAAAGCAGAAGCAGCAATACTTGGGATCCACCCGGCTCAGAATGCCCGTCCCGCGTGGCGTTGACCAGTGGACCGGCGCGACAGAACGTTTGAGCGCGGTACGGCAGATAGGGCGCGGGACTGGCCTTCGGCTTGGGCGCCGCGGAGGGGTTGGTCGCTGTCCCATGGGGACCACGCGGAGCCGTCGATCTGCTCGCTGGTTCGGATGCGGCCGTTGATATTCGGCGGCGTTGTTCTGGCGCCTCGCAGTCCGTTTGCGACTGTCATCGACCGGCACCATGGGCGGCTACCCGGGAACCAGCGGCGTCAAATGAGGGACTCGTAGTCAGCGACCGTAACGCGCGCTAGGTGGGAGTAGCACCTTTCGGAAGCCTGCCACATCACGTAGCATTCTGAGCACGTCAGGTGAGGGAGAGACGCAATGGACGTAGCAACAGTGGGCCACGGGTCCAACCGACCGGGTCGGAGCCGCCGCCTGAAGGGAAAGCTCGCATCCGGGGTGGTTGGCAGCATGGCGCTGTCGGCGTCGCTGCTGGTCCAGGCCGGTCCGGCTTCGGCCGTGGTGCCTGGGGCGAACGGCGTCATCGCCTGCGAGGGCGCCCGGGTGCTCCCCGGGGCGACGACCATGACCTCCGAGGTCTTCACGATCAACCCCGACGGCACGGGCGAGCGGGTACTCACCGACTTCCCGGGCCGGGACGGTGACCCCTCCATCTCACCCGACGGGCGCACCATCGCCTTCGAGAGCTTCCGCAGCGGCTTCTCGGAGGTGTGGACGATGAACATCGACGGCACCAACCTGAAGCAGCTGACGTTCAACGGCGCGCCCGAGGACCGCGGCACTTCGTGGTCCCCTGACGGCACTCGGATCACCTACCACACGACGCAGTTCCCAGCCGGCGCCGGCCACAGCCGCTTCGAGATCATGACCATGAACGCCGACGGGACCAACCAGGTCCGCCTGACGAACAACACGTTTCAGGACTCGCTCCCGTCGTGGTCGCCCGACGGCACGAGGATCGCCTTCAACAGCTTCCGTGACGGCGACCACGAGATCTACGTGATGAACGCCGACGGCACCAACCCGATCCGGCTGACCAACTCCCCGGGCGAGGATGCGCACCCGCAGTGGTCTCCCGACGGCAGCCAGATCACGTTCCACACCCGGCGGTTCGGCACCCTCGACGTGATGGTCATGAACGCCGACGGCTCCAACCCACGGCTGCTGACGACGAACACCACGGCCACCCACGAGTACTTTCCGGTGTGGTCGCCCGACGGCACCATGATCGCCTTCAACGGCAACACCCTGGACCCCACCAACACCGACGTGTACGTCATCAACGTCGACGGCACCGGGCTCAGGAGGCTGACGTTCGGCACCGGCTTCGACGGAAGGTGTGACTGGGGCCGCCTGTCGCCCACCAACAAGGACGAGTGCAAGAAGGGCGGCTACCGTCGGTTCAACAGCCCGACGTTCGAGCGCTTCCGCAACCAGGGTGGGTGCGTGGCCTACATGCAGGCTGGCGAGGGCTCCGATAAGCAGTAACCGGTAGAGGTACGCGTCCCATGTGCGACCGCTCGGAGCGTGTTGGGCGGGTTCGGCCCGCCACGAACTCCAAGTAGCAGTCCACGAGGGGATCACCGAGCGCGAAGCGCGTCTCGCTCGCTGCTGTCGACGATCGGATCAGACATGGGAAGTTGCTCATGCCGCCATGCTCACGCCGCAGGCGAGATGCACGCGGATGCAACAACGATCACCCGTGTATTAAGCGATCGGGCGCCGCAGTCGCTGAGCTCCCGACAGCCCGGCGCCGCTCTCCCTTGAGGAGCGCGGAATGCCCGTCCGGCGTGGCCTTCACCAGCGGACTCGCCGTGACAGAACGTTCGAGCGCGGTACGGCAG
>JALZJC010000043.1 GCA_030859945.1 Actinomycetota bacterium | reverse complement strand
AACCGCTACTCCAAGTGTGAGCCGGGATCGTCCACAAGCATGACGACGATCGTAGCGACCCGGTTTCGCTGTGGCACGGATATGGCACGAAGTGGCACGGACGACCTAGGCCCGGCCTTGCGGCCGGCCCTAGAAGCCTGTGACCTGGGCTTTTGGTGGAGCGGGTGACGGGTGTCGAACCCGCGTCACCAGCTTGGAAGGCTGGAGCTCTACCGTTGAGCTACACCCGCAGATGTTGCGCGAACCGTAGCCGTCGGGGAGGGGGGATTCGAACCCCCGACCTCCTGCCCCCAAAGCAGGTGCGCTACCAGACTGCGCCACTCCCCGTTGAACGGCCGCCTGACCTGGAGTTATGCCAGCTGCGGCTGTGCTTCCAGGAAGCACAGCGCAGCAAACGCATATAACTCGGCTTGACGACATGCCTCTGCGGGCACCGATGGTAGGCGACGTCCGCACCCTGACGGAGTCCTTCGAGCGCTACCTGCGGGCCGCCAACCGCTCGCCCCGCACGGTCGAGACCTATCTCGAGGCGGTGGAGCGGTTCGCCCGCTTCCTCGACCGCCATGAGCTGTCCGCTAAGGGTCGAGCACATCCGCCGGGAGCACGTCGAGGCCTACATCGAGGGCGTGCTGGCCCGCTGGAAGCCGTCAACCGCCTCCAACCGCTTCCGGTCCCTGCAGCAGTTCTTCAACTACCTGGTAGGCGAGGGCGAGCTGGCGGCCAGCCCCATGGCCGCCTCAGGAAGCTGCTGGGCGACTGCGCCAGCTCGGCCTTCGAGGACCGCCGGGACCAGGCCCTCATTGGCCTCTTGCTCGACACCGGGATGCGCCGGGGCGAGCTGCTCGGCATGCGGGCCGAGGACCTTGACCTCGACCAGCACGTGGCCTTGGTGACGTCTACCTCCGAGAGGTGGCCCAGGCGTTGCCGGGGCTGCGGCCCCGGCCTTCGTTGGGCGGTGCCTTCTCCCCGATGAGCCACTGGCAACGAGCGCTGAGCGACGAGCCTGGTCGACCGATTGCGTCCCCGTGGACATCCTCCTGAGTCAGTACGCTGGTCCGAAGGAGCGAGAGGGAGAGGGTGGTTCCGGCCAGCACGCGAACGCCGAATGACATGCGGTTCTCAGAGCCGCTGTACAGCGTTGCCGAGGCAGCGCGCTTTCTCGACCTGCCGCCGTCGACGTTTGCCACCTGGGTGCGCGGGCGGGGTTCGAGTCAGCCGATCGTCGCATCTCTGGACCGACGCAGGTCCGAGGCGGAGATACCCTTCTTCGGGCTGGTGGAGGGAATGGTCGTCGCGGGGTTCCGGCGATCAGGCGTGTCGATGCAGCACATCCGCAAGGCCTTGACAATCCTGCAGCACGAAGTGGGCCTCGAACATGCCCTGGCCAACCGGGCGCTGTACACGGAGGGCGCTCGGATCCTCTACCACCACGCCTCGATGCAGCGCGATGACGAGCTGCTGACCGTCGTTGTCACCGGACAGGGCGTCTTCGCCCCCGTCGTAGAGGACTACCTCCAGCGCATCGTCTACGCGCCCGACGACTGGGCGGAGCGGCTCATCCTGCCGATCACCGCCGAACCGCTTGTCGAGGCGGACCCGCACCGGGCATTCGGTCAGCCGGTCTTCATCCATGGCGGGGCTCGCATGGAGGATGTGATCGACCGCTTCAGGGCCGGCGAGCCCATGGCGGAGGTCGCCAAGGACTTCAACTTGCGCGTCGAGGACGTGGAAGCCGTGATCCGTGCCTCGCTCGCGCCGGCCGCCTGAGCAGCCCGAGTTCTTCATCGACCGCAGCCTGGGTCAGCACCTTCTACCCGACGCTCTGCGGCAGGCCGGTTACGTCGTGCACACCATGAGCTCGGTCTATGGGCAGGACGCCGCCGAGCAGGTGCGCGACGAGGAGTGGCTGGGGCGAGCAGGACAAGCGGGATGGCTCGTGCTGACGAAGGACGACGCCATACGGCGTCGGCCGGCTGAGCGGGACGCCCTCATGGAGCACGGGGTGCGAGCGTTCGTGCTCACCACGGCGACGTTGACCGGACCTCAGCAGGTCGGACGATTCATTGACAACATGCACCGAATGATGCAACGGCGCGCCGACCGGGTCCGTGGATCTGTGCGGTGTACGAGCGCCGCGTCGTGCAGGTTTGGCCGCCCGTGGAGCGCACATAACTCGCCCACTTTCGCTCTTGCATAAGCATCCAAAGCCCAGCTCAGACGCCAGTTAGCACAGCGCTGTAGCGTCAGCTGGCCCCAAAGCAGGTGCGCTACCAGACTGCGCCACTTCCGGTTGGACGGCCGCCTGACCTGGAGTCATGCCAGCTGCGCTGTGCTCCCAGGAAGCACAGCCGCAGCGAACGCACACAACTCGGCCTGACGACACCTCGGAGGGAGGAATGGTAGGCGGCCGGCGGCAACGAGGTTGAACCGCTCCCTGCTTGACGGCTGCAACTGGAAGTGCTCGCCACCGTGGTAAGCAAGGCAGATCGAAGGCGGCACTCTCCGACGTTTCATCCCACCTTCGGCCACGAGCCAGCAGGAGCCTGTTGAGCGGTCATATGGGCTCAGGTGGTGATGTCGACGTCCGAGGGAGTGGCGGGGAGCACTCGTCCGCGTCGGAGGTGGGGACCACGTCGACATGCCGTCATCTTCGTGAGCGCCGCCGTGCTCGGACTGGTTGCCCTGACCCTGGCGCACACGTCCCGCGACCGGGAAGATCAAGACGGACATTTCCTCTGCGGCGTGGCCGATCTGAAGTCGGTCACCGCCCCCACCTCGCCGCCTCCGGCCAACGCCGTGCACAAGGTGGCGGGGGGCTTCTCGGTGTCGTCGCTGACCGTGGCCAACAACGAGGTGGTGAGCCTTGACATGGGGACCAGGACGGTGCGGCGCTTCAGCCTCGACGGCGCCGCCCTGGGCTCGTTCAGCCTGGGCTTCCAGGTGGTGGTCCCGGCCGTGGTGGTCGACCCGGCCAAG
>JALZJC010000036.1 GCA_030859945.1 Actinomycetota bacterium | reverse complement strand
GGTCGGACAGGCCGGCCCGGCTGCGACGGATGGCCGCCGCCACCGCGTGCACGGCGTGGTCCTGGCCCACCACCCGTTCGTGCAGCACGTCCTCCATGCGCACGAGCTTGTGGACCTCACCCTCCATTAGGCGGGAGACGGGGATGCCGGTGGCCTTGGAGACGACCTCGGCCACGTCCTCCTCGTCGACCTCCTCCTTCAGCATCCTCTGAGTGGCCTGGAGGCCGGCCAGGCGCTCGGAGGCCTCGACCACGTCTCGCTCGAGGTGGGGGAGCTCCCCGTAGCGGATCTCGGCCGCCTTGGCCAGGTCGCCGTCGCGCTCGAAGCGCAGGGCGTCCTCCCGGCGGGCCTCGAGCTGCTCCTTCAACGAGCGGATGTGGGCGATGGCCTCTTTCTCGGCCTGCCAGTGCGCCTTCATCGACGACGACCTCTCCTGGAGGTCGGCCAGCTCCCGGTCGAGTGCTTCCAGGCGCTCCCTGGACGCGGGGTCGGTCTCCTTGGAGAGCGCCACCCTCTCGATCTCGAGCTGGCGCATGCGCCGCTCCACCACGTCGATCTCCGTGGGCATGGAGTCGATCTCGATGCGCAGGCGGCTGGCGGCCTCGTCCACTAGGTCGATGGCCTTGTCGGGAAGGAACCGGGCCGTGACGTAGCGGTCGGAGAGGACGGCGGCGGCCACCAGGGCGGTGTCCTGGATGCGTACCCCGTGGTGGACCTCGTAGCGCTCCTTCAGGCCTCGCAGGATGGCGATGGTGTCCTCGACCGTGGGCTGGCCCACCATGACCTGCTGGAACCGGCGTTCGAGGGCCGGGTCCTTCTCTATGTGCTTGCGGAACTCGTCGAGGGTGGTGGCGCCGATCATCCGCAGCTCCCCCCGCGCCAACATGGGCTTGATCATGTTGCCGGCGTCCATGGACCCCTCGGCGTTGCCTGCTCCGACCACCGTGTGGAGCTCGTCGATGAAGGTGACCACCTCGCCCTCGGAGTCGGCGATCTCCTTGAGCACGGCCTTCAGGCGCTCCTCGAACTCGCCCCGGTACTTGGCCCCCGCCACCATGGACGACAGGTCCAAGGCGACGAGGCGTTTGTCCCGGAGACTCTCGGGGACGTCGCCTTCCACGATGCGCCGGGCCAGGCCTTCGACGATGGCGGTCTTGCCCACGCCGGGCTCACCGATGAGCACCGGGTTGTTCTTGGTGCGGCGCGAGAGGACTTGGATCACCCGGCGGATCTCCTCGTCGCGGCCGATGACCGGGTCCAGCTTTCCCGTCCGGGCGGCCTCGGTCAGGTCCCTCCCGAAGCGCTGCAGGGCCTGGTAGGACTCCTCGGGGTTCTGGGACGTGACCCGGTGGCTGCCCCGTACCTCCCGGAGAGCGGCGAGCAGCTGCTCCCTGCCCACGCTCAGGCGGTCGGCCAGTGCCAGCAGGAGGTGCTCGGTGGACAGGTACTCGTCACCCAGCTCGCCCCTGGCGGCGTCGGCGGCGCCCATGGCCTCCCGCAGGCCCCGGCTCACCTGCGGGTCGGCCCCGTACGCCTTGGGCAGGCGGTCGAGAGCCTCCTCCACCCGGTTGCGGGCCGAGAGCGGAGCCACGCCCACCTTCTCGAGGATGGGCAGCACCACACCGTCCTCCTGTCCGACCAGCGCCGCCAGCAGGTGGTCGGGCGTCACCTCGGGGTGGTTGCGGGCCCGCGCCGCCTCCACGGCGGCCTGGAACGCCTCTTGGGTCTTGAGCGTCCAGCGATCGGGGCTGAAAGCGGTGCTCACGTATCCGGTGCCTCCTCCTTGGGAGCTTCATGATCTTATGGAATAAAGTTGAGTCAGTAGTTGTAAACTAGTCTGACTGTAGGGTACATTCCAGGAAAGGCACCAGACATCACTCAGTGACGAAAGGAGCAGGTCATGCTGATGCGTTTCGATCCGTTCCGTGAGCTGGACCGTCTGAGCGAGCAGCTGCCGGGAGCGAACCGCCAGTGGCCAGCGGTCCTCCCGATGGACGCCTATCGCCGGGGCGAGAACTTCGTGGTCCATCTCGACCTGCCGGGGACCGACCCCGAGTCCGTGGAGCTCACCGTGGAGCGCAACGTGCTCACCGTGAGGGCCGAGCGTTCGTGGGCCCCGGCTGATGACGACGAGGTCCTGATCTCCGAGCGGCCCCAGGGCGTGTTCACCCGTCAGCTCTTCCTCGGCGAGAGCCTCGACACAGAGGCCATCGACGCCAACTACGACCAGGGCGTGCTGACGCTCACCATCCCGGTGGCCGAGCAGGCCAAGCCTCGCCGGGTGGCGATCTCCAACCAGGCCGACGGCCCCACTGCCGTGGAGGCCAACTCCTCAGTGGCGCAGTAGCTCCGCTTCGGCAGGCGGAGCTTGCTCGGGTTTGATCACTCGCCCCCCCTTGAAGGGGGTCGAGTGATCAAACTGCGGGTGGGAGCGGTTGGGGGCGGGCCGGCCGCCGCTAGGTTGGCACCCCATGAAGGCGACCATGCTGCTCTGCGACGCGGCCCAAGTGGCCGACGGCAAGCTCTACGTCCTTGGTGGAGGATGGAGCATCACCGGCCCGGAGGCGACCCCTTCGGCCGTCGCCATCAAGGTCGAGGTGGACTGGCACGAGGCGACCGAGCCCCATCACTGGGAGCTGTTCCTCATCGACGCCGACGGCCAGCCGGTCGGCATCGAGACCCCCGAGGGCACGCAGCTGATCGAGGTGAGGGGCGACTTCGAGGTGGGCCAACCGGAAGGGATCCCCGCCGGCAGCCCCGTCGACCTCCCTCTGGCCATCAACATCGGGCCCCTGCCGTTGAACCCGGGTGGCCGCTACACCTGGCGGCTCAGCATCGACGGGGAGACCGACGCCTCGTGGGTGCTCAGCTTCACCACCCGCCCCGACGTCACCGTGTAGGGCGGGACAACGCCTCCTGCGTGTCACGGGCACACCCGGTTCCTGGCCTCGACGGCGGCGTCGAACGAGGCGTTGTAGGAGAGCCAGCCCCTGACACGCGGGCGGGGGGCGCAGAGGTCGGCCAGCACACGGGCCATGGTGTCCGGGTCCAGGTGATCGAGACGGGGCAGAGCGGCGGTGAGGGCGGGCACGGCGTCGGCTGACAGGCGGGCCGCGTAGTCGGCATCGAAGCGACCGGTGCGCTCGGCGTGGGTCACGTTGTGGCGAACCACGAGCGCTTCGGGGTTGACGGCGTTGAGGGTCAGCACGCCGGCAAGCCCGAGTGTCGCGGCAGCGGGGACGAACCACGAGCGGCCTCTCCCGAAACCTGCCACCACCAAGCCCAGAAGGACGAAGGCGGCCGCGATCCACGTGGCGAACACGGAGCTGTAGAGGCGGAGCATGGTGAGACCGAAGGCCTGCTCGTAGAGGTGCAGGCGGCGAAGGGCGACTACCACGATCACCAACGTGAGGCCGATGGCGACTTCGGCGAGGACCACGAAGGCACGGCGGAAGGCTGCCGGTGCCACCGGTGTCGGCCACCCCGACCGGTTGCCGTTCTGCCCCTCGAAGTCGGACCCGACCCCCGGTCTCGAGGTGGCCAGCGCCAGCAGGACGGCGAGGGTCAGGCCGGCCACGGCCAGCAGCTGGAAGAAGCCGTTCCTGGCGTAGTCGGCATAGGTGAGGCCGGCGGTCTCGATGACGCGCTTTCCGCCCGACGAGAGGGCGACGAGCTGTGCCACCGCGAAGGCGGTGTAGAGGCCGTCGAGGCAGGCCAGCACGGTGAGGGTCTCGGCCCGGCCCAGGCGGGCGGGGCGGGGCGCAGCATGGCCCAGCGGGGCGGCTGACGACAGCCGCAGCAGCCCGGCCATGACCCAGGCCCCGAGGGCCAGCGCCAGCCCGTGCTCGGCCAGCGACAGGGGGTCGAGCGGCAGCCGGAAGAACGAGGCGAACACTGCGTCGGCCGACGACAGCAGGAGCCCGAGGACGAGCACCAGGGGAGTGGCCAGGATCAGGCCTCGCAGCACGGCCAGGCCTCGACGGGAGCGAGTGAGCCGCACCCGTCCGAGCATGAAGAGGGGCCCGGCCGCGCCGTGCGCCACCGCGTGGAGGCAGCGCCGGAAGAGCCCCGGGATGTGGAGGTCGAGGATCGATCCCCCGCGTGAGAGCGACGTGCCCAGGAGCAGGAGAGCGGCGACGCTCACCGCGTCCAGCGCCAGCAACCAGGGGCTGGAGCGGGCCGCCAGCCACATCCCGAAGATGGGGGCGACGAGCATGGCGGCCTGGGCCTGGCGGTTGACCAGGCGCCGGCTGGCCAACAGCGAGCCGGCGACGACAGCCACCAGGGTGGCGCCGGCGAGGCCGTCGACCCCGGCGCGGACGGCCACGTCGGTCGCCGCCGCGACCAACGCCGTGGCCGCCAGGGCCCGGTTGTCGGCGGGTTCCTCGACGCTGAGGCCGGTCCACGGAGGGGCGGTCGACATGGGCGGCGTCGAGGGTGCGCCGCCGGGGAGGGGGGTCATGCGTGGCCTCGCGGCAGCACGACCACCATCCGGCAACCGTGCGGCTGGCGTTGCTCGGGGCGGATGACCCCACCATGCAGATCGACGATCCAGCGGGCGATGGCCAGCCCCAGGCCCGCCCCGCCATGGCGGGAGGAACGGGCCGTGTCGGCTCGGTAGAAGCGCTCGAACACTCGTTGTGACTCCCACTCGGGGATGCCAGGACCCTCGTCGGCGACCTCGATGGTGACCGCCTTGTGGCCGTTGCGCGCCCGCAGCTCCACGGTGGAGCCGGGAGGCGAGTAGCGCACGGCGTTCTCCACCACGTTGGTCACCACCTGGTGGACCCGTTCCGGGTCACCGTCGATCCGGGGAGAAGGGTGATCGACGGTCACCGCCACCTGCACGCCCGGCGTGTGCAGCCGGGAGAGGCCGGCCACCTCCTCGAGTATGGGCTCGACCTCGAACACGCGCCGTTGCAATGGCATGGCGCCGGATTCGAGGCGGGAGAGGTCCAGGAGCTGGGAGACGAGGCGGCCCAGCCGCTCCACCTGGGCCAGCATGGTACGCATCGCGGCCGGATCACGGGGGGCCACACCGTCGACGAGGTTCTCCAGGCCCGCCCGCAGGGCGGTGATGGGCGTGCGCAGCTCGTGTGACGCGTTGGCCACCAGGTCCCGGCGAAGGCGGTCGACCTCGGACAGCTCCGCGGCCATGGCGTTGAACGCCCGCGCCAGCTCGCCCACCTCGTCGCGCGAGCTCGCCGTCACCCGGCGGGTGTAGTCACCCCCGGCCATCGCCGTCGCCGCCACCGACATCTCCCGCAACGGTGAGGTCATACCCCTGGCCAGCAGCTGCACCATGACCAGTCCGAGTGCCCCGGCCACGAGGGCCCGGAAGCCGGCCTTCACGTTCATTCGCAGCCCCACCTCGTTCACCAGGAGAGTGACGCCGACGGCGGCCACGATCACCACGCCGAGCTTGAACTTGATGGACGACAGCGGGTCGAGTGGCCTCAAGGCGCCGATCCCGTCGGTCCCGTGTCGATGGCGTAGCCGACGCCGTGAACGGTGCGTACCAGTTCTGGCCCGAGCTTGCGCCGCAGGGCCTGCACGTGAGAATCGACGGTGCGCGCTCCCGAACCGCCGCCGTAACCCCACACCTGGGCGAGGAGCTGCTGGCGGGTGAGCACGGCGCCCCCGTGGCCGACGAGGCAGGTCAACAGGTCGAACTCGGTGGGCGTGAGGTGCACTGGTTCTCCCGACCGCCGCACCCGACGGGTGGCGGGCTCCACCTCCAAGTCGCCGAGGTACCACCGGGGCGGTACGCCGGCCTCCTCGACAGGCCTGCCCACCCGGCGAAGAATGGCGCCTACGCGCGCCACCAGCTCTCGGGCGCTGAAGGGCTTGGTCATGTAGTCGTCGGCGCCGACGCCAAGGCCCACCAGGAGGTCGATCTCGGTGTCGCGGGCCGTGAGGATGAGCACCGGGGTGGGGCGATCGGCCTGAATGCGACGGCACACCTCCAGCCCGTCCATCCCCGGCAGCATCAGGTCGAGCACGACGAGGTCGGGGCGAGCCTGGCGGCACAGCTCCACCCCGGAGATGCCGTCGCCGGCCACCTTCACTCGGTACCCCTCGCTCCGCAGCCGATCGGCCACGGCGGCGGCGATGAACTCCTCGTCCTCGACCACCACGATGCTTCGCTCCGTCACAGGGTCAGGATAGGAACCACCGTGTGGGGGTTCGCCCCCCGAGGTGCGGAGATTCGGCGGAGATCTCGATGGCCGGAGCCCAGCTCACCTCACCTCACATCACCTCAGGCGACGGCGCCGGGCTCCGTGGGCACGAACCTGGTGGCGATGGTGATGAGGAGGTGGGCCACGCCCAGCACGATGAAGAAGGCGGTGGCCCTGCCGTCGTCGGAGAACCCGAACAGGAAGGCGGCTGCGATCAGGAAGAGGGCGAGCACGAGGTCGATCACCACGTGGGCCGACACCGGTAGCTCGTCGATGAGACCGGTGGGGCCGGCGCTGACCGCGGCCACCACGAGGATGACGACGCCCACCACCATCGACAGCGTGGCGGCCCTGGTGGCCTCGAAGTCGAACAGGTACGGCGCGCCGATGAAGAGGACGCCGGCCAGGTACTCGATGATCCCGTGGACGAAGGCGGGCACCGGGCCCTTGCTGAGCATGGGGTGGAACATAGACCACCCCCGGTGCACAAAGGCCTAGTGCCGGGAGGTGTCGTGAGACAGTGCCAGGACGTCCGTGAAGTGCCGGACGAGGTCGGGGCGGGAGGCATGGGCGTTGAGCCCGCTGGTCGAGGGCATCACGTACGCCGGTCGGCCGGCGAAGGGCCGGGGCTGTCGACCGGCCGAGGCCCGGGGGTCGACGGCCGAGCGCCAGCCGGCCAGGCCCACGAAGCAGACCGCCCGCGGTTGGAGCCACTCGACCACACGCTGCACGCGGGCGGCGCCGGCGCGGTACTCCTCGGCCGTGAGCATGTCGGCACGGGGCGTGGCCCGCTTGACCAGATCGGTCATGCCCACGCCGTGGGCGTGGAGCGCGTGGAGGGGATCGTGGGAACGGGTGACCAGTCCGGCCTCCACCGCGGCCGGCCAGAACCGGTTGCCGGGCCGGGCGTAGCCCACGCCTCGGTCGGCGGCGTGCTCGCTGGGATTGAGGCCGCAGATCAGCACGCGCATTCCAGCGTCCACGGTGTCCGGAAGGGAGCGGGCACGGGTGGCCGTGGCCACGAGGCGCTCGTCGCTCACGTCGAGGTGGCCGACGGCGAAGCCGCCACCCACGATGACGTCAGTCAGGTCGTCGGGCCGCCAGGCGAGCTCGTGGTCGCCGGCCCGGGCGTGGACCACGAGGCGTTGGCCCGGTGTGGTCCGCCAGTGGAGGTCAGCCAGCTCCATCGGGAGCGCCGCTCTCGGCCGGTCCTCGTGGTGGTGATGCGTCGCCGGTTGCCCTACGGGTTGCGTCCAGTGGTAGAGGTGGTCGTGGGAGCCGTGGTCGTGGGGTTCCTGGGCCTGTTGCCCGGGGGCGGGCCCACCACGGGCGGCGGGCTGGGGCCCGGCGGCATGACGACCACCGGCGGCGGGATGGGGACGGGCGGCGGGATGATCCCGTCGACAGGGGGAGGGGGAGGTGGCGGTGGCGGTGGCGGTGGCGGGGGCGGCATGCGCAGCGAGAGCGACTCGGGCGCGGCGGTGAAGATGTCCTCCACGGGCAGACCGGAAACCGCTCGGCGCATGTAGGCGGCCCAGATCTGGGCGGGGAAGGAGCCACCCGAGACCCTACGGCCGCGGACGTTGAGCATCGGCACCACCTGCTCGGGCTGGCCCACCCACACCGCGGTCGACAGCTGGGGCACGAAGCCCACGAACCAGGCGTCGCCGTAGTTCTGGGTGGTCCCTGTCTTGCCCGCCACGGGACGGCCGATGTTGGCCGCAGTGCCCGTGCCCTCCCGGACCACGCTTTGGAGGCCGGCGTTGAGGACGCCCGCCTCGTTGGCGCTCAGGGCCGTCTTGGTGGCCTGACGCCGGCGGTAGACCTCCTCGCCGCGGCGGTCGGCGATCCGCACGACGGCGTAGGGCTCGGCGTAGTTGCCCTTGGCGGCAAAGGCGGCGAAGGCGGCCGCCTGCTCCAGAGGAGTGACGCCCTTGCGCAGGCCACCGAGGCCCACGGCGGGTTGGGAGCCCACGTTGTCCTCCACGTCGTCCACCCCGAGGGCCTCGGCGGTGCGGGTGACGTTGGGGGGACCCACCTCCAGCGTCAGCTGGGCGAAGACCGTGTTGATGGAATGGGTCAAGGCGTTGTCCACGGTGGACGCGCCGGTACCCTGCCCCTCGTAGTTGTCCACCGTGTAGCTGGCGCCCCGGTACTCGAGGACCTTGGGCGAGGACGCGTCGAACGTTGTCCGGGGGTCGATGCCGGCACGGAGGGCCGCCAGGTAGACGAACGGCTTGAAGGCCGAGCCCGGTTGACGGCGGCCCTGGCTGGCCAGGTCGAACTTGCGGGCCGGGTCCCGGCCTCCGAACAGCAGGCGGATGGCGCCGTCGCCCGGCTGGACGGTGGCCACGGCCACCTCGGGATCGCCGGGAGCGCCGAGGTTCGTGCGCACGGCCTGGGACGCGGCCTCGAAGGCCTCGGCGTCGAGGGTGGTCTGGATGGTGTAGCCGCCGGTGAAGAGCTGCTTGGAGCGGGACTCCCGGGACCCGCCCAGGGCGTCGATGCTCGACGCCTCGCGCTTGACGTACTCCACGAAATGGGGCGCCTTCATCGCCGGCGAAGGCTGAGGGGGCGCGACCTGTAGCGGCGTCGTCACCGCCTCGTCGAGCTGAGGCGGCTCCAGCCATCCCCGTCGCCGCATCTGGCGAAGGACGTGGTCACGACGCTCCTTCACGCGGCCCGGATCGGTCCGAGGGTCGAGGTCCTCGGGAGCCTTGATCTTGGCCGCGAGCGTTGCCGCCTGGGCCGGCGTGAGCTGGGCCGGGGCCACCGCGAAGAACGCCTGGGACGCAGTAGCCATCCCGTAGGCACCATCACCGAAGTACACCTGGTTCAGGTAGCGCTCGAGGAGCTCGTCCTTGGAGTACTTCTGCTCGAGGCGAGCCGCGTACTGCACCTCCCGCAGCTTGCGCATCACCGTTCGCCGCGAGCCCGTGTAGTTGAGCTTGGCCAGCTGCTGGGTGATGGTGCTGCCGCCCTGCTGGTCCCCCTGGCTGGTGCGCAGCATGGCCCGGAACACGGCCGAGGGATCGACGCCACCGTGGTGGTAGAAGTTGGCGTCCTCGGCGGCGAGGACCGCTCGAGGAACGTGAGGGGGAAGCGCGCGGAGCCCGATCTGCTCCCGGCGATGAGGTCCATCGAGGTCCGCCAGCAGGCTTCCGTCGGCGGCAAGGAGCTTGGAGCCCTGGGGAAGGCTCTCGAAGCCTGCGATGCTCGGTGCCACGGGCGTGAGAACCACGAGGATGACCTTGCTCGTCGCCAGGGCCGCGGCTCGACGCAGTGGCGGGACGACCGCGATGACGACCAGGGCCAGCAACGCAGCCAGCGCCATCCGCCCCCAGGGCAGGCGGTGCCTCCCGGTGCGGCCCGGGGCTCCATCGAGGACGTCGTCCGGCACGCGTTGGGCCACACTCGCTTTGTCCCACGCTGCTAGCGCGGCCAAACCTTTGGGCCACCTTGTGGCCACCTTGACCTGGCATCGACTCCTCCAACGTCGCCGACGAGCCGAAGGGTCGATGCGCCCGAGTTGGAGGGGCGTAGCCGAGAATCCTTGCGGGCCAAGGGATCCGTGCCAACCATCCCGGAAGGATGCGGGTCGCTGACCCCATGTGAGCGGCAAATGCTTGACCTGGCGAGGCGGTTCCTCTTTGATTGCAGACATTCAAGCGGGAGGTGACGGTGAACAAGGCTGATCTCGTAGAGGCCGTGAGGAGCGCAGCCGATCTCACGAAGGGCAAGGCTGAGTCGGCGGTCGACAAGATGGTCGAGGCCGTGATGTCGGCGGTGTCCAAGGGTGAAAGGGTGACCGTGGCGGGGTTCGGGAGCTTCAACCCCTCGTCTCGTGCCGCCCGCACCGGCCGCAACCCACAGACCGGCGAGCCCGTGAGGATCGCTGCTTCCACCGGCGTCCGCTTCGCGCCCGCCACCGCCTTCAAGCAGGCGCTCAATCCAAGGAGCGCCAAGAAGTCCGCCGCCAAGAAGTCCGCCGCCAAGAAAGCCCCGTCGGCCCGGTCCGCCTCCGCCGCGGGCAAGACCCTCGCCAAGAAGGCGTCCAAGACCACGCAGAAGAAGCAGGCCGCCAAGACCCTCGGCAAGAAGGGCGGTGCCGCGTCGAAGAAGGCTCCGGCCAAGAAGGTCGGCAAGTCCACCAAGAAGCGCTAGCGAAAGGCGGTACGGCATGAGTCCCCCGGCAAAGAAGGCTCCATCCAAGAAGGCCACTTCCCAGGCGGGCAAGACGCTTGCCAAGAAGGGCTCGAAGAAGGCCGCCAAGAAGCAGGCGGCCAAGACGCTGGGGCAGAAGGGGGCGCGCGCTCCCGTGAAGAAGGCGTCCACCAAGAAGGCGGCGGCCAAGAAGACGGTCTCGCGGGCAGCCAAGACGCTGGCCAGGAAGGGCGTCAAGAAGACCCAGAAGAGCCAGGCGGGCAAGACCCTCGGCAGGAAGTCCCAGGCGGCCAGGAAGCGCTGATCACGGCGGCGGGCGCTCCGCCCGTCGTCAGAGGTTCCTGATCAGCTTGAAGGCCTCGCCGGCGGTCAGTCCGGCCAGGGCACCGTCCTCCCGTAGCTGCTCCGACACACGCCGTCGGAAGGCGCCCACCTCGGCGCCGGCGTCACCCTCGATGCCCATGGTGTCGATGCCCGTGGTGTCGATGCCCATGGTGGAGTGGAACTGGCTGCGGTGCTCCAGGAGCGCCGCCAACTTGTGCTCGAAGAACTCCTCGACGTCCTCCACGTGATCCGGTTCGTCCGCCTCCCAGAGCAACAGAGACTCGGGGCGGTGGGGCTCGGCGCCCAGCTCGGGGAAGAAATGAGGGTCCCGCGCCGCCACGATGGCGTCGGTGACCAGGAAGCCGGCGTGGCGGTGGTCGGGGTGCAACCGGTATCGCCGCCACGGGTCATGGCCGAGCACCACGTCGGGCCTCAGGTGGCGCAGCCAGTACGCCATCTGCCAACGCTGACGCAGACCGCACTCCAGCTCTCCGTCCGGCCATCCGAGGAACACCACGTCGCCTTTCCCACCCAGCGCACGGGAGGCGGACCGCTGCTCCTCCTGACGGACGGCCACGAGCCGCCCGGGTTCCTCACGCGGGTCCCATGAGCCCTTGGAGCCGTCGGTGCACACCAGGTGGTGGATCTCACATCCCGCCGCTGCCCACTTGGCCAACGTGGCCCCGCAGCCGAACTCCACGTCGTCGGGGTGGGCGCCGACGGCGAGCGCCCGGCGCGGCGTGGGCAGGTCGGTGTTCATCTCGCTCGTCACGGCCGGGCGCCGCCAGCAACGGGATAGTCGAGGTCGGCGGGAACATCCACGTCCCACGCCAGGAGAGGCTCGCGCAGGACCCGTAGTGGCAGGCCCAGCCTCAGGGCCTCACCGCGGTGGCGGGCAAAGGAGCCCGGGCCATAGGAGAAGGCGTAGTTGGCACCGGCCGGTATGCAGGCCACGTTGGTGCCGTCCTCGCGGCGGTCGGGCACGAGGGTCACTCCGGAGAAGCGAGCCACCGATGCCAGGTCGGAGGCCAACGGCAGGTCGGCGTGAGCCACGATCACCTGGGTGGCGCCTTGGGAGGTGAGCGCGTCCACGCCATCCCTCACGGCCCCGTTGAGGCCGCGGCCGGGGGCCCACGCCACCGCCGCACCCTGAAGGCGGGCCCATGCCGCCACCTCGGCGTCGTCGCACACCACGGTCACCGGGAGGTCCCCGGCGGCCCGGACCACCCGTTCGGCCATCGTCCGCACCAGTCGTATCCGAGCGTCAGGGTCCAGCGCCGGCGCCAGGCGCACCTTGGCCTGAGCGAAGGCCTTCACCGGCACCAGAACGGCGACGGTCAAGCCGGTACGGCTGCAAGCCGGGAAGGGCACAAGGCTTCGAGTCTACGAGTGGCCCCGTTAACGTGAGGCCGTGGTCAGGGACCTCGGCAGGGTCGCAGTCATAGGAGCCGGCTCCTGGGGGACCACGGTCGCCGCCATCACCTCGCTTCGAGCCACCACCGTGTTGTGGGCCCGCAGCAAGGAGCTGGCCGACGAGATCGACCTGGCCCACCGCAACGGTCACTACCTGGCACAGCACTCCTTGCCCGAGGTGCTCCGCGCCACCGCCTCGTTGGAGGAGGCCCTGGACTCGGCCGAGCTGGTGTTGATGGCCGTCCCGTCACACGGGTTCCGGCAGGTCCTGGCCCGGGCGGAGCCCTTCATCGGAGCCGGCACACCGATCATCAGCCTGGCCAAGGGCGTGGAGCAGGGCTCGCTGAAGCGCATGACGGAGTTGATCGCCGAGATCGCCCCGGGCCGCCCCGCCGGCGTGGTCACGGGGCCCAACTTCGCCCAGGAGATCCTGGCCGGGCTGCCCGCCGCCACCGTGGTGGCAGTCGACGACCAGGACCTGGCCGCCGACCTCCAACGCCTGCTGTGCACCGACGCCCTGCGCGTCTACACCAATCCCGACGTCGCCGGCTGCGAGGTGGCCGGTGCCATCAAGAACGTCATGGCCATCGCCGCCGGCATGGCTGACGGCATGCAGCTGGGCGACAACGCCAGGGCCGCCCTCGTCACCCGGGGCCTGCACGAGATGGCCCGCCTCGGCGTGGCGCTCGGGGGCCAGCCTCTCACCTTCTCGGGTTTGACGGGCTTGGGAGACCTCGTGGCCACCTGCGTGTCGCGCCACAGCCGCAACCGTTACGTGGGTGAGGAATTGGGCAAGGGTCGGGGCATCGAGGACATCGTGCCGGAGATGATCATGGTGGCGGAGGGCGTCAAGAGCTCGCCGGCCGTGCTCGAGCTGGCCGCCAGCGTCGGCGTGGAGATGCCGATCGCCGAGGAGGTGGTGGATGTGCTCTACCACGGCAAGAAGGCGGCCGAAGCCATCCCTTCGCTCATGCGGCGCGAGACCAAGCCCGAGCTGGACGGTCTCACGCGCCAGTGACGCCGGCGTTGCCCGAGCCGGCGGGTGAGGTCCCGACGGGGTGAGGCCTCAGTCCTCGATTGGCGGCAGGGTGGCGACGGGAAGCAGCTCGTGGGCCCAGGTGACGCGGTAGTTGACGGCCGGGACGAACACCTCGCAGTACTGGCGCTCGACCTGGAAGCCGCGGAAGCGCATGACCGTCTCTTCCCGCTCGATCAGGTGCTCGATGCTCTCGAGGTGCGCCACCCCGGCTCTTTCTGAAAGCCCCTTGTGCAGTCGCAGGGCCGCCATCTTCTGTTCCCACGTCTCAGCCACGTCGACGTAGATGGAGCCTTCGGAGCTCAACCCGCTGGTCGTCTCCGAGTAGAAGAGGTTCCCGATCTTGTGGGGTGGGTGATCCGACTCGATCTCGTCCACCCTGGACAGCAGGCAGGCACCCAGCACCGCTCTGGACAGGGCCCGGTGGTCGGGGTGGTAGTCGCGGGGCTGATGGGTGATGACCACGTCGGGCCTGGTCTGGCGCAGCAGGGCCATGATCCTCTGCGTCTGGGCCGGGTCGTCGAACACCGCCCCTTCCTCGAAGCCGAGCCAGCGTTGCGACCCGCCCAGGTGCGAGGCCATGGCGTCGACCTCCTCGGCCCACTCCGGTTCGAAGGCCGCCGAGACCAGGACGACCTCATGGCCCCGCCGGGCGTACTTGGCCAGCGTCCCGCCGGCCTGGTAGGGCATGTCGAAGGGATCGGGATGGGCGCCGATGGCCACGATGGTGAGCCGCTTGTCCTCGAGTGACTGCATGACCTCGTCCCCTCCGGCTCGCCCAGGTCGGTGAAGCTAACCCACCGGTGGTGGGTATGGTGAGGGCCATGAGGGTGGTCTTCGGGACCGACGAGCGCACCCCGGTCACCGACGTCATCGTCGAGACCCTGCGCCAGCGCGGCTGTGACGTCATCACGGTGGCTGACGGCGAGCAGTGGGCCGACGTCGGGCGAGCCGTGGGGGAGGAGGTGGCCCAAGGACGAGCCGACCGCGGCGTGGTGTGCTGTTGGACGGGCACCGGCGTGTCCATGGCGGCCAACAAGGTCGGTGGCGTCCGGGCCGCCCTCTGCACCGATGCCGAGACAGCCCGGGGCGCCCGGACCTGGAACGACGCCAACGTCCTGGCCATGGGTCTTCGTCTGACGGCGCCGGAGGTGGCCAAGGAGATGCTGGACGCCTTCCTGACCACCGAGGCCGACGAGGCCGAGCGCGAACAGGTGTCCCGCCTGAACTAGCTTCGCCTCCCATGGCGCAACTGGTTACTGGGTCGGACCAGGGTCCGGAGCTCAAGCTCACCGAGTGGACGGCGTGTGGGGGCTGTGCCGCCAAGTGGGGGCCGGCTCCCCTCAACGCCTTGGTGCGCTCCCTCGCCGAATCCAAGTCGGAGCTCCTCGTGGGCCTGGCGCCCTTCGACGACGCCGCTGTCTACCGGCTCTCCGCGGACCTGGCGCTGGTCTCCACCACCGACTTCTTCCCACCGCTGGTGGACGACCCGGCCGACTTCGGCGCCATCGCCGCCGCCAACGCATGCAGCGACGTGTTCGCCATGGGCGCCCGCGTCGTGCTCGCCCTCAACATCGCCGCCTTCCCCGAGAACCTGCCCGTGGAGGCGGTGACGGCCATCCTCGACGCCGCCTTCGAGGTCGTCTCCGAGGCGGGCGGCGTGATCGGAGGCGGCCACACCATCCGCTCCGAAGAGCCCATCTTCGGTCTGGCCGTGCAGGGCCTGGTCCATCCCGACAAGGTGTGGGCCAAGTCCGGCGCTCGTCCCGGCGACAGCCTCGTGCTCTCCAAGCCGCTCGGGACGGGCATCATCCTGGCCGGCGGCGACGCGGCCCAGAAGGGGAGTGCCATCGCCGGCATGCGCACCCTGAACCGGTCGGCGGCGGAGACGCTGGCTGGGCTCGGCGACGGTGCTGTCCACGCCGTCACCGACGTCACGGGCTTCGCCCTGCTCGGTCACGCCTGGGAGATGGCCGAGCGGTCAGGGGCGTGCCTGCGGATCCACGCCTCTTCGCTGCCCTTCTACGAAGGGGCGCTGACCGCCGCCGAGGCCGGCGTGCGCACCGGTGGTGACGCCCGAAACCGGTCCCACCTAGAGGGCAAGGTCGTCTCCACGGCCGGCCCTGCCGTGGAGGCCCTGGGCTTCGATCCCCAGACGTCGGGTGGGTTGCTGGCCGCGGTGAGCCCGGTGCACGCCGCCGTCCTGGCGTCCTCGGGCTTCACGGTCATAGGCGAGGTGGTGGCCGGGCTGGCTTCGGTCGAACTGGGCTGATTCACGGAACGGTAGGGTCGGGACCGTGGCCACCACCCGTCGTCGGCTGCGCCCCACCCTCCGGCCCAAGTCTCCGTCCCTGGCCCTCGAGCGGGCCCGCTGGGACGTTGGCCACGATGTGGTGGTCGGTGTCGACGAGGTGGGCCGGGGGGCGTGGGCCGGTCCCATCAGCGTGGGTGCCGCGGTGCTGCCGAGGGACCGGCGGGTGTACGGGGTGCGGGACTCCAAGATGCTCACCGAGCACGAGCGGGAGCGACTGTTCGACAGGGTGGCGTCGTGGTGCCGGGCCTGGTCGGTGGGCCACGCCAGCCAGGCCGAGTGCGACGCCCTCGGTATGACCGCGGCTCAGAAGCTGGCCGCCCGGCGGGCCCTCGAAGGCCTGGGGCTGGTGCCCGACCACGTGCTCATCGACGGCCGCTGGGACTTCGTGGGCGCCGGCAGCACTGAACGGATCGTGAGGGGCGACGCCACGTGCCTGTCCATCGCCGCCGCGTCCATCCTGGCCAAGGTCACCCGCGACCGCCTCATGCGGGCCGAGGCCGAGCACTTTCCCGCCTATGACTTCGACCTCAACAAGGGCTACCCCTGCCCCCGCCACAAGATGGCGCTCAAGGCGTGGGGCCCCACCACCATCCACCGCCGCACGTGGGTGTTCATGGACAACCTCCCCTGGGGCGTCAGGGTCGCGGCGCTGGGGCCACAGGACGCGCCCGGGCGTCCGGGCTGAGGGGCAGAGGAGGACCTGATGCCCAGGAGCCACGCCTTGGTGCTGAGGGCGTTCGCGGTGTGGACCGTGTACGTCTGGGGCACCCGGATCTGGAACGTGGTCGGTGACGAGGAGAGGGGCTTCGCCTTCAAGGCCGTCCACGTGGTGCTGGCCCTGGTGTCGGTGGCCTTCGCTGTGGCCACCTGGGTCATCGTGTCGAGGAACCGGCGCCTGGCCGGGCGGGCATAAGTTCGAAGGCCTAACTGTTAGCCGCTTCCATGGAGGACCAGGCTGTCGCCGTGCGCACCATCGCTCGTCTGGCCCGCCTGCTGGAGTGCGGGTGCGCGGACCTCTCGCTCGCCCAGTACCGCATCCTGGCCATGGTCGACGCCGGCGACGAGCGGGCCAGCCGTCTGGCCGAGCGCCTGGCGGTGGCCAAGCCGACGGTGACGGCGGTGGTCGACGGCCTGGTTGAGCGGGGATGCCTGAAGCGCTCGCCCGTTCCCGGCGACCGCCGGGCCATCCGCATCACCATCACCGCGGCCGGTCGCCGGACGCTGCGGGCGGCGGAGACGGCCATGGCCCAGCGCCTGGAGCCGGTCATGAGTCGCCTGGAACATCCGAGCCGGACGGCAGCGGCCCTGGGCGCCCTCGGGAAGGCGCTCGACGCTCTGGCCGACGAGCGCCTCCAGAGCGGCACACTGCGATGACGAGCCCGGAGCCATGAGCCAGTCTGGCTGGATCCGCCGGCTGATCGGGTACCTCCTCCCCCGCCGGCGCAACGTGATCATCGCCTTCGGGGCCGCCATCGCGGGAATGGTGGTCGCGGCCCTCACTCCGGTGTTGGAGCGGCTCATCGTCGACGACGTCGTGCTCGGGCGGCACCGTCCACTGGCCCCCTGGCTCGCCCTCCTCGTGGCCGCCGGCCTGTTCCGTTTCGGCGCCGCCCACCTCCGTCGCTTCGTGGGTGGGCGGGTGGCGCTCGACCTCCAGTTCGACCTGCGCAACGACATCTACGAGCGCCTCCAGCGGTTGGACTTCGCCCGCCACGACGAGCTGCGCACCGGCCAGTTGGTGTCGCGCGCCATCTCCGACGTCAACGTGGTGCAGGGGCTGCTGGCCTTCCTCCCGCTGGTGAGCGGCAACCTGGTGATGCTGGTGGTGTCGCTGGTCATCATGGCCGTGCTGTCCCCGCTCCTCACGGTGGTGGCGCTGCTGGTGGTGCCGGCCGTGTTCCTCCTGGGCCTGCGGCTGCGTACCACGGTGTACCCGTCCAGCTGGGACGCCCAGCAGAAGGCGGGCGAGGTGGCCGGCGTGGTGGACGAGGCCGTCACCGGTGTGCGGGTGGTGAAGGGCTTCGGCCAGGAGCAGCGGGAGCTGGGCCGCCTCGTCCAGGCCAGCCAGTCCCTCTTCGGGTCCAAGCTCCGGGCTCTGCGCATCCAGGCCAAGTTCGCCGCCAGCCTGCAAGCCATCCCGCCCCTCGGCCAGGTTGGGGTGCTGGCCCTCGGGGGCTGGCTGGCCATCAACGGGCGCATCACGCTGGGCACGTTCCTGGCCTTCTCGTCCTACCTCCTCCAGATGGTCGCGCCCGTGCGCATGTTCTCCGGGCTGCTGACCCAGAGCCAGCAGGCTCGGGCCAGCGCGGAGCGGATCTTCGAGCTGCTGGACTCCAATCCCGTCGTCACCGAACGCCCCGGGGCGGCGGAGCTCCCACGGCCCCTGGGTCAGCTCACCTTCGACGACGTCACCTTCGGCTACCTCCGCTCGGAGCCGGTGCTGCGCGGGTTCTCCCTGTCGGTGGCGCCGGGGGAGACGGTGGCCCTGGTGGGCGCCAGCGGCTCGGGCAAGTCCACCGTGGCCCTGCTGCTCCCCCGGTTCTACGACGTGTCGGCTGGAGCGGTGCGGGTGGACGGCATCGACGTGCGGGACGTGACCTTCGAGTCCCTGCGCCGCCAGATCGGCGTGGTGTTCGAGGAGACGTTCCTGTTCACCGACACCGTTCGGGCCAACATCGCCTACGGCCGCCCGGATGCCACCGACGAGGAGGTCCGGGCCGCGGCTCGGGCCGCCGAGGCCGACGGCTTCATCACCGCCCTGCCCGACGGGTACGACACGCTTCTGGGGGAGCGGGGCCTGACACTGTCGGGAGGCCAGCGCCAGCGCATCGCCCTGGCCCGGGCCCTGGTCACCGACCCCCGGGTCCTCGTGCTCGACGACGCCACGTCCTCGGTGGAC
>JALZJC010000035.1 GCA_030859945.1 Actinomycetota bacterium | reverse complement strand
CCCACCTGGGGTCATGGACGATGGCAGCACCGCCCCAACCGGCTCACACCGATGGTTGATGCGGTCAGACGATCTTGGCCGTAGCCAGGTTCTCTGCATCCGCGGCGGACAACAGCGAGGTCTGTGTACGCCGGTGTGACGACGCCATCAGCGGTGAGTTGGTCGAGGACACGTCCAGTACCCATGGGAAGGACGCGGGCGATGGCTCGTCCGCGGTCGGTGACCACTATCGCTGCCCGAGCGGACACGGTCGAGGTAGCGGCTCGAGTTGTCGGTTGCCGTCGAGCGGGTCGCTTCAAGTTCTTTCTGGATCGCGGCACTCGCGGCACGTCCTCGTGCGGACTGGTCCGCCGGCGCGTTGCCGCCGCACCGTCGGGAACTCCCGTCCAGGCTTCACCTTGCCGCAGGCGACACACCTCATCTTCACGTCGCGAGTCGCGAGGGCTCCGGTGGTCGGATAGCCCTTCCCCGGATGCGTCGGGTCACGATCGGTCACGGGGACGCGCACCGAGAACCGCTTCTGCACCGCCTGTCGGGACCGTCCAAGTCGCTCGGCGATCTCCTCCCACGTCGCGCCCTCGGCACGTGCGCGAGCGACCTCGAGAGCGAGCAGCTCATCAGCGAGCGCGGCCATCCGGCCGGCCGTTGCGACGGCATTCAGCGCTGCTTCCAACACCTCTCCTCGGCTCGCCGCTGTCGTGTGTCAACGAAGGTTACATCGACCCCGAAACGTTGGGTAGAGCGCTCTACTACAGGGCGGATTCAGGTGGTCTGGTCGGACAACTGCCCGGACAAAGGCCCAGCTCCCAGGCCAGAACAGCACCAGACGGACGGCCTCGACCGCCTTGCCAAGGTGAGGGTCGCGGGTTCGAATCCCGTCGTCCGCTCCAGCACATGAGGGTCTCGCTCAGTTCGCCAGGTCGAGCTGGTCGAGGGGGTGTCGAGGGGCTATCACCGGTGGTTCATGATCTACGACGCTGAGCAGGTCGCCGTCCCCCGACACTATGCGATCGGCACGGCGCTCTGGCCGAGCTCCAGCCCGACAGCAACCTTGCCATCTCGTTGGGCGAGCTCGGCCCGAGGAAGAGCTTCGAGGTCTGCATGTGCACCTTGCCCTGTGCCATTACCGGCCCGCTCAACACGCCGCAGCCCTCATCCGTCGGCGGTCAGCACGGCGATGGCGCCTGGATCGTCGTCACCTAGCCTGGCGTCGCCCGCCACCTCGACCCTGGTGTCGACGATGGCGCGCTCGACGTGCGCACCCGAGCGGATGACCGCGTCCTGCAACACCACGGCCTGATCCAGCACCGCCCCCTCCTCCACCACGACCCCGGGTGAGAGGACCGAGTCGACGACGCGCCCTGACACGACGCAGGCCGGCGATACGAGGGAGTTGTCTGCGGAACCCTGTGGTGTGATGCGCGCCGGTGGCCGCTGCCCACCGGTGGTACGGATCGGCCAGCGAGGGTCGTGCAGGTCGACTCCGTTGCCGCCGAGCAGGTCCTGGTGGGCCTGCCAGTAGGCGTCAGCGTGCCCAGGTCCCGCCAGTAACGGTGGAAGCGGTGCTCGAATGCCCGTCCGTCCGAGACCAGCCGGGGCAGCAGCCCGTCACCGAAGTCGGACCGGTCGCCCTCCCGTGCCAGCTCACCGAGGGTTCCCAGTAGCGCCGGCGGCCGGTAGACGAACACCTCGATGGTGACCACGTCGCTCTCCGGTTCCTCCGGCTTGTACGAGAAGCTCCGCACCCGGCCCTCCCCGTCGGAGGTGACGACACCGAAACGGCCGGCGTCATCCTCGACTCGGGTGGTGACCATGGTGACGTCGGCGTCGGCCGCCAGATGGGCGTCGACGAGGTCCCGGTAATCAAAGGTGTACACCGCGTCGGCGCTGAGCAGGATCACCACATCGGCGTCGAACTCGGCGATCAACGCGTGGTGGCGCCACAGGGCATCGGCATTGCCCTCGGGGAAGCCGCCCTCGTCGCCGCCGGTGAAGGGATGCAGGATGAGCAGGCCTCCGGTGGTCCGGTCCAGGTCCCAGGGCCGGCCGTTGGCGAGGTGGTCCTCGAGGCTGTAGGGCTGGTACTGCTGGATGAGCCACACGTCTTCGATCCCGCTGTTGGCGCAGTTGCTGAGGGGAAAGTCGACGAGGCGGTACACGCCTCCGAAGGGAAGAGCGGGCTTGGCCCTTGCCTGCGTGAGGGCCCCCATCCGGCTTCCCGTGCCTCCTGCCAAGATCAATGCCAGGGTCCGGGCGCGCGTCATGGTCCGCCTCGATCCATCACGGCCAAAGGTGACTCACCAACCGGTCGAGCAGCTCTGAGATCTCGTCTGCCGTCTCCCCGAGGGCGGAGATGGGCCGACCATAAGGATCGGCCACGTCATCGTCTCCGCAAGGCGCGCCGCCACCGGGCCGAGCTCGGGGCGCGGCGTGACGGGCGAGGTAGTCGGTCAACGCCTGGCCGCGACGGCGGGGACCGAGTGCCTCGACGTGGCGTACCAGCTCCTTGAGGGTGAACGTCCGCCCTCCCGCTTCCTCACATAGCTCCACCACTGCCCGCGCATGCTCGCGGGCCAGGCAGATCACGACGTCGCTCTGGTCCACGAGCGTGGCCGTGAGGCGCCGCGAGCGGTGAGCGCCGAGGTCTCCCCCGCGCCGGCGGGCAGCGTCCACGACCGGGGCCGAGGCCGGCGCGCCGGCCTCCATGAGCCCCGCCGAGGAGACGACGACGTCGCCGTCCGAGCCTCGATCGGCGAGCTTCCCCCGCAGGATCGCCTCAGCCACGGGGGACCGTCCCTGGTTGGCGGTGCGCACGAACAGGAGCCGTGGCCGGTCGTCCACGGAGAGACACGCGTAGCACAGCGGGGGACCGCCGAGGCGCAGGGTTCGAAAAGGGGTTTCGCCGACGGCTGTTGAGTGATAGTCCAAGGTGAGTGCTTCCCCGCATCGCCATCTACGACATCCGTCCCAGCACTCCTCACGGCTATCCGGCCAAGGCGGTCGTGGGCGAGTTGGTCAGGGTATCCGCCGACATCTTCAAGGACGGTCACGACGTGCTGGACGCCCAACTGCGGTGGCGGCCAGCCGGGGACGGCGAGTGGGGGGCGGCGGCCATGCGGGACCTCGGCAACGACCGCTGGGAGGCGGTGATCGAGCCTACCGAGCTGGGCCGTCACGAGCTGGTGGTGGAGGCGTGGACCGACCTGTACGGCACCTGGCGGAACAAGGTCACCACCAAGCTGGCGGCGGGTCAGGACATCGGCGTGGAGCTGGAGGAGGGGGCTCTCCTGTTCGAGTCTCGTGCTGCCCAGCCGGGCGACGGGGAGAAGCGGACGCTGTCCGGTGCGATCGACGCCTTGCGGGACGAGGAGCACAGCCCGGAGGAGCGTCTCCGTCCAGCCATGGAGGCGCCTGCCGCCGGCCTGGTGGCCGGGACCGTGATCGCCACCGACGTCACCATCGCCGAACCGGCCCCCCTGTGGGTCGATCGTGAGCGAGGGCTGGTCAGCGCATGGTACGAGCTGTTCCCCCGCTCCTACGGCGGCTTCGGCGGAACCGCTGACCGCCTCCCCGCCATCGCCGGCATGGGCTTCGACGTGGCCTACCTCCCCCCCATCCACCCCATCGGCCGCCAGCACCGCAAGGGACCCAACAACGCCTTGGAGGCCGGCCCCGACGATGTGGGCAGTCCCTGGGCCATCGGAGGGCCCGAGGGCGGTCACACCGCCGTCCACCCCGATCTGGGCACGCTCGACGACTTCCGGGCCCTGGTCGAGAGAGCCCGGGAGCTGGAGATGGAGATCGCCCTGGACTACGCCCTCCAGTGCTCGCCTGACCATCCTTGGCTGGAGGAGCATCCCGAGTGGTTCCACCACCGCCCCGACGGCTCCATCGCCTACGCCGAGAACCCTCCCAAGAAGTACGAGGACATCTACCGCGTCAACCTATGGCCCGATGACGACTCGGATCGTCGGTCCGTCTGGGACGCGTGCAAGGACATCCTGCTCTTCTGGATCGACAACGGGGTGCGCATCTTCAGGGTGGACAACCCTCACACCAGCCCCCTCGCCTTCTGGGAGTGGGTCATCACGGCCGTTCATGCCGACCATCCCGACGTGATCTTCCTCGCCGAGGCGTTCACCCGACCCAAGGTGATGGACGCGTTGGCCGAGATCGGGTTCAGCCAGAGCTACACCTACTTCACGTGGCGCACCAGCCGCTCGGAGCTGGAGGACTATGTCGACGAGCTGGCGCGTGGTCGCAAGGCCGACTACATGCGTCCCATCTTCTGGCCCAACACCCCCGACATCCTGAGCGGCCCGCTGCGCGAGGGGCCGCCCGCCGCCTTCAGGCAGCGGCTGGTGCTGGCTGCCACCATGGTGCCCTCGTACGGCATCTACAGCGGTTACGAGCTCTGTGAGAACAGGCCGATGTCCGACGACAACGAGGAGTACCACTCCTCCGAGAAGTACGAGGTCAAGCACCGGGACTGGGACCAGGCCCACTCCCTGGCGCCCTTCATCACCCGTCTCAACGAGGTACGCCGTCGCCACCCGGCCTTGCAGCGGCTGCGGAACATCCACTTCCACGGTGGCACCAACCCGCAGGTGATCGCCTACTCCAAGCACACCGAGGACCGCTCGGACGTGGTGCTCACGGTGGTGACCCTCGACCCCCGTAACGCCCAGGAGAGCAATCTCAGCCTGGACCTGGGGTTGCTCGGGCTTCCCTGGGACCAGCCCTTCGAAGTGCTGGACGAGCTTTCCGGGGACACCTTCAGGTGGTTAGGACCAAGCCCCTACGTCCGGCTGGAGCCAGACCAGACGGCCCATATCCTCCAGCTGAAGTCGACGCCGTGATGCTGGCGAGGCGGTCGTGAGCCCGAAGCTCGGAGATACACCGATGAGCATCGAGGACTTCCTGCCGGCCTACCTTGGGCGCCAGCGCTGGTTCTCGGGTGATGAACCCACCCAGGCCACCGTGGTCCAGCAGGAGGAGCTGGCCGAGGGGCTTCGATGGATGCTCGTCGACGCTGACGGCGACCGCTACCAGGTGCTGCTGGGCCTGGCAGCCGCAGAAACCCCTCCCGACTTCGTTCACGGGCACGACGATGCCGTGGTCGGCGTGGTGGACGACGAGCTCGTCTTCGACGCCGTGCTCGACCCCGACCGTGCCCGAGCCCTGATGGCGAAGGTGGCTCCCGGCGAGGAGGTCGAGCACGTGCGGCCCATGGGCGTCGAGCAGTCCCATACCTCGTTGGTCTTCGACGATCGCCTGGTTCTGAAGATCTTCCGCCGTCTTCAGGACGGGCCGAACCCGGACATCGAGGTCACCAACGCTCTGGCCGACGTCGGCTTCGAGCACGTGGCACCCCCCCTGGCCACGTGGACCTTCGAGGAGTCGCACCTGGCCGCGGTCCAGCCCTACCTGGCCGGGGGAGCCCAGGGTTCCGAGCTGGCTCTGACGTCGCTGCGAGACCTTTATGACGTGATCTGTGAGGACCCCGGCCAGTGCGGGGGTGATTTCGCCGGGGAGGCCCGTCGCCTGGGCGAGGTCACAGCCGAGATGCACCTGGCCCTGGTCCGGGCCCTGGGCTCAGAGCCGGGCGACCCGTCGGCTTGGGCGTCCACGGCCGAGGCCCAGCTCGATCGGCTGGGCGACGATGACGCCGATCCGGTGGCTGCCAAGGAGCTGTTCGGCAAGCTGCGATCGCTGGATGACGCCGGTGCCTCCATCCGGGTCCACGGCGACTACCACCTCGGCCAGGTCCTGCGTACCGACAACGGATGGTTCGTGCTGGACTTCGAGGGTGAGCCGGCCCGCCCCGCCGGCGAGCGGCAGGAGCGGTCCTCGCCCCTCAAGGACGTGGCCGGGATGCTCCGGTCGTTCCACTACGCCACCGAACTGGCCCTGGTCGAGGGGGCCGGCTACGAGCGCGACGCCTTGGCGCCTCTGGCGTCGGCTTGGGAAGCCCACAACCGCCGGGCCTTCCTCGACGGCTACCTCGGCACCGAGGGCGTCGGCGAGCTCCTCCCGCCCGACGAGGAGGGGCGGACGACGGTCCTGTCCGGCTTCGAGCTGGACAAGGCGGTGTACGAGGTCCTCTACGAACGGGATCATCGGCCAGACTGGATCGAGATACCCCGCCGGGCCATCCGGAGGCTGACACATGGCTGAGCGAAGCGGCAACGAAGAGCGAAGCGGCGACGGACAGAGCGAGATCAACGCTGTCGTGGACGGCACCCACCACGACCCGCACCAGTTGCTCGGTCCCCACGACAGGGTGGTGCGGGCCTACCGCCCCGGCGCGGTGGGCATGAAGGTCCTCCTCGGTGAGGACAAGGTGGTGCCGATGGAGGCGGTCCACAAGGGTGGGGTGTTCGAGGCCCAGGTCCCCGATGGCGCGAGATATCGGCTGGAAGCCGATTACGGGGGCGGGACGGTCCACAGCTATGAGGATCCCTACCGGTTCTGGCCCACGCTTGGCGAGGACGACCTCCACCTGATCGGCGAGGGCCGCCACTGGCGCCTGTGGAAGGCGCTGGGCGCTCACCTGCGTACACATCAGGACGTGGCCGGCACGTCGTTCGCAGTCTGGGCGCCAAGTGCTCGCTCGGTACAGGTGGTGGGTGACTTCAACTTCTGGGACGGCCGAGCCCACCAGATGCGCTCGTTGGGCTCGTCCGGTGTCTGGGAGCTCTTCGTTCCCGGCGTTGAGGCGGGAGCTCCATACAAGTACCGGATCGTCACGCCGGACGGGGAGACGGTCTTGAAGGCCGACCCCGTGGCCTTCGGCGCCGAGCAGCCGCCCAGGACATCGAGCGTCGTCAGCGACCTCACCTACGAGTGGGACGACGACGAGTGGATCACGGCCCGGGACGGGCAGGAACCCCCCATCGAGCGGCCCCTGTCCATCTACGAGGTCCATGTCGGCTCCTGGCGGCGGGTCAAGCAGGAGGACGACCGCCCCCTCACCTACCTCGAGCTTGCCGAGCAGCTACCCGACTACGTGACCGACATGGGCTTCACGCACGTGGAGTTCATGCCGCTGGCCGAGCACCCCTTCACCGGCTCGTGGGGCTATCAGGTGTCCTCCTACTTCGCTCCCATGTCCCGCCCGGGTCCCCCCCGGGACTTCAAGGTCCTGGTGGATGCCCTCCACCAGCGAGGCATCGGCGTGATCGTCGACTGGGTGCCTGGCCACTTCCCCCGCGACGAGTTCGCACTGGCCCGTTTCGACGGCACCGCCCTGTACGAGCACGAGGACCCTCGCCTCGGTTACCAGCCCGAGTGGGGGACCCTGGTGTTCAACTTCGGGCGTCACGAGGTCCGCAACTTCCTCGTGGCCAACGCCTTGTACTGGCTCGAGGAGTTCCACCTCGACGGGCTGCGGGTCGACGGCGTGGCGTCGGTGCTCTACCTGGACTATGGCCGGGAGGAAGGCGAGTGGCTGCCCAACGACGAGGGCGGCAACGAGAACATGGAGGGGGTGGACTTCCTCAAGCAGCTGAACGAGATCGTCTATGGCGCCCATCCCGGAGTGGTGATGGTCGCCGAGGAGTCCACAGCGTGGCCGGGCGTTTCCACACCCATCTCCGACGGGGGCCTGGGGTTCGGCTTCAAGTGGAACATGGGTTGGATGCACGACACCCTCGAGTACTTCGCCAAGGAGCCCATCCACCGGAGTCATCACCACGGCGAGCTCGCCTTCGGGCTGGAGTACGCCTTCAGCGAGAACTTCGTCCTGCCGCTCAGCCATGACGAGGTGGTGCACGGCAAGGGTTCCCTGGTGGACAAGATGCCCGGTGACGACTGGCAGAAGGTGGCCAACCTGCGGGCCCTGTTGGCATGGATGTGGGCCCACCCCGGCAAGCAGCTGCTCTGCATGGGGGCCGAGCTGGCCCAGTGGAGGGAGTGGTCCGAAGAACGCAGCCTGGACTGGGACCTGCTCGATGACCGCGCTCACGGCGGCGTGCAGGAGTTGGTGCGGAGACTGAACCGCGTCTACACCGGACAGCCAGCGCTCTTCCAGCGGGACTCCAAGCCGGAGGGCTTCCGCTGGATCGACGCCAGCGACGCCGAGAGCAATGTGTTCTCCTTCCTCCGCATGGCCGGGGACGGCAGCCCGCTGGCCTGCGTGGCCAACCTCTCGCCCGTGCCGCGCCACGACTACCGCATCGGCCTGCCCGCGGGCGGAGCCTGGCACGAGCTGCTGAACACTGATGATCTCGAGCTGGGTGGCAGCGGGGTGGGGAACGCCGGCCAGGTGTGGGCCAACGACGCCGGCGACCACGGGTTCCCCTACTCGGCGGATGTCACCCTCCCGCCCCTCGGCGTCGTGTGGCTCGTACCCGAGGAGCCCTGAGCCCTCCCTCAGCCCTCCCTCAGCTTCCCTCAGCCTGCCCTCAGCTCGGAGGGCGAGCTACTTGAGCTCGGGCGGTTCCTCGCCGGCGTCGGCCATGTGTCTTGCCAGGTGGATGCCCTTGCGGTCCTTGGCCGGGATGTCGGCGCCACCCCTTCCCCCGTTCAACACGGCGATGCCGGCAGGCGCGGAGGTTCCTGGCCGGGGCGTCACCGAGCTTGGTCTGCATCCTGGAACCCGACCATCGCCCGTTGGAGGTGTCGGTGGGTGCCGTCGTTCTCAGGGCCGCGCCCGCGCCCTCCCGATCCGATCGAGCATCTTCAGGAACCTGTCCGAGTCCAGGCTGGCCCGGGTGGCGCCCACGCCGTCGAGGATGTCGAGACGGGCGAACTGCTCGATGTTCTCGTCATGGACGGTGCCCCCGTAGATGACCTTGGGGTCACTGGCCCCGAACCGGCGGAGAAGTCCCTTGAGGCGCTCGGCCTCTGTTCGCACGTGATCAGGGTCCGCGGCCTGATCAGCGCCGATGGCCCATGGCGGCTCGTACACGACGAGCACCTCGTGCCTGTTCAGATCGATCCCCGAAAGGCCGTGCCTCAGTTGCTGCTCGCTCTGGTCGGCGGCGGTAGGCGTCGGCTCCTCCTCGCCCACGAACAGGATGGGGATCAGGCCGGCGTCAGTGATTGCCGTCACCTTCCTGGCGATGTGGTCGTCCGTCTCGCCTGCGGCCCTCCGCTCGCTGTGCCCGACCATCACGTAGTCGACGATCCCCCTCAGCATGGTGGGCGATATCTCGCCTGTGTGGGGACCCTCGGGCTCCCAGTGGCAGTTCTGGGCGCCCAGTCGCATCAGCTGGTTGTCCATCAGCCCTCTAACCGGCACCAGGGAGACGAAAGGTGGGCAGACGATCGGCGTCGGCACGGGCTGACCGAGCCGGACCCGATCCCTGAGGCCCTCCTGAGTTGCCTCCAGCCACCCCACCGCCCGGCCCACGGTGGTGTGCATCTTCCAGTTGGCCAGGAAGTACCTCAGGCTGGTTCCATCCTCAGGGGGCGCCGGCGGTGGGCTCGGGGCGGACCCAGCGCCGCTCCACGTCGGCGACCCGTATGGCGTCGAACAACGCCTGCACCCGCAGCCCCTCCTCGAGGGAAGGGTCCGGCGCCGCGCCTTGGCGGACCGCGGCCCAGAAGTTCCGCGCCACCGCCTTGAACGCCTCTGTGGAGCTGCTGTCGAGCGGTCCCTCGCACTGGAGCTCTTCACCGGCGCGGGCCCACCACACTCGCTGGTCGGCGTCGAGCCTCACCGTTCCCTCGTCGCCGTGGAGCTCGATCACGTCCCCGCGCCCGTGGTGGGCGGTGGACACCAGGCTGACGACGCCGAGCCCGCCGCCGCGGAAGCGCAGAAGTATCCCGTAGGTGTCCTCGGCTGTCACCCGGCGCATCTCGGCGTCACCCGTGCTCCGCATGGGTACGCCCACCTCGGTGGCGGCGGCGACCGCCTCCACTTCGGGAAACAGCTGGAGCAAGAGATCGAGGTCGTGCACACCGTATCCCTGGATCCGCCCGCCACCCATGGTGGCGTCGTGAACCCAGGTGTAAGGCCGGGAGTCGGGCTCGGCGTGGTCGTCCTGGACCAGCGACACCGATGCCATGCGGGGCTTGCCGACGACCTCGCGGGCGCGCTGGATGACGCGCTGTCGAGATTCCTTCATCCGCAGCTCCCAGTCCACGGCCCCCACGACCCCGGCTGACCCGATAGCCGACTCGATCCGTCGTGCATCCTCGAGGTTGTCGGCCAGCGGCTTCTCGCACAGCACGTGCAGGCCTCGCTCGGCGGCGGCGACGGCGAAGGGCATGTGCATCACCACGGGTGTGGCCACGTGCACCGCCTCGAGGCCCGGGACGGAGAGCAGCTCGTCGAAGTCGGACGTACCGAGCTCCGCTCCGGCGTCCTGGGCCAACTCCTCGGCCCGCTCCGGCCGGCGCGACCACACGGCCGCCAACTCGAACTCTTCGAGCTCCTCGTAGACGGGGAGGGCGACTTTGCTGCCGAAGCCACCGCCGGCGAGCGCGATCTTGACCGGGTTGTCCATGGCTAGGTTCCTCCTGCCCGCAACCTAACGTATCCACGCTGGCGGAAGGCTCGTCCGTTCCGGGCGCCGATCCTCATCGACGGTCAGGACTTCGGGACCAGTGCGAATGCCTCGGCGAGGAGCTCGTAGGAGCGGAGCCGGGCCAACGGGTCGTGGCAGACGGTGAGCGCCACCACCTCGTCGACGCCGAAGGCGTTGGTCAGGTCGACGAGCGCGGCTCGCACCTGGTCGGGCGCACCAACCACCATCCCCGCCCGGCGCTGCGCCAACCGTGCCTGCTCGACGCCGGTCAGCCCCCGAGCGGCCTCACCTGGTGCCAGCAATGGCCCCCGCTCGGGCCCCTCGGGCCGCAACCCCCAGGCCGCGGCCGAAGTTGACAGGCGGCGGGCTTCGGCGTCGGTCTCGGCGCAGAGCACAGACACGGCGACGCTCGCCCGAGGCTGGTCCAGCCGTGACGAAGGCATGAAGCCTCTCTTGTAGCCGTTCATCACCTGGGCACCGAACTGGGCGCTGATGAAATGAGCGAAGGCGAATGGCAGGCCGAGGTAGGCGGCGCACGCCGCCCCTTGGCTGCTCGAGCCGAGGATCCAGACCTCGGGGCCGCCCGGGCCTTGGGGCACGGCCCGGACCCGAGCGTAGGGGTGGTCCGGGTCGAGGGCGCCGTCGAGGAAACCGAGCAGGTCCTCGACCTTCTGGGCGAAGTGCTCGTCGCCCAGCGCCCCCGGGCGGTACTGCAGAGCGGCTTCGGTGACCGGGTCGCTCCCAGCAGCCCGTCCCACGCCCAGGTCCACACGGCCCGGGTACAGCGCGTCCAGCAGCCGGAAGCTCTCGGCCACCTTGAGCGGACTGTAGTGGGGGAGAAGGACGCCGCCTGATCCGACCCGGATGGACGTGGTTCGGGCCGCGGCCGCGGCCACGACGATCTCAGGGCTGGGGCTGGCCAGAGACGGCGTGTTGTGGTGCTCGGCCACCCAGTACCGCCGGTAGCCGAGCTGCTCGGCCGCCGAGGCCAGCGCAACGCTGTCGGCCAAGGCCGCGGTGGGGCCCAAACCGGCGGGTACCGGGCATTGGTCGAGGATGCTGAGCGTTGGTTCGGAGTCTGGGCCCGTCAGGCCAGCCACGACCTCAGCTTCTTGCGGTCGACCCGCTTCCAGGCTGCGGGCCAGGCGTCCCGGCTGGCCGCTCTCTCGGCCCGCTGGATGGAGATCAGCTCACCCGCGGCCAGAGCCTCCGGCGCTGGCGTGCTGGCCGCCGCCTCTCGCAGCCACGCTTCGGCCACCACGGCGTCCTGGAGGTCTCCGAGCACGGTCTGCACGTCGGCCACGGACTTGGCGAACTTCCTGGCCTTCTTGCCGACGACCGGAGCTGCCGCCTCCGCCGCGTAGCGGGCCCGCTTGGCGCGGATGCGGACGCGGTGCAGCTGTTCCGGCGCCGGGTCGGGGGATAGCTCGTCCACTGCCTTGCGGAGATCCCTCCAGGGACGGTTGGCCAGCTCGGGGAGCACGTGGCTGGCGGCCGCTCCGGCGTCGCCGGCGAAGGGCGGGGCCAGGGCGCCAGTGGTCAGCCGCTCGAGCAGGTTGGCGTAACGGTCAGAGGCCAGCGCCTCCCGGAGATGGCGGCGAGCCGCCTCCCGCTCCGTACCGAGCTTGGCCAGCAGGGGGTCCAGCCCAGGGGCGTCCGGGTCGGGCAGCTCGGCCGCCTGGCGGCGCAGCCGCTGCTCCAGCACGTCGGCGTCGCGGACGCCGCTCAGCTGGTCGGCGAGCCATTTCAGCTCGTCGCGCAGAGGCTCGGCCCACTCTGGGTCGAGCACGGGCCGGAAGGTGCGCAGGTCGGACCGGAGGCGGCGGGTGGCCACCCGCAGCTGGTGGACGTCCCTCGGGTGGTCGCCGATGCGGACCCCGGGGTCGTGGGCCAGCATCCGGGCGACCGACCCCACCAGCCCGGCCCGTACGGCATCCAAGGTGCTGTCTTCCCTGTCCACATCGACAGGTGCCAGCTCGGGCGGTTCGAGGGCTCGGGCACCGAGGGCACGAACCAGCTTGGGCGTGGGGTCGGGCGTACCCGCCCCCGCGGCCTGAAGGCGGTCGACGACGGCGCCGAGCAACTCGGGGGCGGCGTCGTCGTTGACCTCCACCTCCACCTCCCGGAAGCGTGCCGTCATCCGGGCGCCCTGGAGCACGGAGACCTCGTCGTCCACCACCTCGGCCACTGTCCGACCTTCGGCGTCGCACAGCTCGACGCCCCTGCGATGAGTGCGCAGGCGGGCCACGCCCTGGAGCGGGGAGTTGCGCACGTAGGCTCTCAGCAGGTCCAGCACGCCGGTGGGGATGCGGGCCGCGCCACCCTCGAAGCTCACCTCCCGGCGGACGAGGGCCGGCCCTTCATCCCCCTCGGGGAGCTTCACCGTCCAACCTGCACCGTCGCCGTCGCGGTGGCGAACCGTGATCCCCCACCGGGACAGGCGAAGGTCGGCGGTGTCGTAGTAGGAGGCCGTCAAGGTGCGGGCCGTCGGCGGGCCGCAGGTGATGCCCTCGAGAACGCCGCTCAGATCGGGCAGCTGGAAGCCACCCCATGCGCCCAGCTTCACCTCCCGCTCGTTCTTGGCGGCCATCGTGCGCACCCTACCGCTGCCGTCCGCCGGCGTCGCCGGGCCCGGCGGTCAGGCCGGCGGTTCCAGGTAGGTGTCGGCGGTGGGATCGGATCGGCCCGCGTCGATGACCCACGTCGAGCCCTTGGCCGACGTCTCGTGGTCTTCGCCGGCCAGCATGGCGTCGAGGACCACCGGGACCACGTCGCCATGGGTGCAGAGCACGGCGGTGCTGCCCTCCAGCTCGCTGATGAGGGCGAGGGCCTCACCGGCGTTGCCTTCGGCCAGTCGCTCGGTCTCCTCCACCACCAGCCCACGCGCCTCAGCCAGAGGCAGCACGGACTGGACGCAACGGACGTAGGGGCTGGACAGCACCCGTTCGATCGGGTAGCTCGAGAGTTGCTCCACCAGCCCTTCGGCCTGGCGCCGGCCCCGGTCATCGAGGGGGCGAAGCCGGTCGTCGCCCTCCCAGGCAGCCCGGTGCCCGGCGGTGGCGTGGCGCACGAGCAGGATCGTGACTCGGTACGGAATGTGCCGGGCCAGCAGGTCCACCATCTCACCGTCCTGCGAGCGGGTCAGACCGGCGCAGGCGTCGGGCACCAACAACCACTTCACCTCGTCCACCTCGTTGTTCGGTCTGAACTCTCCTCCCACGGACCGCATGGCCCAGAAGCGGGCTACCTTTGGGCGGTCCTGCTTGTCGATGTAGGAGAACTCACCCAGATAGGGGCCCAGCTCGCAGCAGAGGCCCGTCTCCTCTCGGACCTCGCGTAGGGCGCACGCCTCGTCGCTCTCGCCCTGGTCGGCCTTGCCCTTGGGCAGCGACCAGTCGTCGTACTTGGGGCGGTGCACGAGCAGGACCTCGATGTCGCCCCCGTCCTGCCGGCGCCACACGACCCCGCCGGCCGCCCTCACGACCTCTTCGGTCATTCCTCTGATCTGGACGGCGTGCTGGAGCGTTCCAGAGCCCGCTCTCGAAGCGCTTCGTGGAGGCCGACGCCCGTGGAGTTGGGTACCCGCTTCCAACAGCAGTCCGGCCCCAGCTCCCAGGCGTGGAGATCGTCCTCTAGCGCCAGGTCGAGGATCTCCTGAAGCCGCCGGCACAGCTCCTCCGACTCGACGGGGGTCACTGCTTCGACCCTGAGGTCGAAGTTGCGGGGCATGGCGTCGGCGGAACCGATGAAGTAGCGCACGGGCCGGTGCTCGCCGTCGCCGAAAGCGAAGATCCGGGAGTGCTCGAGGTAGCGGCCCACGATGGACCGCACCCTGATGTTCTCCGAAAGACCGGCAACCCCCGGGTCCAGGCAGCAGATGCCTCGCACGATCAAGTCGACGGAGACCCCCGCCGCCGACGCCTCGTAGAGGGCGTCGATGACGGCCTTGTCGACGAGGCTGTTCATCTTCATCACTAGCCGCCCCTGGGAGCCGGCCTCGGTCTCGTCATGGATCAGCTCCAGCAACCGATCCCGCAGCTCGCCGGGGGCCACCAGCAGCTTGCGGTAGCTCATGCGGCGGCTGTAGCCGGTGAGGTAGTTGAACATGTTGGTGAGATCGGCGCCCAGGTCGGGGTCGGCCGAGAGGAGGCCCAGGTCCTCGTAGATCCGTGCCGTCTTGGGGTTGTAGTTGCCCGTCCCGACGTGGGAGTAACGGCGAATGCCGTCCTCCTCCTGGCGGACCACCAGAGCCGTCTTGCTGTGGGTCTTCAGGCCCAGCAGGCCGTAGACCACGTGGACGCCGGCCTCCTCCAGGGCACGGGCCCAGGCGATGTTGGCCTGTTCGTCGAAGCGGGCCTTGAGCTCCACGAGCGCAGCCACCTGCTTGCCCCGCTCGGAGGCGCGGATGAGGGCCTTGATGATGGGACTGTCGCCTGAGGTCCGGTACAGGGTCTGCTTGATGGCGAGCACGTTGGGGTCGGCAGCCGCCTGCTTGATGAAGGCCTCGACCGAGGTGGCGAACGACTCGTAGGGATGGTGGACGAGCACGTCACCTTCGCGGAGCACGGAGAAGAGATCGACGCTGCCGTCGGAGCGGGCCAGCCGGGGTTGGGTGACCGGGTTCCAGGGCTCGTCCTTCAGATCGGGTCTGTCGAGCTCGTGGACGGCCCACAGGCCGGTCAGGTCCATGGGAGCCCGGAGGACGTAGACGTCGTCAGGCCCCACCTCGAGCTCGTCCACGAGGAGGCGCCGTAGCTCGTCGGTCATGTTCGGATCGATCTCGAGGCGGACCGCCTTGCCGAAGCGCCGGCGTTGCAGCTCCGTCTCGAGCGCCGCCAGCAGATCGTCGGCTTCGTCCTCCTCGAGGCTGAGGTCGGCGTTTCGAATGACGCGGAAGGGATGGTTGGACTCGATGACCATCCCCGGGAACATGCTGTCCAGATGGGCGGCGATGACCTGCTCGAGAGGCACGAACCGCTCACCGTCGGGCATTACCACGAAGCGGGGCAGGAGGGGCGGGACCTTCACCCGGGCGAAGCGGCGCTCACTCGACTTGGGATCGCGCACCATGACCGCGAGGTTGAGGGAGAGGTTGGAGATGTAGGGAAAGGGATGGCCAGGATCCACGGAAAGCGGAGTGAGCACGGGGAAGATCTGCTCGTGGAACACCTTCACCAGGTCTTCTTGGTCGTCGTCGTCGAGGGACTCCCAATCCGAGAGGCGTATGCCCTTGTCGGCCAACGCAGGCACCAGCTGGTCCAAGAAGCTGCGGTCTTCGATCTCGCACAGCTCCTTGACGCGGGCTCTGATCCGGGCCAGCTCTTCCTGGGGCGTCAGGCCGCCGGGTGAGGTGGCGCCCACGCCGGCCACCACCTGGTCCTTCAGACCGGCCACCCGGATCTGGAAGAACTCGTCCAGGTTCTGGCTGAAGATGGCCAGGAACTTGGCCCGCTCCAGGAGGGGAACGGCGTCGTCATCGGCGAGGCTCAGGACCCGGGCGTTGAACTCGAGCCAGGACAGGTCCCGGCTCAGGTATCGAGTGGCCTCCTCTCCGTCGGTCGCGTCCTCGTGATGGTCGGGGCGCTCCCCGTCGGAGACGTCGTCCGGGGCCGGGGCGTCCGGGTCCGAGACGTCTGACGCTGACACGTGGGTGGCCATGGGCTCAGGCTACCGATCGTCCCCGCCACCCGGATCGGCGCTGGACTCGGCCACCACCAGGGCTGCGCCCACGGCGCCACCCTGGTCGCCCAGGGAGGCAGGGACCACTCGGAGGCGGGCCGCCTGGAGGAAGAGCTGGCCGCGGGCTGCCTCCTCCACCTCGGCCACGAAGTCAGGGCCCAGGCGGTCGGCCAGGCCTCCACCCACCACCACCGTGTCCAGGTCGAGGAGGGCCACGCAGGAGGCGATGGCCGTGCCCAGGGCCTCGATGGCCTCCTCCAGCAGCTCGATGGTGACGAGGTCGCCGGCGGCACGGGCCTTGGCAAAGGTGCTCGAGGTGAGCCGGTTCTTCTTGCTCAGCTCGAGCAGGAGGCTGTCCTGACCGTCGGCGGCCAGACGGCGCGCCCGCTTCTCCATGGCCCATCTGCCGGCATAGGCCTCGAGATGGCCACGGCCACCGCAGCCGCAACGGCGAGCCCCCTGGCGGACGATCATGTGCCCTATCTCGCCGGCGACGCCCGTTGCCCCCCGCCGGAGCTGTCCGTCGAGCACCACGGCCCCGCCCACGCCCGTGCCCACGAAGATCCCGAGGACGTCGGCGCTGTCGACTGCGGCACCGAGCCGCAGCTCGGCGAGCGTGCCCACGTTGACGTCGTTGTCGACGGCCACGGGCACCCCGTCGAGGGACTCGCTCATGGCCTCGCCGAGGGCAAAGGGCTGGTCCCAGCCCGGCAGGTTCGGCGCCCGTTGCACCACCCCTTGGGCGTCGACGGCGCCAGGTGCGCCGATCCCGACGCCGGAGACGCCGTCGTGCCCGCCCAGCTGGCCGACGACATCGGCGATGGCGTCGACCACGCCCATAGGCCCACCCCGGACCGGGGTCTTGCGCTTGGCCTCTCGCACGACGCTTCCGTCGTCGAGGACCACGCCGTAGATCTTGGTGCCTCCGAGGTCGATCCCGATGTGAGCCACGGCTAGTGCTGGATCGGCGAAGGAAGCATGAGGCCAGGCTAGGTGGCCGGTGCCGGACAACGCACCCTTGACACAGCCACGTAGGAGACATTGGACCGGTTCATGCCGGCTGCGCCCTCCACGCCTGGCGCAGCTTGAGCCGGGCACCCCCACGCAGGACAGAGCGGGCGTACACGGAGCCAGCCAGGCGGGCGGTGATGAGAATGGCGGCCAGCGACAGGGCGGCGGCGACGGGCACCTCCCAAGGCGCCACGCCAGCAGCAGCGCGGGCGGGCATCACGAAGGGCGCCGTGGGGGGCAGGAATGACAGCACCCGCGCCAGGAGGGTGTCGGGGCTCGTGGCCTCTCCGACACTCACGAAGTAGCCGAGGGTCATGATGGCGGTGATCGGGAACGAGGCGTTCTGGGCGTCCTCCTGGCGGGAGGCCAACGAGCCCACGGTGGCGAAGGCGAAGCTGTAGAGGCTGAAGCCGAGCATGAACCACAGGAGCGCCACGGCGATGGTGGCCGGCGTGCTCTCGGGAAGGCGGTCGAGACCCACAGCCATTCCCGTCACCAGGGCCGTCCCCGCCAGGAGCAGGCCCTGTCCGAGGGCGACCACGCCGATGCCGAGCACCTTGCCGGCCAGCAGTTGCGTGGGGCGCACCGCGGCCAGGATCACCTCCACCACCCGGGACGACTTCTCCTCAACCACGCCGTAGAGGATCCACGCTCCGTACTGGAGCAGCATCAGGAAGAGCACGATGGCGACCAAGAAGCTCAGCGGTCCGGCCTGGCGCTGGCGCTCGGGACGGGGAGGCTCGAGGCTTCGCAACGGCAACGGGGGCGCCTCCAACGCGGCCGCCGCCGCCTCCGGCGTCAGCCCGGCCCGCTCGAGGCGGGATTGGACGGCGAGGGCCTGTGAGACAGCATCCACCACGCGGCCGAGCCCTGACTCAGGCTCTGGCCTCGCGTTCACGAGCAGCTCGGGCCCCTCCGTCTCCGTCCTCGCCCAGAGGGCGAGGTCGAGCTCCTCGCTTCGCAGGCCGCGTTCGGCGGCTCCCAAGTCGGGCAGGGGAACGAACTCCACTTGCACGCCGGCCAGCCGGCCAGCGGCTAGAACGGCCTGGTGCCGGGCGGGCGTGGTCGTGCCCCTCTCGCCCACTCGAACGGTGTCGGGGCCCTCGTCGGCCAGGTTGGGCACGATGATGGCGGCCGCCACTCCCAGTGCCACGAGGACGGTGGTGACCTGGAACGAGCGGGCCCTCACCCGCTCACGTATTTCGCGAGCGGCTACGAGGCGCAACCGGTCGGCCCCACTCATGCGTCTCACTCCTCCACCGCCATGCGGAAGACCTCCGAAAGGCGGCCGCGCTCGAAGCCGAAGTGGAGCACCGGTCCAGCCTTGCGAGCCGCGGCCAGCACGAGCTGGGGGTCGATCCCGGCCTCGAGCACCAGGCGCAGACGTGCCCCCTCGCCCTCGAGCACCCGGACACCGGCCAGGCTCCTTGCCCAGGCGCCGGTGCCGTCGCCCCCGACCTCCACCGCGAGGCGGTTGAACCCTCGTGTGGTGAGGTCCTCCACGGTTCCGGAGGTGACCAACCTGCCTCGATGGATGATGGCCACTGATTGACAGAGGTGCTCCACCAGGTCGAGCTGGTGACTCGAGAACAGCACGCCGGCACCGGCAGCGGCTTTCTCGGCCAGAACCTCGGCCAGCGTGTCGACGGCCACCGGGTCGAGCCCGGCGAAGGGCTCGTCGAGCACCAGCAGCTCGGGCTCGTGCACCACGGCCGCCGCCAGCTGCACCCGCTGTTGGTTGCCTTGGGAGAGGGTCTCGACGCGGGCATTTCGGCGTCCGCCGAGGCCCAGGCGGTCCAGCCACCCGTTGGCCGCCGACGATGCGTCGGCCGCGCTCAAGCCGTGGAGCCGGCCCAGGTAGGTGATGTGCTCGTCCACCCTCATCTTGGGGTACAGCCCCCGTTCCTCGGGCATGTACCCGAACCGCAGGCGCTCCTCGGGGCCGACGAGCTGGCCTTGCCAGCGCACCGTTCCGGCGTCAGGTTGTGACAGGCCGAGGACCGTGCGCAAGGTGGTCGTCTTGCCGGCGCCGTTCGGTCCCAGGAAACCGAACATCTGCCCTGCGGACACGCTGAACGAGAGATCGTCCAGGGCCACCAGGTCGCCGTAGCGGCGGGTCAGGCCCTGCAGCTCGAGCATGACCCTCGACGCCTCGGGCAGCCGGTGCCCGGGATGACACGCTGCGCTGGTCCGGATCGGCTGGGTTGCGTTGTGGCGTCCACGTCTCTCGCTTCGTGCTGGGGACCCCGGAGCTTTGCACGGCACGAGAGGCTCCCGTGAGGCTAAGAAGGTCCTAGATGCAGATGCGCCCATGACCGCCCGGCCCGGCGACCTGGTGGCGGGCGTGGACGTGGCAACCCGCGACGTGCGGGTAGCCGTCTCCGACTGCCATGGCCATGTGCGGGCGTTCGCCACCGAGGCTCTCCCCGCCCCCGCCCGACCCCGGCCCAGTTGGTCCGAGCAGGATCCCGCCGTGTGGTGGCCGGGCGTGGTGTCAGCCCTGCGCCAGGCCACCGATGCCCTCGATGGTGACGGCGGGCGGATCGTGTCCGTCTCAGTCTCGGCCACCTCCGGCACCGTGCTGCTGGCCGACGGCGACGGCGAGGCGATGGGACCGGCGCTGATGTACGACGACCAGCGGGCGTCGGCGGAGGCGGAGCGGGCACAGGAGGCAGGGCGGCAGCGGTGGGGGTCCCTGGGCCTCGTCATGTCGTCCTCGTTCGGTCTGCCCAAGTGGGCATGGCTCCTCTCGGAGGGGGGCATGGGCGACAGGGCGAGGCATGCGTGGCACGTGTCCGACCTGGTCGTCTCCAAGCTGACCGGTGGACCGCCGCCCACCGACACCAGCCACGCCCTCAAGAGCGGCTACGACCCGCTGCGCCACCGGTGGGCCGAGGAGGCCATGGAAGCCTTGGGCGTGCCCATGGAGATCCTGCCCGAGGTGTTGCCACCCACCACCTCAATCGGGTCCGTCAGCCCCGGGGCGGCGTCCCAGACGGGTCTGCCCACCGGGTGCCAGGTCCACCTGGGCATGACCGACAGCTGCGCCAGCCAGATGGCGGCGGGAGCCGACCAGCCGGGCCGCTTCGTCTCCGTGCTGGGGACCACCCTGGCCATGAAGGGCGCCACTCGTGAGCTGCTTCGGGACCCGACCGGCGCCGTGTACAGCCACTGGCATCCCGACGGATGGTGGTTGCCGGGCGGTGCGTCCAACACCGGTGGGGCCGCCCTGCGGGAGACGTTCCCCGACGCCGACCTCGCCTCTCTCGACCGTGAGGCCGCGGCCCATGGTCCGGCGGGATGCGTGGTCTATCCCCTCATCGGCACGGGCGAGCGGTTCCCGTTCGTGCAGGCCGATGCCGAGGGCTTCCGGCTGGGGTCTGCGAGCGACGAGGTGGATGCCTATCGGGCCACGCTCGAAGGCGTGGCCTTCCTCGAGCGCCTCGCGCTTGCCCATGTCACCGCCCTGGGAGCCGAGCTCGAGCCACCTCTCGCCGTGGCCGGAGCAGCCAGCCGGAGCGAGGTGTGGAACCAGGTGCGAGCCACGGTGCTCGGCGTGCCACTGGTGGTGCCCGAGCGGGCCGAGACGTCGTTCGGCGCCTGCCTTCTGGCGGCAGCAGGCCGGCTTCACGACAACCTGGCCGACGCCAGCCGCGCCATGGTCCGGGTGGAACAGCGGGTCGAGGCGGTGGAGGAGGAACGGGACCAGCTGGACGCCAGCTACCGTCGCTTCGTCACCGGCCTCGTAGAGCGAGGCTGGCTAGGGGAGGGCCTGCGAGGGGCGGCGTTCGACGACCCATGAGGGGGGGACCGGTGAACAGCGGGGGACCACCTGGACGACAGGACCTGGGCGAAGAGGACCTGGAGCGGATCCGCCGGGCTCACCACCGCTTGCGCAAGGTCTCGCAGGAGATGGAAGCCCTCGTGGCGCCCAAGTCGGTACGCGGGCGTTGGGAGCCGGTGGCGGCGCCTCCGGAGGTGGTCGACACGGTCCGTGACGAGCTTCGAGCTGCCTACCACGAGGTGTGGGAGGTGCAGCGGGAGCTGCTGGGGGGAGATCCGCCCGAGGGTCTCGGAGACGACTCGGCGCCGGCGCGGCCCTAGAAGGGCCCTGAAGTGTGGCGTCGTAGTCGTCGCCGAACAGCTCGTGGCCGTGGTCGCCCGCAGCCGGTAGATCGGGCTCTCCCGCAGCCGTTGGCGGAGGATCTCACTCGATTACTCGAATCGCGGCTGCATCACCCACACTGCAAGCGCCATGGCCTGAGTTTCTGACGCCGCGTTGCCTGTCCTTATGGTGGCCGGCGCCACTTGGGCCCATCACCACTGACAGCGTGCGAGAAGGAGACAGCAACGCCACCAACGGCCACGATCTGTGAGGGGGCTCCCCATGTCGAGGTGCAGCGTCAAGTCACCCTCGGATTCACGCAAAAAAGACACCTAGTAAAAGCCCCAATCTATGTGAAAAGATCCCGATTCCTAGTGATCGTCAGACCAGAGGGGAGAAGGGGGCTCGAACGATGGAGCACGAGGAAGGCGATGGATTCGAGGTCAGCGGTGGGCTGACCCGCCGGGAGGCTATGCGGCGGGGCGTCGTCGCCGGTGGCGCGCTGCTGTGGGTCACGCCCATGGTGCAGACCGTCGGGATGAGCCGCGCCGGGGCGCAACAGGCGAGCCCCCCCGGGGGGCAACTCAGGGGCATCTCGTTCATCGAGTTCCGCTTCAACTGCAACGGCACCGCCTACTACGCCAAGGTGGAGAGCATCAACAGCGCCACCCAGTACCAGTGTGAGGGGCCGAACAACGGACAGACATGTGGGGTGAGCGATGCCGGCGCCCAGGACGGCTGCGGCCGCTTCACCCTGTCGGACCTCGTGTATGACGACGGCGACCTGGTTCGTCTGACCGTCGACCTGGCCTGCGGGGCTGGCCGGACCGGCACCTTCGTCGCCGGCCAGTCGAAGTGCGCCGGAGACTGTGTGGCGGCCGCCGTCGTGGACGCCGACACGCGCTTGTTCTTCGGCTGCCCTAGGTAGCTCAGCCGCCTCGGGAGCCAGCAGCCCAGCCCTCAGGACAATGACGACCCCGGGGCGTCCTCGTTCAGGACGAGGCCCATCACCACCGCATCCCACAGCTCCCCGTTGCGCCGGGGGTAGTGCCGGCGCAGCAGTCCCTCCTGCACGAAGCCGAACTTGCGGTAGAGGGCCAGAGCGCCGTGGTTGTGGGGCCAGACCTGCAGAGCCACCTTGTGAGCGCCGGCCGAGCGAGCCCAACCGAGCCCGGCGTCCATCAGGGCGCTGCCCACCCCCCGCCGGCGCCACTGGCGACTCACCACCATGCCCAGGTCGGCCACGTTGTAGCTCCTCAAGTCGATCCCCAGGTTGCCTACGACGTCTCCGCCGGCATCGGCAACGAAGCGAGCGGCCCGGTCGCCGCCTTCGATGGTCTCCCTGATCTGGCGCCGGCGTGCGACCCGGTCGATCGGGGCCTCGGTCCCGATCCATCGACCCTCGGCCGCGACCTGCTTCAGGAGATCGAGGAGCTGCTCCACGTCGTGGCTGCGGGCGGCGCGGACCACGTACTCAACAGCATCCTTTCCGGCGCTCATGGGCAACGAGCCTTCCACGGCTGTACTAAGCCTCTGGGAGACCCAGGAGCAGGAGGTTGGCCATGCCCACCGTCAACGTCGACGGAACCACCATGCATTACGTCGATACCGGCGCCGCCGCCGGCGGACTGTCGGTGGTGTTGTTGCACGCCTTCCCGTTGCACTCGGGGATGTGGTGGCCCCAGATCGATGCCCTGACCCCCAGCTTCCGCGTCATCGCCCCGGACTTCATGGGCTTCGGGAGCTCCGATGCGCCCGACGAGCCGTCGTCCTACTCAATGGCCGGCTGGGCCGACGACGTGGCGGGACTGCTGGCCGCCCTCGACCTCGACCGGGTGGTGGTGGTGGGCCTTTCCATGGGCGGCTACGTGGCCTTCGCCCTGCTGGAGCGTCATCGACCCCTGGTCTCGGCCCTCGTGCTGGCCGACACCCGCGCCGACGACGACCCCGAGCAGGTGCTCGAGCGCCGGACCGACCAGCAGCGCCGGGTGCGCCAGGAAGGAACGGTGGCCGTGATCGACACCCTGCTGGAGACCCTGCTCTGCGAGCACAGCCGGGAGCACCGCCCCGAGGTCGTGGTCGAGGCCCGGCGGCTGATGGACAACCCCCCGGCCGGTTTCGTGGGCGCGCTGGAGGCCATGAAATCCCGCCCCGACTCCACGGCCCAGCTCGATGCCATCGACGTACCCACCCTCGTTCTGGTGGGCGCCCACGACCAGCCCTCGCCCCCCGAGGTGGCGCAGGCCATGCACGAGCGGATCCCAGGCTCGCGCCTGGCCGTGCTCCCCAACGCCGGGCACCTTTCCAACCTCGAGGTCCCCGACGCCTTCAACAAGGCACTGCTCGAGTTCCTGGACGAGATGCCCGATCCGAGGGGCCGTCAGGCCTGATCGAGGTCGAGGGAAACGGAGTTGATGCAGTAGCGCGCGCCCGTGGGCAGCGGGCCGTCGTCGAAGACATGGCCGAGATGCGAGCCGCAGCGTCCACACACGACCTCGGTGCGGGTCATACCGTGGCTCCGGTCGGGGATGAGCCGGACGTTCTCGGCGTTGGCCGGCTCGGTGAAGCTCGGCCACCCGGTGCCCGAGTCGAACTTGGTGCCCGAGTCGAAGAGCTCGGCCCCACAGGCGGCACACCGGTACGTGCCGTCGTCCTTGGTGTTGACGTACCTGCCGCTGAACGGCCGTTCGGTCCCTTTCTGGCGGAGGACCCGGTACTGCTCGGGGTTCAGCGACTCCCTCCACTCCTCTTCGCTCCTGGTTGCGTCCGGACTCATGGTCGGGCTCCCTCGTTCGTCTCCTTCAGGAGTACATGCCCTGGTACCGCAGGATATGTACACCTCAAGGCTGTGTAGAAGGAGCATAAGAGATGCCGGCTCGTGTCCAGAAGGCGGCGGGGGAGCGTTCCACCGCCGATGAGCTCCGCCGCGGGTTCGAGGCCGAGGGCATGACCCCTCGGGAGTGGGGGAACGGCCCCGGAGACACCTACGACTGGCACGCCCACGGTTATCACAAGGTCCTCTACTGCCTGTCGGGCAGCATCGTGTTCCACACCAAGGACGAGGGTGACCTGGAGATCGAGGCCGGTGACCGCCTCGACGTGGAGCCCGGAACCGATCACGCCGCCACGGTGGGCCCGGACGGCGTTCAGTGCATCGAGGCGTCCCGCTGAACCAGCGAGGCGGGGTCAGGCGAGGCGGGTGGTGAGCTCCTCGGAGTACTCGGAGAAGTAGCGGGAGATCTCGTTCAGCGAGAACTCGGGCAGGATCGACGAGGCCGGCTCGCGCTCCAGCAGGAAGTGGAAGGACTCCAGCACGACCCGCTCGAGATCGTCCTCGCCGAGCTGGAGGTCCTCGATGAGGCTCTCGGGGACAGTGACCCTGTGGTTGGTCTCGGTCTGGCCCTCGCGGACCTGGACCCCGAACTCGTGCGAACCCATGGAGGTGACGGAGACGTCAGTCATCAACTCTCCTTGTCGTCCTCGTCCTCGTCAGACTTGTCGTCCGCGTCACCATCTTCCTCCTCTTGGCCCTCGGCGTCCTGTTCCTCCTCGTCCTCGGGGCCGCTCAGCAGGTCGTCGGAGTCCTGCCTGGCCTGGTCGATCCGCTGGTTGAGCTTCTCGAGCCGGCGATCCTCGTCGTCCTCCTCGTCGTCTCCGTCCTCCTCATCGTCGTCGGAGTCGCCCGAGTCCTCGTCGTCCTCGTCGTCCTCGTCGTCCGCGGGCTCGGACCCGGCGGCGGAGGCCTCATCCTCGCCGCCACCCTCGGGCTCCCCTGGCCCCGCTTCGGCGCAGTGGGCGCAGCAGAAGGTGTGGTCGTCATCCTTGACCTCGTGGCCGATGATCCGGACGCCGCAGTGGGCACACCGGGGGGCCATGGCGTAGATCGCGCACTGAAAGGTGTCGAACGTGTGGCGACCCACATGACGGACGACCTCGAAGGCATCTTCACTCTCGCGGTCGCAGACCTCGCACTCCACCGTGGATCCCTCCCTTTCCCGTCGGGCGCCCAACCCTACGGGGCGCGCCCGTGGTCTGCCCGATGGCGGTCAGGCCCGGCGCATGCGAACCGGCCGACGGGGGTGGCCGCCGGGCCTCGACTCGTAGGCGGGGGCGCCTACCGCCGTCACCAGCATGGGAAGTGCCTCCGTCTCGAAGAAGGCGCTCACCTCGTGGTCGAAGAAGGTGAGCCCGGTGGCGCCCAAACCCCGGTCGTAGGCGAAGAGGTGAAGGCGGCCCTCGACGATGCCCGCCTCCAGCTGAGCCGCTCGGTAGCCGCGGCTGCCGAGAGCGCCCACCACGTCCTGGAGGCGGGCACAGTGGAAGGCGGTGTAGGCGCCGCTCCCGCCCAGGTCCTGACCGAGGCAGAGAAAGCGAGCGACGTCACGAACATTGCCTGCCCGGAGCTGCGCCAAGTCGCCGGCCCCCCAGCGGTAGGCACCCGGCTCCACGCCGTCGACGGCGTGCACTGCCAGGTAGTGCTCGAGCAACGTAGCGCCCTCGGCCACGAAGTCGCCCGGCACGGGCCGGGTGGCCCAGGCCATCGCAGCGTGCAGCAGGTCACTCGGCACCTGTCGTCCCGGATAGAACTGCCGGCACGAACCCCGTTGGCGGATCACTGCCTCCAACGAACCCTGCAACCCGCCTTCCACGGCGCCAGCACCATCAGCGACCACTTTGGCGAAGGCGGCCCCGGCCTCCCGCCATTCCCGCACGTCCTCGGCCGAGCCGAGGTCCCCCGCTCGTTGGGACTCGGTGATGAGCGGGAACTCGACGGGGTTGACGGCCAGGTGGCCGGCTGGCACCTCCTCCGGCCCGGGTTCGGGAAGTGCGCTCTCTCCCTCGAGGCCAAACACGGCCACGGGCACCTCGTTCACGCCGTCAGCCCCCACCAGGGCGGCCACCGCATGGTCGAGAAAGCCCAGCTCCACGCGCGGGACCAGCTCGGCCTCCTCGGTCAGAGCCAGGGCGTGCGCCAGCATGGTGCCCGCGTCCCAGTAGAGATGGCGGAAGCCGCGCTCCCGGTACTTCCACGCCGTCCGCCACGGAACGCCCGTGAGGACGAGGGCCGGGGGCGTTCCCCCTGGCGCTCCGGCCAGGCGGACCAGCCCGTGTTCGGCGGGTTGGTAGTGGTAGACGCCGGCATCGAGGCCGGGAAGGTCACCGGTCAGGACGTACACCTCGACGGGCGAGAGGTTGCCGGCGGACCCGGCGGCCCGGAAGTACATCTCCTCTCCGCCCATCTCCCGGGTTCTCACCACGCCGGCGGAGAGGAACAGCAGCCGGGACAATGCCTGCACATTCAGCTGGCCGGCGGGCCGGGGCGACAGCTCCTCGGGCAGAAGGGTGACCTCGAGGCCGGGATAGGTCTTGAACTGAGGCGGCTTGCGGTCCCACTGGAGGGGTCGGTAGCCCCGCACCAGCCGGGGATCGTCGGGCCGGGCGCCATTCGGGTCGTGCACCGTGAGCTGGTGGTACTCCAGGGCGACCCGCGGAGCGTTCACGTGTCGACGGTAACGCTCAGCCGAGAGAAGGGTGGCCGGGTATCCTGCCCGGGTCAGGTGAGCAGGAGGTTTGCGCATGGCACGGTCGGCGCTGGTGACGGGCGGATCGGGGTTCATCGCCACGCGATTGGCCCCGGCGCTGCTGGACGCCGGGTGGGAGGTTCGGGCCTGCGGGCGGAGCCCACGACCGGACTCACTACCCGAGGCCGCTGACTACCGCAACGCCGACCTGGCCGCCGGTGAGGGAGTGGAGGAGCTCTTCGAGGGCGTCAGCCACGTCTTCCACCTGGCCGGTGCGTCGAGCTCCAACTCCGACGAGGAGGAGATGCACCGCGTAAACGTGGAGGGAACCGAGAACCTCCTCACGGCAGGCGCCGACGCCGGCCTGGAGCGGTTCTTGTACATGAGCACCACCGCCATCTACGGGGAGGAGGTCCAGCTCCCGGTTCCTGTGCTGGAGAGCGTGGAGCCACACCCCAGCCGCGGTTACGGGAAGACCAAGTGGGAGGCCGAGCAGGTGGTGGCGCGGTTCGGCGAGAAGGGCATGCCGGTCGTGACGCTGCGTCCGGTGTCCACCTACGGGCCGGGCAACGTCAAGCTCCTCGGCAGCGCCATCCTCGACGTCGCCATCGAGCGCTACGCCGGGCTGGAGCAGCTGATGGTGCCCAACGAACCCGTCGAGCAGCGCCTGGTGCACGTGGACGACCTGGTGGCCGCCACCATGCACCTCATGGCGCACGAGGATGCCGTCGGGCGGGTGTTCAACGTCGACTCGGGTCAGTACCCCACCAGCCACGAGATCGGTCGCATCCTCGCCTCCGAGTTCGGGATGGAGATGGAGTTGTGTGAGGAGGGCGATGACGAGTGCGGCCCGAGCCACGAGGAGCGCGAGCAGACCCGCGAGCGGATGCTGGCCGATGGCATGACGGACGACATCCTGTTCACCGCGGAGCGCTTCCGGTTCATGCGCAAGCAGAACCGGAACAACCGCTTGAGCGTCGACGCCCTGCTCGGCACCGGGTTCGAGCTCCGGGAGACCGACCTGGCGCCGAGCATCGCCGACACCATCGCCTGGTACCGCAAGGAGCGCTGGGTGCTGTAGCTCCGGCGCAGCCACCTAGGGTTCAGGCGTGAACGATCAGCTGACGGTGGTGGAGGCACTCGGAATCGCCGTTGCCGCCCGGGTGCCGGTGCTGCTCTGGGGGCCGCCGGGGACGGGCAAGACGTCTGCCGTCAGAGCCATGGCCGATGCCATGGGATGGCCGTGCGAGACCGTCATCGCCTCCATCCGGGAACCCTCCGACTTCGCCGGCCTCCCAGTGGTCAGCGCCGGCCAGGTTCACTTCGCCGCGCCCCGCTGGGCACAACGCCTGGCCGCTGCCCAGGGCGGCCTGCTGTTCCTCGACGAGATCTCCACCGCTCCTCCAGCCGTGCAGGCGGCGCTGTTGCGGGTGGTCCTGGAGCGCGTGGTTGGGGACATCGACCTTCCGGACGGCGTGGTGGTCGTGGCCGCCGCCAACCCTCCCGAGCAGACCGCCGACGGCTGGGACCTGTCGGCCCCTCTGGCCAACCGCTTCTGCCACCTTGCTTGGGACGTGGAACCTCAGGCGTTCGCCCAGGGCCTGGCCGGGGGGTGGCCGGCGCCGCAGGTGCCGGCGCTGCCCTCGGGTTGGGAGGCTCGGCTCCCGCATTTCCGGAGCCTCATCTCCGCCTTCATCACCGTCAGACCAGGGCTGGCCTGTGACGTGCCCACCGACGCGGCCCGTTCCGGCCGGGGCTGGCCCAGCCCCCGTACATGGGACATGGCCTCCCGCCTGTGGACTGCGGCCATGGCGGCTGGTGCCTCCACCGAGGCTGAGACGGCGCTGGTGACGGGAGCGGTGGGCGAGGGTCCCGGTGTGGAGCTGCTGATGTGGCACGAGGAGATGGACCTGCCTGACCCGGAGGACCTGCTCGCCGATCCCGACGGCGCCGAGGTCCCCGAGCGCGGCGACCGGGCATTCGCAGTGCTGTCCGGCGTGGCCGCGGCGGTGGCAGCCGAGCCCACGCCCGAGCGCTGGCTGGCGGGCTGGCGGGTGCTCGGGAAGGTAGGCGAGAAGGCGCCCGACGTGGCCGCGGTGCCGGCTCGGGTGCTGGCCCAGTGCCGCCCCGCCGGAGCCGTGGCCCCGCCCGAGGTCAAGCTCTTCATCCCCGTCCTCAAGGACGCCGGCCTCCTGTGAGCGAGCCGTCGCTCGACGCCCACAAGCTCGCCGTGGCCCGCCTGTGGGCGGTGTCCCGCCACCCCTACCTGGCGTCGGCCCTGTTCGCCATCCAGCCGGTGGCGAGGACGGGCCTTGGTGGCGCGGCCGTCGACGAGTCGTGGCGGCTCTACGTCGATCCGGAGGTCGTCGACGAGTGGAGCGTGGAGGTGCTGGGCAGCCTGCTGGTGCACCACACCGGGCACCTGCTGCGCGACCACGCCGGCAGGGCGCAGCGCCAGGGCGTCGCCCGCGACACGTCCAAGGACTGGGCGCTGGCCGCTGACGCCGAGATCAACGACGACCTGATGGGTACGGGCCTGCGCCTCATCGATCCTGTACTGCCGCAGGCTCTCGGTTGGAACCCGGGGCGACTGGCCGAGGAGTACTTCCACTGCCGCCACCACGAGACGGAGTTGGAGCCCGATTGCGGTAGCGGCGCCGACGGGGTGAGGCGCCCATGGGAGCTGATGCGGGGCGAGGGAGGCGGCCTCCCGCCGGGGGAGCGCCGGCTCATCTCCTGCCAGGTGGCCAGCGAGGTCCTGCAACACAGTCGCGAGGGCAGGGGCCGCCTCCCCAACAGCTGGGTCCGGTGGGCCGAGGAGGTGCTCGAGCCCAAGGTGGACTGGCGCAAGGCGCTGGGCGCCGAGCTGCGAAAGGGAGTGGGCGCGGTGTCGGGCCGTGTCGACTACACCTACCGGCGACCTTCCCGGAGGGCGAGCGTCAGCGGCGACGTCGTCCTGCCCGCCTTGGAGCGGCCCGTCCCCGAGGTGGCCGTCGTGTGTGACACCTCGGGCAGTATGTCCGAGGCCCAGCTGGGCCAGGTGCTGGTGGAGGTGGAGGGGTTGCTGCGCTCCGTCGGGTTGGCCCGCAGGCGCGTACGGGTCCTGGCCGCGGACGCAGCCGTGCACACCGTGCAGCGCGTGGCCAGCGCCAGCCAGCTGCGACTGGTGGGAGGAGGGGGGACCGACATGGGGGCCGGCATCGAGGCCGCCGTCCGGTTGCGGCCGCGTCCCTCGGTGGTCGTGGTGCTCACCGACGGCATGACTCCCTGGCCGGCTCAGCCCCCCAAGGGCGTGCAGGTCGTGGTGGCGCTCATCGGTACTGATCAGGCCCGGGGCGGGCGGCCTTGGGCTGCTCCAGAATGGGCCCGGGTCGTGCGCATCGACGACGCCGCTTGACCCATGGCGGGTGGAGGCCGCTGGTGTGACCACATCGAGACCGCGACGGCTTCTGTCGACTGCAACGGCGAGCGTCATCGGGTCACCTGGCGGCGGGGAAAGGTGGTGCTCGAAGACCACGACCTCACCGCGGAGGCGGCGATGCTGGCCTTCGGGGGCAAGCCCTTCCCGTGCCTGGGGGTGCTGAGGCGCTGGCGGGACATGCACACCTGGGCCATGTCCGGCGAGCTCTTCGATGCCATGTCGAGGCGCCTGGGGCCGGGCATCGTGCTTCCTCGAGAGCTGAAGCCCGTCCACGAGCTGGGTCTGATGCTGACCTGGGAGCGGGCTTGGCGGCGCTCCTCGTACTACGCCGACTACGAGCGACTGCTGCACGAGCAGCTGCGCAGCCGGGCCCTGCCGCCGCTGCGGGAGCACCTCGGTTTCTGGCGGAAGCGCAGCGGCGCCCGCCTCCTCTCGTCGGCTGAGGTACGGGTCCTGCGACCCGGCCAGCCGCCGGCGATCTCCGGAACCATGGACAGGGTAAAGGTCAGGGCCACCGCCGCCCTGGGCGTGTCCTGGGTCCTGCAGGTCTGGGGCCGTGGCCTGGCTCTGGTGGGGAGCGCCTTCGTGCTCGAGGTCATCGACGAGGTGCCAGTAGATCCTGCCCTGCGGGTGCTGGCGGTCAGGTGGGAAGAGCGCGCCGCCGGTACGTGGGCGCCCAGAGCCGCCCCCGCTCTCGTGGCCACCGGCAAGGAGGGCGAACCCTCCCTTGTTTGGGCCGATGAAGCGTGAGGCGGTCGGGCCCACGTTAAGGCGCAGGGGCTATCTCCGTAGATGGGATGAGATATCCTCGCGGTCGTGACGAAGCGCCTGATCGAAGTGGACGACGACAAGCTGGACGCCGTTCGAGCGCTGCTCGGTACCCGAACCCTCAAGGCGACGGTCGACGGTGCGTTCGACGAGGTGCTGGCCCTGGACCAGCGTCGTCGGGCCTTGCTCGCAGAACGAGGTGTGGGTTTCGCCCCGCTGAGCGACCCTGAGGCGCGCCGGGCTGCGTGGGGCTGAAGCCCTATTACCTCGGTGACACGTCGGCGCTCGCCAGGATCAGCCAGCCCAAGGTGGCTGTCCGGCTCGGTCCGCTCCTCGAGAGCGGCCTGGTCGCTCGATGCACTCCGACTGATCTCGAGGCCGGCTTCTCCTCGACCAGTCCTGCCTCCCACGCGACCATGCGGCAGGAACGGGCCGCGTGGCCCTTCGTCGCCATGGACCAGACCGTCCTCGGCCGCGCCGTCGAGGTGCAGGATGCTCTGGCGGTGCGAAGCCGACAGCGGGGCGCGAAGATCGCCGACCTCCTGATCGCTGCGGCAGCGGAGGCTGCCGGCCTTGTTGTCCTCCACTACGACCACGACTTCGACGTGATCGCCGAGCTCACGCACCAGCCAGTCGAGTGGATCGTGCCCGTCGGTACGGTGTCTTGATCTTCGTCCCAGGACATGACGCCCAGCCCGCGCTTCGAGACGATGAGAGCCGGAGCGTGTGGCAGCACGTGGCCTGGAATGCCCCTCGAGATCAAGCCCGGTGCGCGCCCGGCTCGCGGTCGGCTTGGGCGCCGTCGTAAGCGGTACAGGTCTCGCCGGTCGGGCGTGTGAAGCCCGGCGGCCAGCCACCAGGTTCCGTCACGGCGGACGAGCACGAACAGGGCAAGCTCGTCGAACGCGTCGGCTCGTCCCGGCTCTTCCTCGGCTTGCTCGGCGAGCGAGAACCGCCGCACGTAGGCGATGGCCACGTCCTCGGCGACGACTCGCGCATATTCGATTTCGTATCGCGAGCCGCCACCGTGGGTTTGGGCCTGTCGTGCGCTCGCCGCTGCGAACATCTTGGAGTGGATCGAGTGGATCTCGTCGTAGCCGCCCACGATCGCCCCGAAGGGGCTGCCCCACAGGACGTCTTGGGCGAAGGCCAGGTTAAAGAGGTCGGCGTCTGAGGCGTCGATGGCCGCCTGCAAACCTCGGACGAACTCCTCAGCAGCCTCCGCGTCGCGCTCCAGTGTGAGCACCGGTCGTTCGGTCACCCTGGGTCTCCCGTCGTCGATCTCAGCGACTCTAGGACGTAGACCTCTCTCGAGGTCGAGGAGCTCTGCTCCGAACCAGCGTTTGGTGGCACCCCATCCAAAGAGTCGACTCGTGGTTACGGGACAGGCTGCCTGCCACTGCGATCGTTCTGCCACACACTTGCCCGGATGGGGACCGTCAGATCCTAGGATCGAGAGTGGTGCAGCGAGACCTCAGCGCTACTGAGCGCTCTTGTGCCCGGCGGTGTCCTGCGCGCCTGACGGTCCCATTCGAGGATGACGAGTGCGAGTGGTTCGTGAGGGGATGGGGGCCGAGCCCAGTGCGGTGGCGCGGTGGGTGGGCTGCCGCCATCGACAATGAAGCTTCACCTGCCGACCTGGTGCAGATTGGGTTCAAGGAAATCGAGTACCTGCTGGACCTCGCCCCGCAGCATCTGTGGTTGGTTGGTCCCGGCACGGTCGACCCGGCTGCGCATGTGTGGAGCGTCACGCTCGACGGTCTCGCAGCGACCTTCACCCGGGTCGACGATTGTCCGTCACCGCAGCTCGGCGACTCCAACATCGCGCTGCTGCGCTACTCGCTCACTGACTGACGGGCAGGTCCTGACCGGCCGACACCATCCGCTGGATCTGGTTGAGGCCCGGCGCTTGGAAGGAGGCCGAGTGATGCGTCGAACGGACCCAGCTTGAGTCACAACGCCCCCGAACGCCGGCTCGTAGCGGCCGGTTGGCTGGATCTCCCATGACAAGGAGGATCAGCCATGACGACCATCGAGTCGATCACGACCACCATCGATCGGCCTGTCGTCGGTTTCGAGCTTGACGAGGCACAACTCGCGGCCGCGTCGTTCCTCGCGCGCTACAGCGGACGAACGCTGGAGGCGTACCGACATGACCTGCGGGGTTACTTCCAGTGGGCAGCGGACAACGCCGTCGAGGTACTGAAGGCGACGCGCCCGCACATCGAGCTGTTCCGAGCCTGGATGGAGGATCGCGGGCTTGCTGCCTCGACGATCGATCGGCGCCTGTCGACTGTGTGCGGCTTCTACCGGTTTGCTCACATCGATGGCCGCATCGGCTCCAACCCGGCCCAGTACGTCCGCCGACCCCCGGTCCATCCCAGTGACACACGCGGATTGGAGCGCTCCGAGCTGGGCGTGTTCGTGTTCACGGCCGAGCAGTACGACCACCAGCACGCGGCCCTTGCGGTGCTGCTCGGTCTCAACGGGCTGCGGGTGAGCGAAGCGTGTGCCGCCAACGTCGAGGATCTCGGACTCGAGCGAGGACATCGAACGCTGCGGATCGTCGGGAAGGGCAACAAGCCGGCGGCCATCCCGCTCGTGCCTCGAACCGCCCGCACCATCGACCTCGCGGTCGGGGAACACCACGAAGGGCCGATCCTGTGCCGGCGTGACGGCCAGCGCCTGGACCGCCGAACCGCCCATCGCTGGGTCTGCTCGATCGGCAAGCGCGCTGGGCTCGGAGCCGTCCACCCGCACATGCTGCGAGCGGCGTTCATCATGGCCGCCCTCGACGCCGGGGTCCCGCTGCGGGACGTGCAGCTCGCCGCCCGTCACGCCGATCCTCGCACCACCACGATCTATGACCGGCGCCGACAGAACTTCGATTGTCACGCCGCCTACGTCGTCGTTGCCTTCGTCGCTGGAGGCTGACAGGAGGGATTTTCGTAGTACAGTAAGCCCGTGTGGAGATTCACTCGGCCGCCCACCGCCACGGCATTGCTGACGAGGACATCCTCCACGCCATCGAACACTCCATGGTCGTCGACGACCTGGGCGAGCACCCGGACCGATGGTTGGTCATTGGCCCCGACCGCGCTGCGAACCTCCTGGAGGTCATCGTGCTCGTCACCGCCGAGGGCGATGAAGTGATCATCCACGCCATGCCCCTTCGGGCCGTCTACCGGAAGCTGCTCGACCCATGACCAAGCGCACCTACGGACACACCACGTCAGGCGAGCCCATCGACGACGACCTCATCGAGAAGCTGGCCGACGAAGCCGAGGCCGGCTACGACGTCGACGAGGTCATCGCCCGGCGCGGCAAGCGCGGCCGCCCCAGGCTCGGCTCCGCACGGTCAACGGTCGAATCCGTCCGGCTCGACCCGGAACTCAAGGAGCGCCTCGCACGCCGCGCAGAAGATGAAGGAGTCCCTGTCTCCGAGATCATCCGACAGGCGCTGCGGCATCACCTCGAAGCGAGCTGACGAGCTGTCCCAGATCGCCGGTCGGGGGAGCCCTCGCGCGGGATGCCAGACCAGACCCCATACCGAAAGAACTCATCGTCACCGTCAGGGACATCCACGACACGAGAGAATGGCCCAAGCTGGCTAGCGATGGGCGGACCGTCGGCTCATCCGTGTAACGCTACCGCCGGTGGACCGGTCGTTGGCGCTATCCCGCGCCGCATCTGTGCCGAAGTCGGGCGCCCGAACGGCGAGCTGGCCTCGAGCGAGTCGAGGTCGTGATCTACCCGGGCCAGCCGGCCGAAGTAACCATGATGATGAGGGCAGATCAGGGCTGTGTGGGTTGCATCACTGCTTGGCGTAGTGAGGCGCCCCCTCCACATCGAGCACCACGCAGGGCTCGTCGCCGACGATCCAGGCGTCATGGCCGGGGGCGATCACGAACATGTCGCCGGGGCCAGCCTCACCTTCCGGGCCGCTGTCCATCACCACCTTCATGCGCCCTGACACGACATAGCCGGTATGCGCCACCTGGCAGGAGTCGGTGCCGACGATGGGCTTCAGACAGGCGGACCACTTCCATACTGGCTCGAAGACGGCTCGTCCAATGGTTGTTTCGCCGAGGGTGATGAGGTCCATCTTGCCCTTGTCGAAGGTGCGGGTCTCATCCGGCGCGTCGAAGTTCTTGCTCTCGAGATCAGCCATCTGCACCACCTCTTGTCCTTGCTCGCTCGCCTCCAGACGGTAGTACCAGGTCATCACCGCCGCCGCCGGCCTCGACGGGATCTGCGCGCTGGCCACCAGCCTGACCGGGCAACGCCCACCACGGTGGTCGTCCACGCAGTCCTCACGGCTGAGCAGCCTCGACAGAGCGGTTTCTCAACCTCCAGCGGGCGTGGATGATGCAGGAGCGAGCGGCAGGCCGGTGCGAGGGTGCGTCTCGTACATCCTGACGGCCACCACCAGCCCGGAGGCTGTGCTTGTCATCGCCATGGCCCATACTGCCGCGGCAAGGCCGGCCAGGTCAGCCACGATTCCTGCCAGCACCGCCCCCAGGGCGAACCCGCCGTCCCTCCACAACCGGTACACTCCCACCGACGATGCCCGCCAGCGCGGATGGGCCACATCGCTCACCACGGCCAGAAGCGTCGGGTAGACCATGGCCGTGCCGAGGCCCAACAGGATGGCGGCCAGCACCCAGGGCTGGAATGAGTGAGCTGCGGCCACCAGGGCCAGGCCGCCGCCCTGGACGACCATGCCCGCCGAGATGAGCCACTTGCGACCCACGTGGTCAGACATTGCCCCGGTGAACAGTTGCCCGGCGCCCCACACCGCTGGATAGATGGCAACCAGGGTGCCGATGGCCGCCACCGACAGGCCCGACCGGGCGAAGAGAATGGGAAACAAACCCCAGGCCAGTCCGTCGACGGCGTTGTTCACCATCCCCGCCTGGGATGCGGCCGACAGCGCCCGCTCCCTGAAGCTGGTGAGGAGGAACACCTCGCCAATGGAGGGATGGCTGGCCAGCTCACCGGGGGCCAGCTCGTCCGCCTCGAAGGTGGCCGCCTCCTGGCGAGCATGGCTCCGCGTCTCCCGGACGAAGAGTGTCGACAACCCGAGGCCCAGGCCTGCGAAGGCGAGGCCCAGGTAGAACGGCTCTGGTCGCAGCCCGCTGCGGGCGGCGATGTAGCCGGTGGCCAGGGCCGTGGCCGCCACCGCGCCGTAGCCCGAGGCCTCGTTGAGCCCGAGAGCCAGACCCCGCCGAGCCGGGCCCACCAGGTCGACCTTCATGATCACCGTGGTCGACCATGTCAGTCCCTGGTTGACTCCGAGCAGGACGTTGGCTACCACCACCCAACCCCAGCTGGGGGCCACCATGAGCAGGAGCGGCACCGGCAACCCGACGACCCAGCCAGCCACGAGGACGGGCTTGCGGCCGTAGCGGTCTGACGCCATCCCGGCGACCAGGTTGGTGGCGGCCTTGGTGACACCGAAAGCCAGCACGAAGCTCAGCGCAGCGGTGTAGGCGCTCAGGTGGAACACCCTGGTGGCGAGCAGCGGCAGCACTGTGCGCTCTTGGCCGATCATGCCCCCCACCAGGGCGTTGACGCCGACCAGGAGGGCGAACTGGCCTGCATTGGCTCCCAGCCCGAGGCGGGCCGGGCCGGGTGCGCGGGTCAGCCGGCGGCAACGAGTGAGCGTTTCCACGCCTCGGCCACGTCGTCGGGGCCGCCCAGAAGCGCGGCCACGTCGTGGCGCCCGGCCCGGGCCAGGAGGCTGGCGGCGGTGAGGGCCCGCTCGCCGTGGCCGCACATGGCCACCAACGAACCGGGCGGGAGCTCGCCGGCGTGGGCGGCGAGGGAGCCGAGCTCCACATGTAGGGCACCGGGAACATGACCCTGGGCGAACTCGGCGTTCTGCCGAACGTCGAGCAGGCGCGAGTCCTGGGCCTCGCCAGCACGGACCAAGCGGGTTCGGGCCAGCGGAAGGCCGGTCGCGGCCCACGCCTCGACGCCTCCGGCCAGCTCACCGGCGAGCTCCTCGAAGCCGATGCCGAGGCATTGGCGGACGAGCTCGGAACGGTCCTGGCCGGCACCCACGACGAAGACCACTGGTCGGTCCGGGGCCACCAGCCAGCCCAGCCACGAGGCGAACTGGGGCCGAAGCCGGACGGACAATGAACCGGCGAGGTGACCAGTGGCGAAGTCGGTCAGTGCTCGCACGTCGACGACCTCGGCGCCTTCGGCCACGAGGCGGCGCACCTCCTCCGCGTCAAGGGAACGCAGCGGCGGGGGCTCTCCGTAGACCCGAGGACCGCGGCGGTTCATCTCCCGGAGGTGGAGGAAGTAAGTGGGATAGGTGCCCAGGCTGTCGAGAAGCCCGGCGACAAAGGAGTCCTCGTCGGGCGCAGCCAGCAGCGGATTCGTGGCCCGCTCCCGGCCGATGGTGGACGAGCGATCCGTCCCGGCCGGGGCCGAGCAGAACGACCCCGACCCGTGGGTCGGATAGACAGGAAGCTCGTCGGGCAGGGTCAACAACCGCTCGGTGATGGAACGGTAGAGGCAGCGGGCCAGCTCCTCGGTCTGGTCGGGGCTGGTCAGGTCCGTCCGGGCCACGGAGCCGACCAACAGGGACCCACCGCTGAACAGGGCGACAGGACGGCTGCCGTCGCGCAGGAGGTAGGCCAGGTGCTCGGGCGTGTGCCCGGGGGTGGCCACAGCCTCCAGGGTGAGCCCGCCGAGGTCCACCTCGTCGCCGTCGGCGAGCCCGGTGTGGGGGTGCTCGAGGCCGGCGGCGCGCGCTGCCAGCACGCGGGTCCCGCAGGCGGCCAGCTCCCGGCTGCCGGACACGAAGTCGGCATGCAGGTGGGTCTCGGCAGCGAAGCCCACTCGAAGGTCGAGGCGCTCGGCATGGCGGAGGTAGGGCCGTGGATCCCGACCGGGGTCCACCGCCAAGGCCCGCCCGTCACCCAGGTCGACCAGGTGGGAGGCGTTACCCAGGCCCTCGTCGAGCAGCGTCACGACCTCCGGTCCGGTCATGGCTGGAGGTCGGGCTTGCGAGCCATGAAGGGGTGGCCGTAGACCTCATAGGCCCGGGCGTTGGTCTCGCCTCCGGCCCCGCCGAAGGTGTCGACCGGCTCACCAATTCGAACCTGGACGAAACCCGAGTCCTCGAGCATCTTCTGCCAGCCTGCACACGGCAGGCCGCCGGCGATTCAGCCCGTCCAGAGGTCGATGTCGCGAAGGGCCTCGGGAGGGACAGGCCGGCCGTTGGCGATGTCTGCGAACTGCAGCACGCCGCCGGGGCGCAGGACCCGGAGGATCTCGGCGAACACGGCCTCCTTGTCGGCGCACAGGTTGATGACGCCGTTGGAGATGACGACGTCGGCCCAGCCGTCATGGACAGGCAGCGCCTCGGCCAGGCCCTGGCGGAACTCGACATTGGCCATCCCCAGGCGCTCGACGGTGGCGCGGGATTTCTCCAGCATCTCGGGCGTCATGTCCACGCCCACGACCCGGCCCTCCGGCCCGACCTGGTCGGCAGCGACGAAGGAGTCGAGCCCCGCACCCGAACCGACGTCGACCACCCGCTCACCAGGCTGGAGTCGGCGGAGGGCGAAGGGGTTGGCCACGCCGGCGAAGGACTCGACAGCGGCGTCGGGAAGGTCCTCGACCGCGCCGGGCCCATAGCCGAGGCGGGCGGCCAGGGGCCGGCCGGTGTGGAAGTGGTAGGTAGCGTCGGGCTCGGCGGCCACGGCGCGGTACTTGTCGCGGACCTCGGCCCGCAGAGCCCCGGGGTCGACCAGCACGTCCTGTGTCATCGTCGTCTCCTTTCAGTCCTCGCCCACGGCCACGGGCAGGCCGGCGCGCTTCCACTCGGGGAACCCGTCCTCCAGTCGGCGGGCCAGGTAGCCCCGGCGGCTCAGCTCGCGCACGGCATCGTCGGCGTAGACGCAGTAGGGGCCCCGGCAGTAGGCGATCACCTCGTGTCCCTTGGGCAGCGCCCGCAGGTGGCGGCGCAGCTCGCTAACAGGCACCGAGCGTGCGCCGGTGATGTGTCCGGCGGTGAACTCGGGCACGGGGCGGACGTCGATCACGGTCACGTCTCCCCCGCACAGGCGGTCCGCCAGCTCATCTCTCGTCACTTCGTCGAGGCCGTCGCGGTCACCCAGGTAGGCGGCAGCCAGGCGGTCGAGGCCGGCCACGTGCTCAGCAGCCACATCCCGCGCGGCGGTCCACAGCTCGCCTACGCGTTCGCTGGCCAAGCCGTAGATGATGCGGGTGCCCTCCCGGCGGGTGCGGACCAGCCCCGCTCCTGCCAACGAGCGCAGGTGCTGGGACGTGTTGGCCACGCTCTGGTCGATCTCGGTGGCGATCTGCTCGACCGAGCGCTCCCCCTGGACGAGGACGTCCACGATCTCGGCCCGTCGGCCGCTGGCCAGGGACTTGGCCACGGTGGCGAAGGCGTCGAAGAGGGCGTCCTTGGCCATGCGTTCACCCATGATCGGCCCCCAACTGCACGTCGGCTGTCGGGAGCCGGCGACCGAACAGCTTCTCGTGGGCGAAGGACCCCGGGCACCAGCCGGTGGCGACGTAGGTGGCGCAGCCGGCCAGCTGCAGGGCCCCGAGGACCGTCCCGAGGACGGCGGCGTCGAGGGCAAAGGCCACAGTCGTCCCCGCCAGGACGGGCGCGGCCATCACGAACGCGAAGCGTCGTGGGGACGGGTTGGGGGGCAGCGCAGGGCCACCGATGAGCGGTTGCACGGCGGTGTTGTAGAGCCAGTCGAAGGGATGGGCCCGGTCCAGGGCGGCGATCACAGCGCCCGTCGCCAGAGCGCCTAGCAGGAGCGGCGAGCGGAGCACCACGCCCACCGCCGCAAGCGCGAGGCAGAGGGCCGGCGTGAAGCGCAGTGGCAGGTCGAGACGAACCTTGTCCGGCTCGGCCAGGTGATCGAAGCCCTGACGGTTCAGGCACGCCTGGCGGAACCTCCCCGAAGACAGCACAGCTCCCTCCTTACTCAAGTACTCATTTGAATACTAAGGAATGGCAGGAGGCGTTGTCAAGACGCCCGCCGTGCCGTCTGGCGGCGAGAGCGGCCTGTCGTCGGTCGCTCTCTTGGGTTCGGTCCCTAGCGTCGTCCCAGCGCCGACAGCTCCACGACCAAGTCGCCGACGAGCGGCGCGCAGCGCCTACTACGACAGCCGCCAGCGGATGCCGCGCCGGTGGCGGCGGCGGCCGTTTCGCCGGACTTCCTAGGAAACCATCCCTCGTGCAAATGCCGGCGCGCTCGACAGCCGTCCTATCCGCCGGACGGGGGACGCCTTCGACCGCCCGGTAACCGGCGCAGTGGAGTGCGTCGACCGCCCCATAACATTCGGCGTCGACGTTCCCGGGTAGCCCTGGGCGCCCCTAGGGATGGCCTGCGGGCAGGGGGGGTACGAGCCGGGTGGCCGGAGGGTAGAGGGGAGAACATGCCCGATAGCGAGGTCCGCGCCACCACCCTCCCGTCCGGCGAGAGCGTCCCCGTGCTGGGGTTGGGGACGTGGCGCATGGCCGAGCGGCGCCAGCGCCGCAGGAACGAGGTGGCCGCCCTGCGCCAGGGCATCGACCTCGGCATGGTCCTCATCGACACCGCCGAGCTCTATGGCGACGGGGCCGCCGAGGAGCTGGTCGGGGAAGCCATCGAGGGGCGGCGAGACGAGGTCTTCCTGGTCAGCAAGGTCCACCCCTCCAATGCCGCCCGCACGGCCGCGATCCGGGCCTGCGAGGCCAGCCTCCGCCGACTTGGCACCGATCGCCTCGATCTCTACCTCCTGCACTGGCGGGGCTCCACCCCGCTGGAGGAGACCGTCGACGCCTTCACCGGCCTGGTCGATGCGGGCAAGATCCGCCACTGGGGCGTAAGCAACTTCGACGTCGCCGACATGGCAGAGCTGGCGGATCTGCCCGCCGGCCACGCCGTGGCCAGCGACCAGGTCGTCTACAGCCTGGCCCGTCGCGGCATGGAGGCGGACCTCCTGCCTTGGTGCCAGGGCCGAGGTATCCCGGTGATGGCCTACTCGCCGGTCGACCAGGGACGCCTGCTCCGGCACCGGGCGCCGCGAACCGTGGCCGCCCGCCACGGCGCCACCCCGGCCCAGGTGGCCCTGGCCTGGGTGCTCCGACACGAGGGCGTCACCACCATCCCCAAGGCGGGCACCCCCGAACATGTGGGGGAGAACCGGGCCGCGCTCGACCTCCACCTGAGCGAGGAGGACCTGGCCGAGCTGGATGGGGCCTTCCCCCCGCCAGCCGAGCCCCAGCCCCTGGACATCCTCTGAGCGCGCCCGGCCGTTGCTGAGGAGGGATGGCTGGCGGCTCCGGGCGGGGCCGAGCCGCGAGGACCAGCGTGACCGTTCGGCAAACGCATTCAGCGCCCGCGGCCGTAGCTGAGCGCTCACACGGAGGCGCTAGGACGGTCCGCTCTCAAGGCCTTTCCATAGCCGGCGGTCCAGGGCACCCCTGCGCCGGCGTTACCTGTATGGGGCCAGCCGGCCGTGCGCGCCCGATGGGGAGGGGTGGCCAAGGTTCGGTGCCCCTGGCGGAGCGGCGTTCGAGGACCCGCCCGGAGGCGTTGTGGGTGACGGTGACTTCGCGGAGGCACTGCCGCGGCCTAGCGGGGGCCTGCTCTGGTGCAGCGCTCTCGCCATCGATCGACATCGAGCGGTGGATCGGGTGTAGCACGGGCTATCGCCTCACGGTAGCGAGGTGCGGAAAGCTGGTTCCACGTAGGATCGGTTGAAGATCGCACCTGGAAGGGGATGATCGTTGCCTGTTTCGAGACGGGGCAAGCAAACCGACGGCGGCCCTTCCCGTGAAGAGCTCGAGCGGGAAGCGGCGCGCGAGCTCGAGCGGGCCCGGGGAGGATCTGGGTCGCAGTCCTCGGTGGGCGGGTGGTCTCCACCGTCGTTGGGGGCACCGCTCATGCCCGAGGAACCAGGGGCCGGAGAGCTGGCCGGCGACGACGACCTGGACGACGACGAGTACGAGGACGAGGAGGCGGTCACCGAGTTGGCTCTGTCATGGCTGGCCGAGCAGGACCGTCCGGGCGGGAAGCGGTCGATGGAGGACATGGTGGTTCGGGTGGACGTCTCGTCCGCCACCGCCGCTCGGGACCGCGCTCTGCAAGAGCACATGGAGCGTCAGGAGATGCTCAAGAAGGCGCAGGTCACGGCTCCATGGGCTCAGAAGAAGCTGACGGTGGGTGAGCCCTTCTCCACCAGGAAGTCCCCACGTAGGGACCAGCCCGGTGGACGTCCGGCCAAGAAGAAGGCGAAGAAGAAGAAGAAGGCACTGGCCAAGAAGGCGCCGCCAAAGAAGGCACTGGCCAAGAAGGCGCCAAGTAAGGCGGTGGCCAAGAAGGCGCCTGCCAAGAGGACGGCGCCCGTCATCGAGGCGGGCGAGAACCTGCCCATCGAGGACTACGATCGCCTCACCGCTAAGCAGATCGTGGTCGTGCTCGACGATCTCGAGGACGACGAGCTCGACCTGGTGGCCGACTACGAGGAGCAGCACCGGAACCGCGCCGAGGTCCTCGACGCCATCGACGACCTGTTCGAGGAAGGGCCGGCTCCACCCGTCAAGAAGAGTCCCGCCGCGAGGGCCACCGCCAAGAAGACCGCGGCCAAGAAGACCGCGGCCAAGAAGTCACCGGCCAAGAGGTCACCGGCCGAGAAGGTCCGCGCCAAGAAGTCGCCGGCCAAGAAGACGGCCAAGAAAGCACCAGCCGGCCAGGCGTAACCGATAAGAGGCGGACTACGGCTTCTTGGCCCGGATCAGGTTGAGCGCCCCGCCCACCCGGAACCACTCGATGTGCTCCGGCGACAGCGTGTGGGTGCACTCGAAGTCGACACTCGACCCGTCGGCCTTGGTGAGCCGGCCCTGAACGGCCACGTCGGGCGCCAGCCCTGCCAGGCCGACCAGCGACATGCGGTCACCTTCCTCCACCCGGTCATAGGTGTCGGGGTCCGCCAGAGCCAGAGGGAGAATCCCCTGCTTCTTGAGATTGGTCTCGTGGATGCGGGCGAAGGAGCGAACGACGATGGCCTTGGCGCCCATGAAACGCGGCTCCATGGCCGCGTGCTCGCGTGAGGAGCCCTCTCCGTAGTTCTCGTCGCCGACCACCACCCACGACATCTGGGCCTGGCGATAGTGCCTGGCCACGTCGGGCAGGGGCTCGATGCTGTGGTGCACCGGGCAGTGGGCGGTCCCCACCTCGTTGGTGAAGGCGTTGAAGGCGCCGAGGAAGAGGTTCCGGGAGATGTTCTCCAGGTGTCCTCGGTACTTGAGCCAAGGCCCGGCCGCCGAGATGTGGTCGGTGGTGCACTTGCCCCGCGCCTTGAGCAGGATGGGTAGCTCCAGGAAGTCCTCGCCGTCCCAGGGCGGGAAGGGTTCGAGCAGCTGGAGCCGCTCGCTGCCGAGACGGATGATCACATCCACTTCCGTCCCCTCGGAAGGTGGGGCCATGAACCCGGCTTCCCCGGGCTCGAAGCCGCGGGACGGCAGCTCCTGGCCCGCCGGCGCGTCGAGGCTCAACTCCGAGCCGTCGGCCGTCGGCACCGCGCCGGTCATGGGGTCGAAGTCGAGGGTGCCGGCCAGGGCGTAGGCCACCACCGTCTCCGGCGAGCCGATGAAGGAAAGCGTGGCCGGGTTGCCGTCGTTGCGCTTGGGAAAGTTGCGGTTGTACGAGCTGAGGATGGAGTTGACCTGGCCCGGCATCACGTCGTCGCGCTTCCACTGGCCGATGCAGGGCCCGCAGGCGTTGGCGAGCACCGTGGCTCCGATCTCCTCGAGGTCGGCCAGCAGGCCGTCGCGCTCGATGGTGGCCCGCACCCGTTCGGAGCCCGGGGTGACCAGCAGTGGCACCCTGGACCGCAGGCCTCGGGCCGCGGCTTGGCGGGCCACTGCCGCGGCGCGGGTGATGTCCTCGTACGAGGAGTTGGTGCACGAGCCCACCAGGCAGCTGGTCAGCTCCACGGGCCACCCGTTGGTCCTGGCGTCCTCGCCCATCCTCGACGCCGGTCGGGCCAGGTCCGGGGTGTGGGGCCCCACGATGTGGGGCTCCAGAGTGTCGAGGTCGAGCTCTATCACCTGGTCGAAGCAACGCTCCGGGTCCTGCTCGACCTCCGGATCGGCCCGCAGGTGCTCGAGCACGGTCGCAGCTCGCTCGGCGTAGGCCTGTCGATCGGTGGCGGCCAGGTAGCGTGCGCCGGCGTCGTCGTAGGGGAAGACGGACGTGGTGGCGCCGATCTCGGCGCCCATGTTGCACACCGTGGCCTTGCCGGTGGCGCTGATGGTCTCGGTGCCGGGGCCGAAGTACTCGACGATGGCACCGGTCCCGCCCCTCACGGTGAGGACCTCCGCCACCTTGAGGATCACGTCCTTGGGCGAGGTCCACCCCGAGAGCGAGCCCGTGAGGTGCACGCCGATGAGCTTGGGCCAGCGAACGCCGAAGGTACGCCCAACCATGACGTCGACGGCGTCGGCGCCGCCCACCCCCACCGCCACCATGGCCAGCCCACCGGCGTTGGGGGTGTGGGAGTCGGTGCCGATCAGCATTCCGCCGGGGAAGGCGTACTGCTCGAGCATCACCTGGTGGATGATCCCCGATCCCGGCTTCCAGAAGCCGATGCCGTACTTGGCGGAGACCGTGCGCAGGAAGTCGTAGACCTCCTTGTTGGACTCCTCGGCGGCGGCCAGGTCGGAACGGGCGTCCACGTGGGCCTGAATGAGGTGGTCGCAGTGCACGGTGGTGGGCACCGCCACCTGGGGAAGGCCAGCGGTCATGAACTGGAGCAGGGCCATCTGGGCTGTGGCGTCCTGCATGGCCACCCGATCGGGCTTCAGCTCGGCGTACGACCGGCCCCGCTCCATCGGTGCGCCCTCGGGGTCGGCGACATGGTTGTAGAGGATCTTCTCGGACAGCGTGAGAGGCCGCCGGAGGAGGCGACGGGCCCGGTCCACCCGCTCGGGAAGCCTGGCGTACACCTCGTCCAACAAGGCGGTTGGGGTGGTGGCGGTGATGGCCACGGTTCGGGCTGTTCCCTCCTCCGAGGCCTACGTGGAGGCGCCGACTCGGCCGGCGCTGTGGGCCTCGATACGTTGCACCCTGCCGATGGGGGCCACTCGCCACATGTGATCGAGGGCCGCCGACCAGTTGTCGAGGATGGCCTTCGCCTGGGTCGAGCCGGTGAGCTCGACGTGGCGCTCCACAAGCCAGCGAAGGTGCTGCACGTGCTCGGCGGCCGGGAGCTGGGCCTCCACGAGGGCGGTGTTGAGACGGGCGGTGAGCAGGGCCTCGGGGTCGTAGACGTAAGCCTCGCCGCCGGTCATGCCCGCGCCGACGTTGTAGCCCACGGGGCCGAGCACGACGATGGTGCCACCGGTCATGTACTCGCAGACATGGTCGCCGGCGCCCTCCACCACGGCCACGGCGCCGGAGTTGCGCACGCCGAAGCGCTCACCCACGCTGCCCCCGACGAACAGGTCGCCCCCGGTTGCGCCGTACAGGCAGGTGTTGCCGGCGAGGACCGGTTCGCCGGCGTCGTCGGCCGGGGGGCGAATGACGATGCGGCCGCCGCCCATGGCCTTCCCCACGTAGTCGTTGGCCTCACCCACCAGGTGGAGCTCGATGCCATGGGTGAGGAAGGCTCCGAAGCTCTGTCCGGCCGAGCCCTCGAGGTGAACGATGGCCGTGCCCCGGGGTGACCGCTCGCCCCATTCGAGGGCGATGGCGCCACCCAGCGCGGCCCCAACGGTTCGGTCGCGATTGGTGATGGGGTAACGGAGCTCGAGGTCGTCACCGTCCCACACGGCATGGAAGGCATCGGCCTCGATGCGGTCACCGAGTTGTGAACGGGTTCGCTGTATGGGGAGCTTGGCCACGAATCGGCGAGGAGCACCTGTGTCGGCGGGCGGGGTGATGATGGGCCCGAGGTCCACGGAGTCGACCCGCGGATCCCCGGTTTGACGCTGGCGGAGGCACTCCACCCGACCGATGGCCTCGTCCATGCTCCGCAGGCCGAGGGACGCCAGCAGTTGACGGGCCTCATGGGCGACGAACAGGAGGTAGGCGGCCACCCCCTCGGGCGTTCCCGTGAACTTGGCCCGCAGGTTCGGGCGCTGGGTGGCGATGCCGGTGGAGCATGTGTCGCGGTGGCAGGCCCGCAGCATGATGCAGCCCTCGGCGATCATGGCCGCGGTCCCGAAGGAGCACTCGTCGGCGCCGAGAAGGGCCGCCATCACGACGTCCCGCCCGGTCATGAGATTGCCGTCGATGCGGAGGCGGGCCCGGTCGCGCAGGCCGTTCTCGATGAGGGCGCTCTGCGCATCGGCCAGACCCAGCTCCCACGGCATGCCCGCGTGCTTGATCGACGACAGCGGAGACGCCCCCGTGCCCCCGTTCGACCCCGAGATCTGCACGATCTCAGCCAGAGCCTTCACCACGCCGGCGGCCACTGTGCCCACTCCGTCCTCGGCGACGAGCTTGACCGACACGTCGGCGAAGGGGTTCACCTGCTTCAGGTCGAAGATGAGCTGGGCCAGGTCCTCGATGGAGTAGATGTCGTGGTGAGGGGGCGGCGAGATGAGGGTGACGTTGGGCTGGGTGTGACGCAGCAGGGCGATCTCGTCGCTCACCTTGTGGCCGGGGAGCTGACCGCCCTCCCCAGGCTTGGAGCCCTGGGCGACCTTGATCTGGAGCTCGTCGGCGTAGGCGCAGTACTGGGGCGTGACGCCGAAGCGGCCGGAGGCGATCTGCTTGATCCGACTGTTCTTGTCGCCCGTGGGCTGGCCCCTGGTGTAGAAGCGGTACTCGGCCTCCCCGCCCTCACCGCAGTTGGACCTGCCACCGATGAGGTTCATGGCCTCGGCGAGGGTCTCGTGGGCCTCCGCCGACAGCGAGCCGTGCGACATGGCCCCGGTGGAGAACCGCTTGGTGATCTCGGTGGCGGGCTCGACCTCCTCCACCGGGATGGGGTCGTGCACCGGTACCAGCTCGAGCAGGTCCCGTAGCTCGGTAGGGGACCGGTCGTTGACCAGAGAGGCGAACTGCTCGTAGAGGTCCTCGCGGTCGGAGCGCAGGGCACGCTGGAGGAGGTGGGCGGCGTTCATGTTGTTGAGGGCGTCCACGACCTCCTTGTTGTGGGTGTGGTACTCGCCCCCGCGCTTGAGGTCCCGGTAGTAGCCGGGGTTCGAGAGCCGACCCGCTTCCTCGGCCGGCGGCCATCCCGCAGCGCCGTGCTGGGACAGCGCGTCCTCTCCGAGGGCATCCCAGCCGAGGCCCCCGACGGTGGAAGTGGTGCCCGCGAAGCACACGTCGACCACATCCTGACCCAGGCCGACGATCTCGAAGATCTGCGCTCCCCGGTACGAGTCGACGGTGGAGATCCCCATCTTGGACAGCACCTTGAGCACGCCGTCCTCGACGGCAGCGTGGTAGCGCTCCTGGGCTTCGGTGCTCAACATGTCGGAGTCCTCCGACGCGTCGGCGTCGGCCGCCACCGTCAGGAGGGCCAGGCGGGGGCAGATGGCGTCTGCCCCGTAGCCCAGCAGGCAGGCCATGTGGTGGACGTCGCGTGCGTCGTCGGCGACCACCACCAGGCTGGTGTCCGAGCGCAGGCCGCTGGCGATCAGGCGGTGGTGGATGGCCCCCATGGCCAGCAGCGACGGCACCGGGGCGCGGTCGGCCGACACGGCACCGTTGTCGACGACGATGACCCCGGCACCCTTGGTGACCAGGGCCTCGGCCTCGTCGCACAGACGCCCGACGGCGGTCCGGAGGCCGCCGGGACCCTCGCCTACGTCGAAGTCGGCGTCAAGGCGAGCGGGGGAGAACTCGCTGCGTTCGTCGGCCAGCATCTCCACCGCTGAGGGATAGAGGAAGAAGGAGCCGAGCTCGATGAGTTGGGCCGCCTCCGGCCCATCGGTGAGCAGAGGCCGGCGAGGTCCGATGAGGGTGCGCACGCTCATCACCAGCCGCTCCCGCAGGTGGTCGATGGCGGGGTTGGTGACCTGGGCGAAACGCTGCCTCAGATAGTGGTGCAGGGGTCGCGGTCGTCCGGCCCAGTTGGGGAGGGGGGTGTCGTCGCCCATGGAGAAGGTGGGCTCCTTGGCCTCGCTGGCCATGGGCTTTATCACCATGCGCAGCTCCTCCACCGTGTACCCGTGGGCGATCTGGCGGCGGGTCAGCTGCTCGACCCCCAGGGTCTCCTGCACGGGGCGCCCGAGGGTGGCGTGCCGTAGCCCATCGGCCGCCCACAGTCCGTAGGGGGCACCGGCGCCCAGGTTCTGCTTGCACTCCTCGTCGAGCATCACCCCCCGATCGGGGTCGACGAAGAGCATCTGGCCGGGGCCCAGACGCCCTCGCTGCACCCGGCCGTGGCCGCTGACGTCGACGGCGCCGGCCTCCGAGCAGCAGGCCACCAGGCCGTCCTCGCAGATGGCGTAGCGAAGCGGACGCAAGCCGTTGCGGTCAAGGGCGGCGCCCACGCCGAGCCCGTCGGTGAAGATGAGGCCGGCCGGCCCGTCCCACGGCTCCACCAGGCAGGCGTGGTAGCGGTAGAAGCCCCGAACGGCCGGCTCGAGGTCGCGGGCGCCCTCCCAGGCCTCGGGCACCAGCATGGCCACGGCGTGACGGATGTCCCGCCCACCCTGTACCAGCACCTCCACGGCCGAGTCGATCTGGCCCGAGTCGGAGTCGGCGTCGGCCAGAACCGGTCGGAACACCTCTTCGGGGCCGAGGCCCACCTGCACGGTGCCGAGCCGGGCCCGCGCCCGCATGCGGTTGAGGTTGCCCGCGATGGCGTTGATCTCCCCGTTGTGGCAGAGCGTCCGGAAGGGCTGCGCCCGCTCCCATGTGGGAGCGGTGTTGGTGGAGAAGCGCTGGTGGAAGACGGCGAATGTGGTGGCGAAGCCCTCGTCGGCCAGGTCGAGGTAGTAGCGGGGGAGCAGGTCGGCGGCGACCAGGCCCTTGTACAGCACGGTCCGGAACGAGCAACTGGCCACATAGGTGCCGGGAGCGGCGGCCTCGATCCGCCGGCGCAGGCGGTAGGCGGCCCGCTCCGGGTCGCCGGTGCCGTTCCAGGAAAGGATGGCCTGCACGATGTGAGGCCGGTTCCGGCGGGCGACGTCCCCGAGCTGATCCTCGTCGGTGGGAGGGGTGCGCCAGTCCACCACCTCGATGTCCTCGGTGGCGGCGGCGACCTCCACAGCGGCGCGTGGGTCCTCACCTCGAACGAACAGCACGGCCACGCCGTGGCCCTTCCCGAAGAGGGCCGGGGGGATGGGCGTGAGCAGGCCCGAGCCATCGGCGGTCTTGGCGTCGGCGGCGAGAGCGCCGCGGTGGATCACGCAGGCCAGGCCGCGCAGGGCCGTGGTCACGACGCCCCTGGAGGGGCGTCCATGGGCGTCGGCCACGAAGCCGATACCGCATGCATCACGCTCGGGTCGCATGCTCCGACCTTTCAGGAAGCTTTCAGGATGTGGGCTCTGGTTGCTGTGTCCGCGTTCAGCAGCCGGGGACCTCATCGCTGAGTGGAGGCGCCGTTGCCCACGCCCCGTGCTGTGGGGCGGAAGTGTACATCCGCCGGCGACGCACCCGCTCGCTGTACTGGAGCCATGCCAGGCAGGCGGTGGGGTCCACCTGACTCAGCGTGATGGCCAGCGGCGCGTGCCGTCGGTTCCCCGCTTCCCCTCACCGAGGGCCCAGGTCCGCCGCCATGGCGCGGCCACCGGGCCCCCCAGCGCCGGCGTCGTGCCGGCCGCGGCCCGCCGCCGGGCTTGCCAGTAGCCGCTGCCGGCCTCGTCGGCGAGCACGGCGATGGCTCGCTCCACCCGGACGGCAAAGGCCCGTGCGTCCTCATCCCGGTAAGGCCGGAGGGGCGGGCCGAAGCTCACCCGGGTGGAGGCGGAACGCACGCCCTTGGCCCCCCTCTTCTGGATACGGCGGGTGCCCTCCAGGTGAACGGGCACGACGGGCGCGCCGGTGCGGAGAGCGAGGTAGGCGGCGCCCGCCCGGTGGGCCCGGCCCCACCCGTCCACGCTGCGGCCGCCCTCGGGGAAGATGACCAGGCTCCAGCCCTCTGCGATCAGCCCGGCGGCCAGCCGGGTGGACTGGGGGCTGACCCGGATGCGCTCGATGGGGATGGCGCCGATGGCGAAGGCGGACAGCGCCGCCTTCCACCGCTTGTCGAAGAAGTAGTCGGCGCCGGCGGCCA
>JALZJC010000023.1 GCA_030859945.1 Actinomycetota bacterium | reverse complement strand
AGGGCCGCGTGCGCCGGCGTCTCACCTTCGCCATCGTGGGTGTGGTGGCCGGGGCCCTGTTGGTCGCCGGCCTGGGCTCCCTGCTGCTGGTCCGCCGGGCTGCCGGCGACGAGACCCGGGCCGAGCTGGTGCGCCAGGCCCAGGCCGTGGCCCAGGGCGCCGAGGAGACCCGCCGCCCCGGCGTGGTGAGCGTGCTGCGTCAGGTCCTGCGCCTGGAGGGTTTCTCCGTCGTGCGCCTGAGCCCGGACGGGCGACCCCTGGACGCCCCGCCCAGCGGCCTCACCGAGGACGACCTGGACACGGGTCGCCTCCTGGGCGGGGAGACGGTCTCCGGTGTCCACGGCTCCACCGCCTATGCCGCCGCTCCCGTGCGGGGCCCGGCACGCGTCCCTCTGGCCGTGGTCCTCACCCGCCAGGTCAGCGGCGTGCGCCGGGGCAGCGGCTACTTCGCCCTGGCCGCGGGTTTGGCCCTCGTGGTGGCCGTGGCCGTGGCCGACCGGGTCGGACGGCGCATCGCCGATCCCCTCGCCCGGGCCGAGGGGGCCACCCGCCAGATCGCGGCCGGTGATCTCAGCGCTCGCGTGCCGGAGGGCGGGCGCTCCTACCCGGAGCTGGCCTCGCTCAGCCGCTCCATCAACGCCATGGCCGCCGACCTCGACCGGGCCCGGAGCCAGGAGCGCCAGTTCCTCCTGTCGGTCTCCCACGACCTGCGCACGCCCCTCACCTCCATCCGCGGCTTTGCCGAGGCCATCGCCGACGGGGTCACGGCTGACAGCCGGCGGGCAGCCGAGGTGATCGGGGCTGAGGCCCGCCGCCTCGAGCGCCTGGTGGGTGACCTGCTGGAGCTGGCCAACCTGGAGGCGCGCCGCTTCTGCCTCACCGTGAGCCGGGTCGACGTGGCCGAGGTGGTCTCGCACACCGCCGAGGGGTTCGGCCCCGCTGCTGGCGCCGCGGGGGTGGAGCTGCGCCTCGACGTCCCGGCTGCAGAACCCCTCGTGGCCGCGGCCGACCCCGACCGGCTGGCCCAGGTCGTGGCCAACCTGGTGGAGAACGCCCTGAAGTTCGCCGAGTCGCGCATCGACGTGGCCGCCGGCGCCGGGCCCCACGGCGTCGTCGTCTCGGTGAGCGATGACGGCCCCGGCATCCCCGCAGAGGCCCTGCCCCAGGTGTTCGGTCGCCTCTCCCATTCGGGACGGGGCACGCCGGCCCGCCAGGTGGGCTCGGGACTGGGGCTGGCCATCGTGGCCGACCTGGTGGCGGCCATGGGCGGGAGGGTGGAGGCCTACTCCCAACCCGGCGCCACCCGCATGGTGGTCACCCTCCCGGGGCAGGCAGGCACGGAGGCAAGGTCAGGGTTAGCTGGGCCTCGCCCAACGTGACCGTGTTGGGCTGGGCGCCGGGGGTCAGGCACACCACGTTCCACTCCGCCAGGCCCGAGGCATCGGTGAGGACGGGGTTGGGCGAGAGGACGGCCCACTGGCCCGTGTCCGCCAGCCGGGCCCAGACACCGGCCGACGGCACGGTGCGCACCACGCCCCCGTCGCCCACCATGCGCTGGGAGGCGCGAAAGGCCAGATTGGCGGGCTGGTTGACGGTCGGTGGATCGGGGGCCAGGGCAGAGGCGGCGGACACGTCGTTGAAACGGCTGACCACCAGGTGCACCTGCGGAGCCTGAGCCGCCTCCACGAAGAGCACCTCGGGCTCGACCAGGGCCAGGTCCGGTACCCGCCAGGCCCGAACCCGGTACCGGCCGCCGAGGACACCGGGGAGCACCCACCTGCCGTCGGGCCCGGTTGTCACGCCGGCGCCGGCGACGGCGTCGCCTACCAGCCGCTCCACGTGCACCACGGCACCTGCCACCGGCCCGTCGGGGCCCAGGACCGTCCCGCTCAGCTGAGCCGGCCCGGGCCCCAGGGACACGGTGGTCGTGGTCCTGCCACCCACGCCGGCCAGCTCGACGGCGGTGTAGTCGTGTGGCGTCGTGGTGGTGGTGGAGTCCAGGGGCCGGGTGGTGGGAGGCGGGGGGAGACCCTCGACCTCTCCCGACGAGCAGGCTGCGAGCGCGGCCACGGCGACGGCTGCCATGGCGGCCCTGGCCGCGGCCGTGGAGCGGTGCCGCCCCGCCAGGTTGCCGGACCTCACACCAGGGGCAGGCTCTCGATCCGGGCCGGCGCCTGCCCCCCCTCCCAGCGGACCTCGGCGTCGACGGGAGGCACCACCTCCCGGCGGACATAGGCGAGGGCCACCGGCGCCCCGAGATCGAGCGACTCGGCCACCGACGTGAGCGAGCCCATCTCCTTGTCCCCCACCACGATGGTGGCTCCCACCGGTGGCAGGAGGCCGGGCGGAAGCCCGGCCGGCGCCAGCACCACGCCCCGCAGGCGGCGGGGCACGTTGCCGCCCCGGGAGTCGATGCGGGCCACCAGCTCCTGGCCTGTGAAGCAGCCCTTGGTGAAGCTGATGGTGCGCTCCACCACGCCGGCCTCGGCGGGGATCGTCCGCTCGGTGAGCTCGGCGCCCATCACCGGTACGCCGGCCTCCACGCGGACCGCCTGCCACGCCTCCTCCCCGCACAGGCGTACGCCGTCGGGGACCCCGGGATCCACCCCGATCACGTCCACTCCGGGCAGCCCCGGCCAGTCGGCGTCCACCACCAGGCCCGTGACGGGCTCGAGGTCATGGGACCGGGGCCCTCGCAGAGCCAGGCATCGCCAGTCGAGTGGCTCCACCTCGGCCTTCACCCGCAGCTTGAACCGGTTGAGGCGCTCCGCCACCGCGGCGCCGAACCCGGCGTCGACATCGATCACCGCCTCCTCGTCACCGGTGCGGGTGACCCGCACCATGGCGTCGACCTTGCCCTGAGGCTGGAGGAGGAACGACTCCACGGCGTTTCCCACTTCCAACCCGGACAGGTCCTGGCTCAGCTGGCCCTGCAGCCAGGAGAAGGTCTCCGGGCCGTGCACCTTCACGAAGTCGCGGGCCAGCCACACCGCGCCCACCTCACGGCGCAGAGCCGTGTAGTCGGCCGCGGCGTCGAGCGCAGCCTCGTCACCGGCGTCGATCTCCTCGGTCATCCTCCTGTCTCCCTTCGTCGAGCCGCCGCCATCCGCCGGGCTGCGGGGACCGCCACCAACAACGCCGCGGCCTTGTTCCGGCACTCCGTCTCCTCCATCTCGGGATCGCTGTCGGCCACGATGCCGGCTCCCGCCTGGACGCTGGCCCGACCATCGGGGCTCACCAGCATGGTGCGGATGGCGACGGCGGTGTCGAGGTTCCCCGAGAAGTCGAAGTAACCCACCACGCCGGCATAGGGCCCGCGCTTGGTGGTCTCCAGCTCGTCGATGATCTCCATGGCCCGCACCTTGGGCGCGCCGGACATGGTCCCCGCCGGCAGGGTGGCCCGGAGCACGTCGATGGGCCCGTTGCCCGGAGCCAGCAGGCCCGACACCTGCGAGGTCAGGTGCATAACGTGGCTGTAGCGCTCCACGGTCATCAGCTCCTCCACCTGCTCGGTGCCATAGCGAACCACCCGGCCCACGTCGTTGCGGGCCAGGTCCACCAGCATGACGTGCTCGGCGATCTCCTTGGGGTGCTCGGCCAACTCCCCGCCCAGCCGGCGGTCCTCCTCCTCCGTGCGCCCCCGGGGCCGGGTGCCGGCGATGGGACGGGAGACCACCCGGCCGTCGAGGAGCTGCACCATGAGCTCGGGAGACGACCCCACCACGGTGATGGCCGGATGGCGGATGA
>JALZJC010000018.1 GCA_030859945.1 Actinomycetota bacterium | reverse complement strand
CCGGTGACCCAAGGGAGGTCGGCCCCCAACGAGAGGAGGAGGACGTCCACGCCCAGGTCGGACATGCGGGCCCGCACCCGTCCGAGGCGCTCCAGTCGCACGAGGTGGAGCGTAGAGGCCTTCGGTTTGGCGTTACGCGACACCGGGGTGGCGGTTGGCGTACGAACCCTGGAGGTCGAAGATGGCGTCGGAGAACGCACCCAGGTCGGCGCAGTCCTGGGCGCCGGCACGTTGCAGGGCCGGGGGCAGGCATGTGAAGCGACCTGTGATCGAGCCCTCGCCGTCGAGGCCGGCGAAGCTCCCCGTGCCCCCGAGGATCCGGAACGTGCCGGTGACCACCGCCTCGTTCTGAGAGGTCACCACGAACTGGCCCTCGAACCTGAAGCGGATCCTGTCCTTGGTCTCCTGCCCGTTCTGGCACAGGATGGTGGTGATGGTTCCCCGGACGGTTCCGGAATCACCGGACTCGCTCGTCGTGACGACTCCCTGCACCCGGTGGCGAACCGCCAGCGGCCCGGACCCGATCCCGGGATAGCCGGGGGCGAACACCAGGGCGCGATCGTTGAACGGTGCCGGGGAGCTGCAGGGGATCGACGAGTAGCTGAAGCCGCCCGATCGGACCGGGTGCTCCAACGGATTGGTGGGAAACAGCGTCTCCACCCCGGAGGGACTGCCGAACTGCCTGCTGTGAGTATGAACGCTCATGGAGAACTGGCCCGTGACAGGCTCTCTCCGGTCCTGCGCGCTCGCCGGGGCGGTGGCGGCCAGTGACGCCACGAGTGCCACGGCCAGAAGCACGAGTCTCCTCATCCGGTCGGCTCCTTTGCTATCGCTGACGATGACCCGTAGAAACTAGCTGGGACGCAAGGGTCGCGGCCTTGGCGTGGTAGCTCGAGCGGGTGAGCGGCGAGGCCTCCACGTGGGCGAAGCCCATCTCCATGCCCGCCCGATGTAGGCGGGTGAACTCCTCGGGTCGCCACCACCGGGCCACGGGCAGGTGGCTCGAGGTGGGTCGCAGGTACTGGCCGAGCGTCACGATGTCCACGCCCACGGACCGCAGGTCGGCCATAGCGCCGAGAACCTCTTCCTCGGTCTCGCCCATGCCGAGGATGATCCCGGACTTGGTCACCAGCCCGGCGGTACTGGCCCGGGCCAGGACACTGAGGCTGCGGGCGTAGGAGGCCGACGGCCGCACGGCCCGCTGGAGGCGAGCCACCGTCTCCAGGTTGTGGTTCAAGACCTCGGGGCTGGCGGTGAAGATGGCGCCCAGTGCGTCGGCATCGCCTTTGCAGTCGGGGATGAGCACCTCCACGGCCGTGCCCGGGCAGCGGTGGTGGACGGCCCGCACGGTGGCGGCGAAGGCGGCCGCTCCCCCGTCGGGCAGGTCGTCACGGGCCACGGCGGTCACCACGGCGTGGTCGAGGCCCATGCGAGCCACGGCCTCGGCCACGCGTTCGGGCTCGCCCGGGTCGAGCGGCTCCGGATGGCGGGTGTCCACCAGGCAGAACCCGCAGGCCCGGGTGCAGCGCTCGCCGTTGATCATGAACGTCGCCGTGCCGTCGGCCCAGCACTCGAAGATGTTGGGACAGCCGGCTTCCTCGCACACCGTGTTGAGGTCGAGCGAGCGCATGGTGGTCTTGAGCTCACGGAACCGCTCCCCCATGTCGGCCTTCACCCTCAGCCATTCCGGCTTCCTGGCGTCGACGGCCAGGCCGCCGGCAGCGTCCACCCCAGCCTGGGCCAGACGACCGACGAGCCGCACCGGAGCCGCCCCCGCGGCTGCGCCCCTCGTGAAGGCGGAGAGGTCCTCGCTGCGCACCCGCCAGGCCACGTCCTGGCGCTCGACCCGGTTGGCGCCCCACCGCTCGCCGGCCCGGCGGGCCACGGCGTCCACCACCTCCCTCATCGACGCCCCCACGCCCTCGGCGGCCAGGGAGGTGACCCCCCGGTCGGGGATGCCGCAGGGCACTATGCGGGAGAACATGGCCAGGTCGGGGTCGACGTTGAGGGCGAAGCCGTGCATGGACCGGCCCCGGGTGAGGCGGACCCCCACGGCGCATACCTTGCGCTCCCCCACCCACACGCCGGGGTGGCCGTCGAGCCGAGCGGCGGTGGGCAATCCCACGTCGGCCAGGGCGTCTATCACCACCTGTTCGACGGCATGCACGTAGGCGGGCGTGGCTCCCGGCGCCACCGGAACCGACAGGATGGGGTACCCCACGAGCTGGCCGGGGCCGTGGTAGGTGACGTCGCCGCCCCTGTCCGTGCGCACCAGCTCCGCTTCCACCTCCTCCGGCGGCGCCAGCACGTGCTCCAGCCGGCCTCGCACGCCCAGGGTGTACACGGGGGGATGCTCGAGCAGCAGCAGGTGGTCGTCGGCCGAGCGCTGGTGCAGGGAGCGCTGGAGGGCGTGAGCGTCGCCGAAGCTGACCCGCCCGAGCCAGCGCACCCGCAAGCTCAACGGGTCATCCGAGCTCGCCGGACCAGTCCCTCGTCTCCAGGACCTCCTTGAGACGGGCCATGAAGGCGGATGCGTAGGCACCGTCGTAGGCCCGGTGGTCGAAGGCCAGGGCCAGGTTGCCGACGGGGTGGACGGCGATGCCGTGGCCACCGTCGGCCAGAGGCACGGCCACCGGCCTCGGCTTGACACCGTCGGTGGACAGGATGGCCACCTGGGGTTGGTTGATGATGGGTGCGGTGATGAGAGTCCCGTAACCGCCGGCGTTGGTGATGGTGAAGGTGCCCCCCGAGATGTCGTCGGCGCTGAGCTTCTTCGAGCGGGCGCTGGTGGCCAGCGCGGCGATCTCGCGGGCGAGGACGCGGAGGCGTTTGCCCTCGGCGTCGTGCACCACCGGCACGATGAGCCCCTCGTGGTCGAGGTCCACGGCGATCCCGAGGTTGACATAGCGGTGCACCACCAGCTCGTCGTCTCCCACGGAGGAGTTCACGTGGGGGTAGTCGCGGATGGCGTCCACCACGGCCCGGGCGATGAAGGCCAGGTAGGTGAGACCCACGCCCTCCTCGGCCTTGAAGCGCTCCTTGACGGGGACCCGCACCTTGTCCACGTTGTGGTAGTCGACCTCGAGGACGACCAGGGTGTGCGCCGAGGTCTCGATGGAGCGGCGCATGTGCTCGGCGGTCCGGCGGCGGATGTTGGAGAAGGGGACCTTCACGTCCCGTTCGCCGGGACGAGCGGCGGCAAGGGGTGCGGGGGCCGGCCCCCTGCGAGCGGGAGTCTCCTCCATGGGACCGGTGACGGGCGGCCCCGGCGGACTGGCCGCCTCCGGTGTGTCCCGGCCCTCCACGAAGGCCAGCACGTCGGCACGGGTGACACGCCCACCCGATCCCGTGCCGGGGATCTGGTCCACGTCGAGGCCGTGCTCGCCGATGAGACGGCGGACCACGGGCGAGAGGAGCCTGGAGCTCCCGTCCCCGCCGGCCGTTCCGTCCCTGCGCGAGGGCCCGGGCGGCGCCGGGTCCGGCCGGGTGCCCGCCCTTCCCACGCCACCGGTGGGAGGCGCCGCCGGCTCCGGTGCCCGCGCCGCTTCGGCCTCGCCTCGAGCCACCTCGGCCTTGGCGGCCTCGGCCGTGGCATCGACGTCGCTGGCCCCCGTCTCCTGGGCCTTGGCTGCCACGTCGGGCGCCTCGTCCTCGTCCTCCACGGGCACGTCGTCGGAGGGAGCCGGGTTTGCCGACACCTCGCCGGGCGCCGAGGGCCCGATGACCGCCAGCCGGGTGCCCACGTCGACCGTCTCACCCTCCTGAACCAGGATCTCGGAGAGGTAGCCGCCGGCGGGCGAGGGCACCTCGGAGTCCACCTTGTCGGTGGAGACCTCGAAGAGGACCTCGTCCTCGTCGACCGGGTCGCCCACCTGCTTGGCCCAGCGGGTGATGGTGCCTTCGGTGACGGTCTCGCCCAACTGAGGCATGGTGATGTCGGTCACTGATCGAGCCTCGGTCTCATGCGTGCAGTCCCCTCCCGGTCATGGCCAGCACCGTCTCACCGAACACCTCCGAGAAGGACGGGTGGGGCTGGATGTACTGGGCGACCTCGTCAGGCGTGGCTTCCCAGTTGACGGCCAGGTAGGCCTGACCCAACTGCTCGGTGACCCACGGCCCGACCATGTGCACGCCGAGGATCCGACCCGCCCGGCCGTCGGGTCCCCTCTCGGCGATCACCTTCACCATGCCCTCGGGCTCCCCCACGATCAGGGCCCGGCCGTTGCCGGCGTAGGGATCCTTCTTGACCATGACGTCGTAGCCCGCCGCTCGGGCCGCCTCCTCGGACATCCCGGCGAAGGCGACCTCGGGGTGGCAGTAGATGCACCAGGGGACGGCGGCGTAGTCCACCGGCACCGGTGACTCCCCGAGCATGTCCTTGACGGCCACGATGGCCTCGGCGAAGCCCACGTGGGCCAGCTGGGGCGTGGCTACCAGGTCACCCACGGCGTACACGCCCGCCTCGGCGGTGCGACAGCGCTCGTCGACGCGCACGAACCCACGCTCGTCGAGCTCCACGGCGGTGCCGTCGGCCAGAAGGCCGTCGGACAGCGGCCGGCGGCCCACCGAGACCACCACGGCGTCGACGGTCACCTGCTCGCCTTCCCCCAACAGGACGGTGGTGGTGTCGTCCGTGGGTTTGTGGCCCCGCACGGTGACGCCGACCTTCACGTCGATGCCCCGCTTCTCGAAGGAGCGGGTCACCACGTTCACCACGTCCTGGTCACACCCGGGGAGCAGCTTGGGCAGCGCCTCGAGGAGGGTCACCTGCACGCCGAGGTCGCTCATCATGGAGGCGAACTCGCAGCCGATGGCGCCGCCGCCGATGACCACGGCGGTGGCCGGCAGCTCCTCCAGCGCCAGGACCTCGTCCGACGTCATCACGAAGCGGCCGTCAACCTCGAAGCCGGGGATGGTGCGGGGGACGGAACCGGCAGCCAGCACCACGTGGGTGCCCTGGAGCTCGGTTCCGTCGCTCACGGTGACCGTGCGGCCGGGGCCGAGCTGGCCGGTGCCGATGACGGTGGTGATCCGGCGCCGCTTCATCAAGCCCTGCAGGCCCTTCCACAGCTGGTCGACGACCTTCTGCTTGCGCTGCTGGCTGACGGAGAAGTCGAGAGCTGGCTGCTCGGCCTGGACCCCGAACTCCTTGGCCCCCGCCACGGTGCGGTACACCGACGCCGTCTCCAGGAGCTCCTTGGCCGGGATGCACCCCCGGTGCAGGCAGGTACCCCCCACCTTGTCCTTCTCCACGACGGCCACGGACAGCCCGGCGGAGGCAGCGTAGAGCGCTGCCGCGTAACCACCGGGGCCGCCACCGAGCACGACCACGTCGTATTGCTGAGCCGTGGGGACCACCTCCTCGCTCGAGCCCAAGACTACCGATTGGCGGTGACCCGACCCGTTGTGCGACGCCCCTGGCTCGGGTGGTGCCACCGCCCGGCGCCGATGGGCTCAGCGGGCGGCGAGGGTCACCTGCACGGCGAAGGCGACCAGGATGGCGAGGCCTGTCACCAGGGCGGCGATGATGAGCTTGCGGGTACTCATCGGGTACTAGGCTAACGACCACGCAGGGGAGCTCGCGTTCCGGGCTGAGAGGTGAGCACCAGGCTCACGACCCTTCGAAACACAACCGGCCCGGTAATGCGGGTCGAGGAGGCGTGACGTGAGATGAACCGGGACCCGTTGACCGAAGACCCGCTGGTGATAGCGGGCAGGGAGTTCGCCTCCCGCCTGTTCCTCGGTACCGGCAAGTTCCCTTCCAACGCCTCGCTGCGGGAGACGATCGCCACCTGTGGCACGGAGATGGTCACGGTGGCCCTCCGGCGGGTTGATCCCACGGCGGACGAGGACATTCTCGACGCCCTCCCGCCTGACGTGCTGCTCCTCACCAACACCAGCGGCGCCATCGACGCCGACGAGGCCATCCGCCTGGCCCGCCTGGCTCGGGCCGCCGAGCTCCCCGAGTGGGTCAAGCTCGAGGTCACCCCCGACCCCCGGTACCTGCTGCCCGACCCGGTGGAGACGCTGAAGGCGGCCGAGGTCCTCTGCGCCGACGGCTTCACCGTGCTCCCCTACGTGAACGCCGACCCCGTGCTCTGCAAGCGCCTCGAGGAGGTGGGCTGCGCCACGGTGATGCCCCTCGGCTCGTGGATCGGCTCCAACCAGGGCCTGCGCACCAGGGCAGCCATCGAGATCATCGTGGAGCAGTCGCTGGTGCCCGTGGTGGTGGACGCCGGTATCGGCGCTCCCAGCCAGGCGGCCGAGGCCATGGAGCTGGGCGCCGACGCCGTACTGGTGAACACCGCCATCGGCACGGCCCGCGACCCTGCGGCCATGGGCGCAGCCTTCGGCTTGGCCGTGGAAGCCGGACGGCGGGGCTTCCTCGCCGGACTGGCCTCCTCCCGGCGGGCGGCCGCGGCCAGCTCGCCGCTCACCGGCTTCCTGACCCCCCCTGCATGACCGCCGTTCCCATCACGCTGGAGTCCCGGCCGGTCGGGGCGCCGCCGGGTACGGCGGCCGCGGACCTGCTGTCCACGGACCTCGATGCGTTGCGGGCCCGGGTCGACGCCGCCACCCCCCGGGACGTGGAGCGGGCCCTGCTCGCCACCCGGAGGTCCCTCGACGACTTCGCCGCCCTCCTGTCGCCGCCGGCCACCGAGCGGCTGGAGGACATCGCCGACCTGGCTCACCAGACGACGGTGCGACGCTTCGGCCGCACCATCCACCTCTTCGCCCCTCTGTACCTGTCCAGCGAGTGCGTGAGCACCTGTACCTACTGCGGCTTCTCGGCCGGGAACGACATCACCCGCCGCACCCTGTCCCCCGACGAGGTGCTCTCGGAGGCCCGGGCCCTTACCGCTCGCGGGTTCCGGCACCTGCTGCTGGTGGCGGGTGAGCACGCCCGCGTGGTGAGCAAGGACTACCTGGTCGACTGCGTTCGGGTGCTGGCACCGGAGGTGCCGTCCATCTCCCTCGAGGTGCAGGTGTGGGACACCGACACTTACGGGCGCCTGGTCGGCGCCGGTTGCGAAGGGCTGGTGGTGTACCAGGAGACCTACGACCGGGCCACGTACGCCGGAGCCCATCTCAAGGGCAAGAAGCGGAACTACGACTGGCGGCTGTCCGCCCTCGACCGCGGGGCCGAGGCGGGCATGCGCCGGCTCGGCCTCGGCGCCCTGCTGGGCCTGCACCACGACTGGCGCGGCGAGGCGCTCGCCGTCGCCGCCCATGCGCAGGCCCTGCTCCGCCGGTGGTGGCGGTGCGAGGTGTCGCTCTCCCTCCCGCGAATACGCCCGGCCGCAGGGGGCTTCCAACCGCCGGGGCCGGTGGACGACCGCCATTTCGTGCAACTGCTCTGCGCCCTGCGGCTGCTGCTTCCCGACGTGGCCCTTGTCCTCTCCACCCGTGAGGAGCCGGACTTCCGCGACGCCGTGCTCCGCCTCGGCATCACCCACCTCTCGGCTGGCTCGCACACCGAGCCCGGCGGTTACGCGTCCGCCAGCGACGCCGAGCCCCAGTTCCAGACCTCGGACAACCGCTCGCCGGGCGAGGTCGCCGAGCTCGTGCGGGCCGCGGGATACGACCCCGTCTGGAAGGACTGGGAGCGAAGCTGACCAAAGGACCGGTCCCTGGTGCAGCTACCAGGCCGTTTGGCATACTTGAGACTGCTCATTAGGCTCACCTAATAGGGTCCCGGCACTGCTCATTATGATCCGCGAGGGCTTCGAGGCGGCCCTCATCGTGGCCATCGTGTTCGCCTATCTCCGCCGCATCGGCCGGACCGACCTCGGGCGAGCGGCGTGGGCGGGGGTGGCCGCAGCCGTCGCCCTGTCGGTGCTCGTGGGCATGGTGATCCACCTCACCCTGGGCAATCTGGTGGGGCCGGCCCGGCTGCGAGCCTTCGCCGCCGTCTCCCCGGCCGCTGCGGCGTGCTCACGTGGATGATCTTCTGGATGCGCCGCCAGGCCCGGGCCATCAAGGGCGACCTGGAGCGACAGGTGGATCAGGCCGTGCTGGCCCTCAACCCGGCAGGTGGTGGCTGTCACCTTTCTCGCCGTCATCCGCGAGGGTACCCAGTAGTGCCGGAACAGGCCCCACCTGGCCCCGAGCGCCATGACAGCCGGGTGAACAGCGAGGCGAGGGCCAGCCACGATGACCATCGGCTTCCCCACCGGCCGGCGACGGCGGTGACGCAGGTGCGGCACGGCGACCTGGCCTCGACCCGATTTACCAGGGCGCCCGCCGCGGCCATACCATCGAGTCAGTGGCCTACGACAAGGAGCTCGCGGACCGGATCCGCGCCTTGTTGCCCAATGACGCCGCTGTCTCAGAACAAGCCATGTTTGGCGGGCTGGCCTTCCTGGTCGGCGGAAACATGGCCATCGCCGCCAGCGGCCAAGGCGGCCTGCTCGTTCGGGTCGATCCTGGAAGCTCAGAGCAACTCATGGCGACGACGACTGCTGTGCCCATGGAAATGCGAGGTCGGCCGATGCGCGGCTGGCTGCGCGTAGGTGCCGACCAGGTCCGCACGAAGCGGCAACTGTCCAAATGGATCGACCTCGGCGTCGGGTACGCGCGCTCCCTGCCGAGCAAGAGGTAGGTCTCGGTAGCTCGGAGGGCGCCCGTCCCAACGGATTGGCGGGCTACGCGGCCAGCTCTACTTCGGCGGCGAGGATGACTGGCAGGTCGAGCGGGAGGGCTGCCATCCCGATCGCGGTTCTGGCGTGACCTCCGGCGTCGGCACCGTAGAGATCGACCAGCAGCTCGGAGGTCGGGTTCGCCACGAGAGTCGTCTGCGCATAGCCCGGATCAGCGTTGATGTTCCGTAGACCATGAGCCAGGCCACGATCTGTCCAGCTCACCGACAGCCCGCTTGAGGCTCGCCAGCATGGCCAGAGTCGCCGAGCGAGCGGACGCCTGCGCATCCTCGAGCACCTCCAGCTCGCGCTCTATGCCGTCGCCACCGGGCCAGCGCCCGATGGGCGTGCTGCGGGTGTTGGTCAACTTGGGACACACGCTGCACTCCGCTGGGGCGTCTCTTGTCCATCAGCCATTGAGGTCGACCGGAGTCAGGCGGTCCGGCTCGCTCGATAGATGAACGGTCCGGGAAGCCCGTGGAGCTTCTCGATGGCGCGCCACTGATTCATGAACACCTCAAGCTGAGCCCAGACGGTCTTCGCGTCGGCGCTCGCCAACGCGACCATGGTGGCTCCCTGGTCTCGAACCGCTTGAACCTCTGCGACCCGCCGTTGGATCTTGGCATCCCTCGTGATGATGAGCAGGTCTTCGGAAGTTACCTGCGGGATCCAGACAGTGTCGTGGATAGATGGTGACGTGACCGAGCACGCCGGGCGTTGGCGATTGTGGATGATCGCACCCGGATCCCCGGGGAACGTGCAGTCCGGACGCAGGCTGGCGAGAAGCTTGCCGAGGCCGAGAATGTCCGCGTCGAAGTAGAAGCGGACCTCGGCGGTCTTCACGCCGCTGAGGGCGTCTGACGTGAAAGCTCGTAGGCGCGGGCCCAGCGCACGTCGTTGAGGCTGAGGCCGAACTGTTCGGCGACCTCGTCCTCGTCCTCACCACCGTCGAGGTGCTCAACGATGACCTCGGTGCTGATCCCGGCGATGGATGGGCGACCAAAGCGCTGCGTCGGGCGGCACCGAACTGGCGAAGCCTCGTCCTCGTGCGGTCGCCAAGCGACGGGAAGGTCCTCGTTCCACTCGACGCGCTTCAGGAACGACGCGGCCGGCTCGGTGAGTACGAGCTGGTCACTCGCGGGTGCCACGAGCCAGAGCTCGCCAGGCAGTCCCGACTCCTTCTGCAGCTCAAGGAGCAACCGTCGGCCTTCGCCCACCCACGGCCTGAAGTGGGCGAGCGGATACGGGATCCCTTCCTTCTCCCGCAGCTTGGTGATGAACGTGCGGATCTCGTGCAGTTCGACCTCGAGCTGTCGGCGGTACTGCCTCAGGAGAGCCGCTTCGACGAACTCCCCCCACGAAAGCGAACGAGATCCGGTTGGCTCCGGCCGAATCACGGGGGGATAGACCTTGTTGCGCCTCTTCCCACCCTCGAGCCACCAGTGAAGTGTCGACGGCGGCACGCGAAGGATCTCGCCGGCGTCGGCCTCTGAGTAGACCGCACGGTGAAGAGTCGTCACGTCCACGCCGACATCATGCCTCTGGGTAGCGACAACCATCGTTGTTTGCTCGGACGAAGCCCCTCTTTCAGTGCGCAGGCGTGCCCCACCCCCCACCGCCGGGAGTCAACATCCTCAGGACGTCACCCGCTTTCATGCGGATCGTGCACTTGTCCGGCAACCGCTCGGCACAGCTCTCGTCACCCCCCGGGACGAGCCAGTTTTCCCCGACCGCCCCCGGCTCACCGCCGGCCAGGCCCCAAGGCTGGGACACCCTCCGCTCGGTGATGAGCGACACGGTGACGTCCTCCAGCATCAACAGGTCGCGCTCGATCCCCTCGCCGCCGGGCGAGAAGCCGGCCCCGCCGCTCCCGTGCCGGAGCCGGTACCGGAGTACCCGCATCGGATAGGCGCGCTCCAGCGCCTCGATGGGCGTATTTTTCGAATTGGTCATGCCGGTATGAACACCCGACATGCCCGGCCGCGACTGGTAGTCACCTTGACCTGTGTTGGTCATTGCGGTGTGCACGCCGCTCATGCCGGCCCGGCCGGGGCGGCCGCCCTGACCCCCCGCCACCGTCTCGTAGTACACCCAGCCGCCGCCGCCCACCATCAGGTTGTTCATGGTCCCCTGGCTCGCCGCCCCCACCCGGTCGGGCACGGCCTGAGCCAGGGCCCCGAGGCACACGTCGGCTACCCGCTGGCTCACCTCCACGTTGCCGGCGCCCACGGCCACCGGCGCACGGGCGTTCACTATCGTCCCCACCGGGGCCACGACCTTCACCGGGCGCAAGGCGCCGCCGTTGGCGGGAATGGTTGGGTCGGTGACCGAGCGCAGGGAGAAGGCGACTGCGCTCACGGTGACCGCCTCCACGGCGTTGACGTTGCCGGGGCGCTGGTCGTCGGTGCCGGTGAAGTCGAAGGTGGCGGTGTCACCGTCGATGGTGAGGGTGACCACCACGCGGGCCCGCTGCTGTTGCTCGTCGGCGGGGCCGCACGAGTCGAGGACGTCCTCGAAGGACCAGGTGCCGTCGGGAAGCTCGGCCAGCGCCGCCCGCATGCGGCGCTCGCCGTAGTCGCCCACCTCGGTCAGCGGCTGGTCGGCGAGGGTGGCCAGCCGCTCCACGCCCACCACGTTGGCCCCGACCTGGGCGTCGAGGTCCCCCTGCCGTTCCCGTGGTGTGCGGGAGTTGGCAAGGAGCAGCGCCGTCACCTCGGGGCCGAGGCGAACGGGAGGGATGCGCAGGCCCTCCTGGTACACCTCCGTGGCCTCGGGGGGGATGGAGCCGGGCGCCATGCCACCCACGTCGGCGTGATGGGCCCGGTTGGCCGCCCACCCCACCAGGCCGTCCTCCACGAAGCAGGGAGCCACGAGGGTCAGGTCGTTGAGGTGGGTGCCGCCGGCGAAGGGGTCGTTGAGCACGACCTGGTCCCCCGCCCGCAGGTCGTCGGGGGCGAAGGCGTCGATGGCGGCCTGGACGGAAGCGGGCATGGCTCCGAGGTGCACGGGGATGTGCTCGGCCTGGACCAGCAGCTCGCCGCCGGGCGTGAACAGGGCGGCAGAGCAGTCGGCCCGCTCCTTGATGTTGGGGCTGGAGGCCGAGCGCCGAAGAACGGCGCCCATCTCGTCGGCGACCCCGGTGAGCCGGGAGATCAGGACCTGGAGCGATGCAGGATCCACGCCCCGTCCTCCCCCGTCTCGGCTCCCCAACCCTCGGGCAACCACACGGTGCAGTCCCGCTCGGCCAGCACCCGGGGGCCCTCTGCCGGGCCCCGGTCGCCGGGCGCGGGCAGGTCTTCCACCTCGAGCGGCGGCGGGAGGAGGGCGGCGGCACGCAGAGCGGTGACCTCCACCGGGGCGCCGGCGCGGGCGAAGCCGTTCCGCCGGCGATGCTCCTCCTCGAAGGCACCCACGGCGCCCACCGTCAGCTCGTGGCTCTGTCCCTCGTAGCGGCAGTCCACGGAAAGCTCCACCTCCACCTGGGTGCCGTCCTCCAAGGTGGCGGTGACCGTGCCCGTCCCGTGGTTCGACAGGACCCTGGCGTGGACCTCGTCGCCGGCGCCGAGCAGATGGCGCGCCGCGGCCCGGGCCAGGTCGAAACGAGCCTCGGGCAATCCCCGGTGGTCGCCCAGCTTGGGCCAGGAACGCACCAGCACCGCCTGCCGGGGAGCGCCCAGCAGCCCCACGGCGGACAGCACGCCAGCCCTGGGAGGCACGACCACGGCCGCCATGTCCAAGGCGTCGGCCAGGGCGCAGGCGTGGAGGGGGCCCGCCCCGCCGAAGGCCACCAGGGCCAGGTCTCGGGGGTCGACGCCCCGCTCGACGGTCACCACCCGCAGCGCCTGCTCCATGGAGGTGTCGACCACGGCGATGACCCCGCCGACATCGAGGCCCTCCTTGTCGAGGGCGGTGCGGGCCGCCTCCTTGTCCAGTGGCCCGATCCCGGGGAACTCCGTGCCGTCTGGGATGCGGCCCGCCACCAGGTCGGCGTCGGTGACGGTGGGTTCGGTGCCACCGCGCCCGTAGCAGGCCGGGCCCGGGTCGGCCCCGGCGCTATGAGGGCCCACGGTGAGCGCTCCACCGGGGTCGACACGGGCGATGGAGCCGCCACCCGCCCCGATGGTGTGGATGTCGAGGGCAGGAAGGCGCACGGGGAAGCCGGCGACCCGCCGCTCGGCGGCCGGCTCGGGAGCCCCTCCTGTGATGAGGCACACGTCGGTGCTGGTGCCGCCCATGTCCAGGCTGACGGCGTCGGGGAAGCCGGCGGCGGTGGCGGCGGCGGCGGCCGCTCGCACCCCGGCGGCAGGACCGGACAGCAGGAGAGTGGCGGGGTGGTCGGCGGCCTCGGCCAGGGGCACGAGCCCGCCGGCCGAGGTCATGACGAGCACCTCGTCGGCCACGTCACCCAGCTGGTGGAGGTAGGAGCGGATGACGGGGCGCAGGTAGGCATCGACGACTGTGGTCACCGTGCGCTCGTACTCGCGGAACTCCGGGGACACCTCGTGCGAGCACACCACCTCGTGACCGCGCCCGGCCACGACGCGAGCCACCTGTTGCTCGTGGACGGGTTCGAGGTCGGCGTGGAGGAGGCACACGGCCACGGCCTCTGCTTCCTCGGGGATGTCGGGGACCTTGACCTCGTCCATCGGCGTCACCTCGGCGCCGTCCGCCCCCAGGCGCCCTGCGACCTCCAGGCGCAGCTTCCTGGACACGAGCGGCTCCGGGCGGTCGGCGAAGGGGTCGTACAGCGAAGGTCGGTCCTGGCGTCCGATCTCGATCACGTCGGCCATACCCTCGGTGGTGATCAGCGCCACGGTGGCGCCCCGCCGCTCGAGCAGGGCGTTGGTGGCCACGGTGGTGCCGTGGGCCAGCAGCTCGGGCCGCCCGGAAGCCATACCCTCCACGCCTTCGGTCACGGCCCGACCGGGTTGCTCGGGCGTGGAGAGGACCTTGACGATACGCCCGTCGTCGCCCACCACATCGGTGAACGTGCCTCCGGTGTCCACGCCCAGCCGCACCCCGCCGAACCTACCGGCCGGGCGCGCCGTACCGCCGGGACTCCCGACGACGTAGGGTGCCGACCCGCCATGCCCTCCAGGCCCGAAGTGACCGAACTGGCCGGGATCTCCCTGCCCGACGCTCGCAGCGGGGAGCCGGTGGACCTTGGCGCGGGGCCGCGCCTGGCCCTGGTCAGCCTCATTCGACACCGGTACTGACTGCCGTGCCGGGAGCACCTCGTCGGGGTGCGGGACGCTCGGGGCCAGCTCGAGGGCCTGGGGGCCACAGCCGTCGCCGTCGGTTTCAGCCCCGCCGACGCCCTGGCCGCCCTGGCCGACGAGTTGGAGTGGCCGTGGCCCTTCCTGAGCGACACCGACCGCGTCCTCTACGGGCGGCTCGGCCTCGGCAGAGCGTCCCGCCGGGACGTCTTCAACCCAGCCACGCTGCGCCGTTATCGAGAGGCGGCGGCCCGAGGCGTGCCCATGAGGATGCCGGTGGAGGACGTGCGCCAGCTGGGCGGCGACGCCATCGTGAGAGGTGGCCGAGCCCTCCGCGTGTTCCGGCCCGTCAGCCCCGACGACCGCGCCCCGGTGCCGGTGCTCATGGAGGCCCTTGCGGAGGAGGCCGAGGGTGACGGCTGACGGGCCCTCGCATGCGGCGGCCCCCGAGCCCCGGGACCGCGGGGTGGGAGGCGGCCAAGGGGTGCGAGCCATCCTCGAGCGGCAGGCCGCACGCCTCGGGCCCCGGCCGCTGCTCGTGCTCCCCGAGACCACGCTGACCTACGCCGACACCGACGAGGTGGCCAACCGCGCCGCTGAGGCCCTGCGCCAGCTCGGCGTGGACAGCGGGAGCACCGTGATGGCCTTCTGTGGCAACGGCCTGCCCATGGCCGCCACCTGGTTCGCCTGCATGAAGCTTGGGGCCGTCTTCATGCCCGTGAACAGCCTGCTCGAGGGTGACCCGCTCCGGAACGTCATGGCCCATGCCGGAGCACGCGTCCTGGTGTGCGACGCCGCCCTCTACCCGGAGGTGGCGGCCATCCGCCGGCACCTTCCCCACCTGCGCCACGTGCTCGTCGCCGGTGCACCGCTACCGGGGACCATGTCGCTCGAGACCTGCCTGGAGCGGGCGTCGTCGGCACCGCCACCGCCGCTCGCCGATGACCCCGGCGCACCGGCCAAGCTGGTCTACACCTCGGGTACCACGGGCACCTCGAAGGGAGTGATCTGGAGCCGGGCCTGCGAGCTCACCTGGGCCCACTGCTACACCGAGGAGCTGCTCCATCTGACCGAGGACGACGCCACCTACTGCTGCCTCCCGCTGTGCCACGTGACCTGCCAGGGAACGACGCTGGCCACCCTGGTGGCCGGAGGGACGATCACCATCGACGACCGCTTCCGGCCCTTCGGCTTCTGGGACCGCGTGCGCCGGGCCGAGGCCCAGGTTTTCACCTTCGTGGGGACGATCCTCTCGACGTTGGTTCGTCTCCCCGCCCAGGCCGACGACGCCGACAACCCCGTGCGGCTCATCCTCGGCTCGGCCACGCCCGCCGACCGCTGGCGGGAGATCGAGGACCGCTTCGACCTGTCGGTGATGGACGTGTGGGGGCAGACGGAGACGGCCTCGTGCTGGACGCGCCCGGAGCAGTTGCCCCAACGTCCGGGCACCGTCGGGCGGCCGAGCCCCCGGTTCGAGGCCAAGATCGTGGACGAGACAGGAAATGAGATGCCGCCCGACGCCGTCGGCGAGATGTGGATCCGGCCGCTCCGCTCCCACGTGATGTTCGAGGGCTACCGACGCCCTGACGGGAGCGTCGCCGCCCAGCGTGAAGCCGACGGCTGGTACCGCACGGGCGACCTCATGGTGCGAAGAGGCGACGGTGACTTCTCCTTCATCGGGCGCCTGCGCGACGCCATCCGCCGGAGGGGGGAGATGATCTCCGCCGCCGACGTGGAGACGGCGGCGCTGGCCCACCCCGCCGTCCTCGAGGTTGCGGCCGTCGGCGTCCCGGCCGAGGAGGACGTCGAAGAGGAGATCAAGCTGTCCGTCGTGCTCCGCCGGGGAGCCGCGCTCGAACCCGAGGCTCTGCACGGCTTTCTCGTCGATCGACTCCCCCTGTTCATGGTGCCCCGGTACGTGGACGTACGAGCCGGCCTGCCCAAGACAGCCACCACCCGGGTGCAGAGGTTTCGCCTCAAGGAGGAGGGAACGGCCGGGACCTGGGACGCCAGGCACCCCCGATCAACCAACTGAGGCTGAGGGCCTCAGGCGTTCAGGCGTTCAGCACCCGCTCCAGCACATCGGCCTTCAGGGCCACGAAGCGGGGGTCGGACAGCGTGGCCCGCCCCCGCTCGTCCCCGAGGTCGAGGTCGATGGTCTCCACCACCCGGGTGGGCCGTGCCGACAGCAGGCCCAGCCGATCCCCCAGCAGCAGGGCTTCGTCCACGTCGTGGGTCACCAGCACCACGGTCGTGGGCCGCTCGCCCAGCAGGCGTCGGAACCACTCGTGCATGCCCAGGCGGGTCTGGGCGTCCAGGGAGCCGAAGGGCTCGTCGAGGAGCAGCACGGGTGGCCGGTTGGCCAACACCTGGGCGATGGCGGCCCGCTGGCGCATGCCACCGGACAGCTCCCTCGGAAGCGCCTGGTCGAACCCGGAGAGGCCGGTGGCCCTCACCAGGTCGTCGACCACCTCGCTCACGTCCCGACGGCCGGCCTGGCGCGGCCCGTAGCCCAGGTTCTTGCGCAGGGACAGCCAGGGGAAGAGCGTGCCGGCCTGGGCCACCATGCCCCGGTCCGGGGACGGCCCGCGGACCGCTTCGCCGCCCAGCTCCACCGCCCCGCCGTCTGCCTCCTCGAAGCCGGCCAGCACCCGCAACAGCGTGGACTTGCCGCATCCGCTCGGCCCTAGGAGCGCCAGCACCTCCCCGGGTCGCACCCACAGGTGCACACCGGCGAGGACCTCCAAGTCCCCGAAGGACTTGGTCACACCACAGGCCACCAAGGTCGGTGACGTGCCAGGCCGCTGGGCGTCGTCGGACGCGGGGACGCTCAGCGGTCGCTCCAGGCCACGAAGGGCCGGGTGGCGGCTCGCAGAACGATGTCGCCGAGCAGGCCGACCACGGCGAAGCACAGCATCCCCACCAGGATCTGCTCGAGGCGACCACTCTCCCGGGCCGCGTTCATCATGGCGCCGATGCCCGTGGAGGTGCCGGTCAGCTCACCGACGATCACGCTCATCCACCCGATGGTCATGCCCAGCCGGAGGCCGGTCACGATCCCCGGCAGCGCGGCCGGAAGGTAGACGCGGCGAGCCAGCGAGCGGCGGGGCGTGCCGAGCATGCGGGCGGTCTCCACGAAGGAGGCGGGCACCCGGCTCACGCTGTCGGCCGTGGAGATGAGGATCGGTGACACGGCGCCGATGAAGACCAGATAGCGCGCCGCACCCTCTCCCAGCCCGAACCACACCAGAGCCAGGGGGAGCCAGGCGAAGATCGGTATGGCCCGCAGCCCCTGGACGAGTGGGTCCATGAGGTCGGCCACCAGGCGCGAGAGCCCGATGCCGAGCCCGATGGTGAGGCCCACCACCACCGCCAACCCGTACCCCGACAGCCAGCGGGAGATGCTCGCCGACAGGTGCAAGGGGGCGGCCCCGCTGAAGGGCACCACACCCGCCAGCGAGTCCACGCGTGTACCGGCCACGAAGTCCCAGCCCGCCTCGGCCACGAACCAGGGATCCGGCAGCAGCCTGGAGGAGACGACGCCGCGGGCAGTGGCCAGCCACCACGCACCGAGGAGGACCGCCGGCATCACCAGGCCGAGGGCGCGTCGCCGGCGGCGGCGCCTGGAGGTCCTCGGGTGAGCGGGAAGGGTCGCCGCCGCAGCGGTGTCTCCCTCCGCCTCCGGGCCGTCCGAGAGGGCGACCTCCGACGAGGTGGACGTGACCACGGCCAGGATCAGCTGGTGGGCTGGTGTTGCAGCTCGTAGACCGCCGCCCAGTCGACGTCCTTCTTGAGGTCGCCGGCAGCCCGCATCTCCCTGGCCGCGGCCTCGAACTGGGCCTTGCGGGCGTCGTCGAACCGCCACTCGGCACCGACGTTGGAGAGGACCTCCCTGTACACCGGCTCGGTGTAGCCGAACTGCGTGACCAGAAGGTCCTTCCACACCTCGGGATCGTTCCTGCCTCCCGGTGAGAGGTACTCGGCCGCGTCACGCTGCATCGTGGTGGCGGCCCGGAGCAGCTCGGGGCGGGCCAGCATCTTGGGTGAGGCCCAGATGGCGGTGTTGAAGTTGCCCAGACCGGTGGTGTAGGGGTCCACCAGGCGCTTCCCGACTCCCGACAGCACGCTCTGGGTGGCCAATGGCTCGGTGCCCATGTAGGCGTCGACGTCTCCACGCTCCAGCGCTCCGGGATGGTCGGCGTAGCCCAATGGCACCGCCTTCAGGTCCCTGTCGCGCTCGAGGCCGGCCTTGTCGAGCAGGTTGTTGAGGATGAGGAAGTGGATGCCCGGAGGCGGGACGGCAAGGGTCTTGCCCTTGAGGTCGGCGACGCTCTCGATGCCTCTGTCCTTGCGGGCAATGAAGCCGATGCCGTTGCGGGAGCACATGCAGATGACCTTGGACCCGAACCCCTGCTCCTTCTCGATCAGGCCGTTGTAGGGCCCGAACAGCCCGAAGTCGAGGTCACCGGCCTGCAGCGCCCGGTTCATGTCGGAGCCGCTGGTGAAGATCTTGACGTCCACCTTCAGGCCCTCGGGGGAAAAGCGCTGCCAGAACAGAGGTGACGAAGCATGGTTCTTGGCGTAGACCGCCGTGGTGATGGTGGTGCCGGCCAGCGCCGCCTCTTGGCCCGCAACCGGCGAGCTCGTCTTCCCCTGCTCGTCGTCAGAGCCGCACGCTCCCACCGCCAACGCTGCGGCCCCGGCCCCGGCCATGGCCAGGAAGCGCCGGCGCGAGAGGCCACCGTCGGGCCCGCGGGCTGGATCGGTACCAGCTCTGCGATCGTCGTGGCCCACAGTCGTCGGTCCCCCCTCGCTGGGGCCCCATGGCCCGATTTCAGCTGAAGGCCAAGCTAGCCTCGCCGGGCGAGAACAGTGGTCGCACCGGCTGGAGACCGTCGTGGCCCCGTCGGCCAGGCGTGCACCTACCGGTTCGGCTCCAGCACCCACACCTCCTCCTCGCCGAGGCGATCCCGGAGCGAGCGGACCTGGCGGCCCACCACGGGGTCCTCACCGTCCCACACCACCAGAGCCTCGTGAGCGTGGGCGGCCAGCCAGGCGTCCCGCCGGGCCAGCGCCGCCCCGGCAGCCTGCTTGGATCCCGGCGCCTTGGCCTGGAGGAGCACCTGGCCGGTGGCTCCTTCCAGCAGCCCTCGGTAACGCTCGCGGGAGCGATCCGGCCACACCTCCTCCTGTCCGGGGAAGGCGAGGACGGCCACGTAGGGAGCCTTGGCGCCGGCGGCGGCCTCGGCGCCCAACTGCTCGGCCCCGAGACCGAGGCCGGTCAGCACCACCAGGTCCGGATGCAGCTCCAGCTTTGCCGCCAAGATGCGGCTCAGGTGCTCTCGCACACCTTCGGCCACAGGGTTGCTCTCGTAGCCGCCCAGCGCCGGCGGGCGGTGACCGGCGACCACGAGCCGGTGCCCCACGGGTACGCGAGGATCGGAGGCGGTCCCGACGGGTACGAGGTCGGGCGCGCCCAGACCCTCGGGCATTCCTTCGCCCCGCCGGCCGGTCTGCTTGTGCGCCGCCTCTGCCGCCAGGCGGTCGACGACGTCGTTCATGGCGTCTCCGGAGTGGCCTTTCACCCACTCGAACCCGACGGGCTCGCGGTGTGACCGCACCGCTTCGATGAGTGGCTCCCACAGGTCCCGGTTGGCGACGGGCTTCTTGGCCTTGTTGAGCCAGCCCCGGGCCAGCCACCCTTCCCACCAGCGGTCGCGAAAGCAGTTCACCACGTAGGTCGAGTCGCTCACCACCTCGAGGCGTCCGTCCAACCCCAGCACCGCCTCCAGGGCGGCGCGGATCTCCATGCGCTGGTTGGTGGTCATGGCCTCGGCGCCGCTGGCGTAGGGCCCACCGGGGACGGCCCATGCCCAGCCTCCCGGCCCGGGGTTCCTCAGGCAGGCGCCATCGGTGTACACCTTCGTGGCCGCAGCCTGGTTTGGGGGCACAGCCGACTTTCGCGCGCTCCACCCGTCCATGAACAACCAATGAGACGCCGGAGCGCCGGTTCGCTCACGGATGAGAGAGGTCTCACGAGCGTCTAACGCTGACCTCATCCCTGGGTCGGACACTGGCGCCGTCCACGAACACAAGCAACGAGAGGTGAACCATGAGATTCCCCAGCATTAGGACGAAGTGGAAGGGCTACACCGCAGGGCTCGGCGCCGGCGGCCTGGCCGCCGTCGTGGCCATCGACCCCATGGCGGCCAGCTCCGATGACGACCAGCCGCCGCTCGATCCCATTTGCCGTGACCTCGGTCCCAGAGGTCGCATCAGCCGCGGCAGCGGGGGCTCTCGTGCCACCGGCGCCGCCGCCTCCGCCGCCGCCCGCGCCGCAGGTCACACCGGCGCCTCCGCCGCGGATCACCCCGGCGCGTGCCGCCCCTCGACCTGCGGCCAGGGCTGCCAGCTCGAACCAGAGCAGGAACTCGTCCGGGAACTCGAGCTCGAACTCGTCGAGCACCTCCAGCTCGAACCAGAGCAGCAACTCGTCCAGCAACTCGTCCAGCAACTCGTCGAGCGACGACGACTGATCCTGGGTGTTCCGTTCCCGCCCATCCATCGAGTTCTTGTGCAGACCCGAGGACAAGGGCGCCATCGCCGAGCCTGTCCCGGCCGAGGCCGTGCTGCCTGCCTGGTTCCGCCAGCTGCCAGGCGTTGACGCCTCGGAGCTGAGCGCGACCAACAACGGGCTCACGGTGAAGCGGTGCATGCCCTTTCTGGACGCGCTCTCCATGGGATGGATCATCCCGCTCGCGGCCACCGTTCGCCTCGAGATCGCCGACGAGGGACGAACGGTGAATGCAGGCTGGGAGTTCGACCGGGATATGGTGAGCAACCACGGCGCCTTCCAGGTCGCGGGCAACCCGTACGAGCCCCGGCCGCCGATGAAGTTCCACAACTACTGGACGATCCGAACGGAGAAGGGCTGGAGTTGCCTCTTCCTTCCCCCCGTCAACCGACCGAGCAAGATCGTCGAGGTCCTCAGCGGCGTGGTCGACACGGACACCTACACCTCTACGGTCAACTTTCCGTTCGTGGCGACCGCCCCAGACGGCGTCTACACGCTGAAGCAGGGCACGCCGAGGGTTCAGGTCCTGCCGCTCCGCCGGGCCGACGTGGCGTTGGGCGCCTCGGTACGCGTGGAGACCGAACAAGAGCGTGGGGCGCGGGACCGGATCCATCGCAGCACGCTCGCCGGCGACGGCTGGTACCGGCGCCACGCCCGTGGCGCCCGATGAACGGAACCCCTCCCCATGTCAAGTCAATTTCCCCCGAAGGAGGCTGAGCTTCCCACTGTCAGTGACTTGAACCGGACCCAAAGCGTCGACCAACCAGGCTCACCCACGCAGCGCTTGATTGATCCGCGCTGCCTGCCGGCTGAGATGGTGACGTTCGGCGAGGTTGGAGGCGGACCGGGCGGCATCGGCATACAGCCGTGCTGCGGTCCGAAGGTCGCCCGCCTTCTCGGGGAGGTACGCCGAGGCGGCGGGGTGGCGAGGCAGGCCCAGAGTCCACGGTGGCCAAGGCCGCGAGGCCGGCCACGGGGCCATCGGCCTCGGCCGATCGCGATGGCCCGGTTGAGCTGCACGACCGGGCTCTCGGTGAGCCGGAGCAGCTCGTCGTACCAGCCGAAGATCTGCACCCAGTCGGTCTCCTCGGCGCGCGGCGCGTCGGCGTGCGCGATAGCGGCCTGTGCTTGGAACTCCCCGAGTCGGTCGCGACCCAGCGCTGTCTGCAGGACTGCGACGCCCTCAGCGATGAGCGAGGTGTTCCAGCGGGAGCGGTCCTGCTCGGCCAGAGGGACCAGGCTGCCGCCGCGCCGGGTCCCCGCCGGGTCGCCGACGTGGTGCAACACCATCAACGCCAGCAGCCCCGCGGTCTGCTCGTCATCGGTCATCGACGCCAACTGCCGGGTGAGCCGGATCGCCTCGGTCGCCAGGTCGACGTCGCCGGTGTAGCCCTCGTTGAAGACCAGGTAGAGCATCCGCAGCACGGTCGCCAGGTCGCCGGGCTCCTCGACCCGCACGTCAGCGACCGTGCGTTTGGCCCGGCTGATCCGCTGCGCCATCGTCGCCTCCGGCACGAGGTAGGCCTGGGCGATCTGCCGGGTGGTCAAGCCACCGACGGAGGGCCACCGCGGACGCCGGGGTCAGCGACGGGTGGGCGCACAGGAAGAACACCTGCACCGTGTCATCCGCGGACTTGGTCGGTCCGGGCGGCGGCTCGACCTCGACCCGCCGCTCCCGCTCGCGACGGGAGGCCTCGGAGCGGTGGACGTCGAGGAACTTGCGCCAGGCCACCGTGACCAGCCACCCCTTCGGGTCGGCGGGCTGCCGGTCCGGCCGGGTCAGCGCGGCCTGGGGGAGTGCTTCCTGCACGGCGTCCTCGGCCGTCGTGAAGCCAACTCCGCGATGCACGAGGACGTCGATCACCACGGGAGTCAGCTCCCGCAGCAGCAGTTCGTCCATCACCTGATCTGCCCTGGCCGGTCCGGTCACTCGGTGACCGTCGGGGTGCACTCAGGAACGGGCGCACCTCGAGCCACTCGTGGATCGGCTTGCCGCCGGCTCCGGGGGCGGCCGACAACTCGCCGGCGAGCGCGAGCGCGCGCTCGTAGGTGTCGGCGTCGATCACCATCCAGCCGGCGATCAGGTCCTTGGTCTCCGCGAAGGGCCCGTCGGTGACCGGTGGGCGGCCCTCCCCGTCGTACCGGACGAACGTGCCATCGGGCGAGAGCGCCTGGCCGTCGACGTACTCACCGGTGCCCTCGAGCCGGGTGGCGAAGTCGGCCATGTACTGCAGGTGATCCTCGATCTCCTCTGGGGTCCACTGGTCCATCGGGACGTCGTTGACGGCCTCGGCGGCGCCTCGGTAGTGCTTTGATCTAAACTGGACGCCCATTCCGTCAACCGGTTCATGGTGAACGTGGGACCCGTCCGGTGACGCTCTCTCAGGAGGTGTGACGTGCGCGACACGCCAGAGCGAATGACGGCCGAGATCTCGGGAGCTCCCGGCTGCCCGGAGTCAGCGTCGCGAAGATCCTCCAAGACGACGTTCGCGTTAGCGGTCTTCCTACTCGTCGCCGGTTTCGCTCACTTCGCGTTCCCGCGGCCCTACCGGCGAATCGTCCCGCGGCTCCTCGATGACCCCGCGTTCTGGGTCCGGTTGACCGGCGGCGCCGAGATCGGCTGTGCCGCACTCGTGGCCTACCCGCGGACACGTCGACTGGGCGCATCGCTGGCCGTCGTCATTTTCGTCGCCGTCTTCCCGGCCAACGTCCAGATGGCGCTGGACGGCGGCATTC
>JALZJC010000177.1 GCA_030859945.1 Actinomycetota bacterium | reverse complement strand
ACGTGAGGCGCTGGAGGGCCCGCGGCCCTGCCGTCTCCCTGGCCGACCCCAGCTCGCCCGCGGCCGAGGCCTACCGGACGCTTCGGACCTCGATCAAGTTCCTCCGCCTCGACACCGCTGTGCGCCTCATGCAGGTCACCAGCCCCAGCGCCGCGGAGGGAAAGACCAGCACCGTGGCCAACCTGGGCGTGGCCCTGGCCATGGCCGGCCAGCGGGTCATCGTGGTGTGCTGCGACCTGCGCCGACCTCGCCTCCACGAGTCCTTCGGGCTCGACAACACCGTGGGCCTCACCACCGTGGTGGTGGGCGAGGTGGCCTTGTCCGACGCCCTCCAACCCGTTCCCGGGGCCACGGGACTGCGCCTGCTGGCGTCGGGTCCTTTGCCCCCCAACCCCGCCGAGCTGCTGTCCTCACGTCGTGGCGGAGACGTCCTGTCGGCCCTCCGGGACGATGCCGACATCGTCATCCTCGACTGCCCGCCCCTGCTTCCCGTCACCGACGCCGTGGTGGTCTCGGCCCTGGTGGACGCCACCGTGGTGGTGACCACCGCCAACCTCACCAAGCGCAAGGAGCTGACTCGGGCCATCGAGCTGCTGCGCCAGGCCGACGCCCCTCTGGTGGGGACGGTGTTCAACGGCGTGAAGGCCAAGGGCGGATCCCGTTACCGCTACGAGCACTACGGCCAGCGCCGGCGGCGCCTGTCGAAGAAGCGCACCCGGCCCGCGCTTGCAGCAGCGGACCCGGCCCTGGACGGCGACGCCACCTCGACTCCCGAGGTGTCTCAACCACCCGCCGACGCCCCCTCGTCCTCGGCCTCCTCCTCCGGCGCCTCCTCTGCGGCGGCAGCGCAGCGCACCGTCGACGCTTCGGGCGACGGCCAGCCGGCGCACGTGACGCCCGGCCCCTCCGACCTGGCCCCCACCACCGTCGAGGAAGCCGGCGCCGGCCCGGCCGGCGGCACCGTGGAGGGGATGGACGGGGAGGACTGGCCCACCACAGCTCAGCACTTTCCTGATTGGTTCAAGGACCTCTTCAGGGCAGCCGCGAGAGCCCCAACCGACAGCGGGCCGTCACGGCTGATGGTTGCAGGCAGGCCCGGGATGGCCTCGGAACTGCGGGAGACCGATGGATTCGAGATCGAGAGCCTGGTGCTGATGCCCGGCGCAACCACAGAAACCCGAGTGCACCAGAGCTCCGATGTCATGCTCTACAGGAGGAAGGGGGCCCTGAGTATCCGGTTCGGGCAGCCCTTCGAGAGGTGGGAGACCCTCGAGCTCGGGAACCTCTGCCTGATTCCCGCCAGCACTCCATACACGCTCGCCAATCCGAGCGACAGCGACTGGCTCGAAGTGACGCTTGCTCAGCGGGTTGAGCCGGCCCTCCCGACTCCGGGTACGGCCAGCCGTCCTGCCTGGCATGGCGCAGCGGTGCGTCCGCCGCGCACCCTGCTCGAGCACCCTCTCGTTCGGGGAGCGAAGTCAGCGACTCATGCAATTCACGCCACATGGCGTGGGCGTTGACCTCCGCCGAGGTGACCCCGACGCCCTTGTAGTCCGGTCTTCGGGCCCACACGACAGGTCCCGGTTCGAGGTCTGACAAACAGCAGTCCCTGAGGAGACCGCAGCGCCGTCGGGTGGTCCGACCTACGCACGGCACTCGAGCGGCATGGGGGTCGGAGGCTCAAGTCGGGCCCCCACATGCCGACCTATCCCATGACAACGACGACGAGAAGTAGCGCCGGGGTCGGTCGAAAGGGCAAACCCGCCGTGAGGCGGGGACGCAAAGCCACGGGGGTCCCTCGAGGACCTGGCCGGGCTACCGAAGCCGATCGGTCCTGGAGCTCCAAGGAGCACAGGACATGTCTGTGGACGAGAAGACCGGGCGTTTGGGCTATAAGGACCGTTGCCAGCCGAGAGGGGGCCTCGGGCGGTTCGAGACGTCGCTTCGCCTCCTCGGCTGCGTGCTCGTCGGGACGCTTGTGGCCTCGTTGGTCGCCCCCCTGTCGCCGGCCCGGGCCGTGCCCGCAGGGCCGACGCCGGTCAGCGCCCCGTGCGGCGTGGCCGATCTGAAGTCGGTCACCGCCCCCACCTCGCCGCCTCCGGCCAACGCCGTGCACAAGGTGGCGGGGGGCTTCTCGGTGTCGTCGCTGACCGTGGCCAACAGCGAGGTGGTGAGCCTTGACATGGGGACCAGGACGGTGCGGCGCTTCAGCCTCGACGGCGCCGCCCTGGGCTCGTTCAGCCTGGGCTTCCAGGTGGTGGTCCCGGCCGTGGTGGTCGACCCGGCCAAG
>JALZJC010000162.1 GCA_030859945.1 Actinomycetota bacterium | reverse complement strand
TTCGCCACTCACGATACCCCGGGGTGAGCCCGCTCCCTCCCGCCGGTGAACCTCCAATGCCGCTTGGAGGCGGGCCTGCATGACGGTGGTGGTGACGTCGGCCCGGCTGCGCTCGAGCACGGCCCGGAGGGCGTCGGTGGTCCGGCGCAGGCCGCCGGTGAGGGCGTCGGGGTAGTCGATGGTGACGAGCAGGTCGTAGACGTCCTCCATGGCGCCGAGCAGCTCCTCTCCCCGGTCGAGCTCACCGGCGCGCACCCGGTCCAGCAGGTGACGACGCAACTCGGAGGCGGCCTCGGCCAGCCCGCAGAGCCACGCCGCCGTCCCCACGCCCATGTCATCGGCGCCGAGCAACGGCCGTCCGTCCACCAGCGCCGCGGTGAGAACCGCCTCCGCGTACTCCTTCTCGGCGTCGTGCAGGAAGCCGGCGTAGGCCACCCGGGGATGCGGACGCAGGGCCTCTTGCGCCTCCCGCAGGGATTCCTCGCCCTCGACCGTACGGCGCTGCACGGCGTCAACTTCGCCGCGGTGCACGGCCCGGATGGCCAGCCCGCAGGCCCGAATGGTGCGCCGGGATGCGGACAGGCCCTGCTCCCGCGCCCGCTGGGCGCCGTCCAAGCCGATGACCAGGGGCTGCGCCAAGCGGGCCAGCTCCTGCCTGCGGCCGGCCTCCAGGCCCAACCGGGGGGCCTAGTTGGTGGCCGAGCGGCGCATGACCAAGGCAGGCTGCGGCCGGGCGGGAACCGGGGGCAGGAACCGCAGCTTCATCTCCTTCTCGGCGGCGATGCTCCGCATGCGAACGAGCAAGGCCAGGAACCCGAGGAGGAGACCGTCCATGACGAGGTGCAGGACCCAAAGGGCCGGGGCGGAGAGCACCATGGCCAGCACGAAGGTGGTGCCCATTCCCATCAGGAGGGTGAACAGCACCTCGCGCCGACGCCGAATGGTTCGGGCCCGCTGAGCCGAGGACGGCATGGGCTTCACCGTCGGCGTAGTCACACGCCGGCTGCGCCCACGCTGGCCCAGTTCGGGCTGGCGCTGGGAGCGAGGCCGAGGCGCCCTCGGTCGCTCGCCGCCCACAGCACGAGCCCCTCTCACGGGACGGAGCGGCACGGGTTCCACAGCGGCGGCAGGCAACTCCCGGCCGACCCCTGCCGCCGGCCTGGTGCGCTGGAGCACCCGGAGCTGGCGGCGGAAATCACCGATAGAGTCGGAAAGGCTACTCTCAGCGCGAAACCGCCGCAGCATCGGTGGGATCAGGACCACAGCCCAGATTCCTGCGAGGATCAGCAGTACCACAATGGTCAACGCTCCTCGACCAACTTTCTGTGACTCGGGGACCGTAACGTGCCGTCGACTGACAACGGTGGATGCTGCTGGGGAAGAACCAGTCAGGCCCAGGGGCTGCCGACCCCTTGCTACTACGTCTGAGGCGGCCTCGCCACTGGGACGAGCCCGCGGCCGCTCACCGTCAGCTGTCTGCCCCCTCGGCGCCAGGGCCGTTGGGTGACGGGCGACGCCAGATCCCCGAACGCCCACCGGTCTTCTCCCAGAGGGCCAGCTCGCCGATGACCATGGAGCGGTCCGTGGACTTGCACATGTCGTAGATGGTGAGCGCGGCCACCGAGCAGGCGGTGAGGGCCTCCATCTCCACGCCCGTGCGGTCCACCGTCTCGACCTGGGACTCGACCTCAACGTGATCGTCGGCCAGGGTGAAGTTGACGTACACCGACCCCACCGTGAGCTGGTGGCACAGGGGCAACAGGTCGGGCGTGCGCTTGGCCGCCTGGATGCCGGCCACTCGAGCCACACCCAACACGTCACCCTTGGAGACGGCGTTGCTGGCCACCATTGCCGTCGTCTCGGGCAGCATGTAGATCTTGCACCGAGCCATGGCCCGGCGGTGGGTGGGCTCCTTGGGGGTGACGTCCACCATTCTCGCCCGCCCGAGGGGGTCCAAGTGGCTGAGACGACGGTCAGACATCGTGGTCGAGTTTAGGGCCCACGCGCTTCACACCAGGCCTTCCCTCCGGACGAGGTCGGTCAGAAAGGCCCGGAAGGGAGGCCCCACGTCGTCCCGCTCCAACGCCAGCTCCACGATCGCTCGCAGGTAGTCGTCCTTGTTGCCGATGTCGTAGCGGCCCTTCTCGAACGTGTAGCCGTACACCGTCTGCTCTCCGAGCAGGAGGCTCACGGCGTCGGTCAGTTGAAGCTCCCCACCCTTGCCCGGCTGGATCCTCGCCAGCGCGTCGAAGATCTCGGGGGTGAACACGTACCGGCCCATGACGGCCAGGTTGGAGGGGGCCACCGCCGCTGGGGGCTTCTCCACGACGGCGGTGATCCGCACCAGGTTGTCCCCCACGTCCACGACCTGGGGGCATCCATAAGAGGAGATCTCGCTCGGCGTCACCTGCTTGAGGGCGATCACGGACTCTCCGAGCTGCTGGTGGGCGGCCAGCATCTCGCCGAGCAACGGAGACCGCTCGTGCATGATGTCGTCGGGCAGCAGCACGGCAAAGGGCTCGTCGCCCACGTGCCAGCGAGCCACCGACACCGCATGGCCCAGGCCCTTGGCCTCGCCCTGGCGCACGTAATGGACGTGAGCCATGGCCGCGATGGCCTGCACCGCCTTCAGCTGCTCGTACTTGCCGCTGCGCTCCAGGAGGTGCTCGAGCTCCTGGCTGCGGTCGAAGTGGTCCTCCACGCTGCGCTTGCCCCGGCCGGAGACGATGAGGATGTCCTCGACCCCGGCCCGCACCGCCTCCTCCACCACGAGCTGGATGGCGGGCTTGTCCACGACCGGCAGCATCTCCTTGGGCGTGGCCTTGGTGGCGGGAAGGAAACGCGTGCCCAGGCCAGCCGCGGGTATGACTGCCTTACGAACAGGGGCCCGCGCCGTCGGTGTCATCTCCGCAGAGGTCATGGCACAGGGCTCCCGGAGAGCGGCGCCGGCCGGTCCCTCAGCCGGCCAGGAGGCGCTCGAACAGCTCGGCGTACTCGAGCAGGTGGCGATCGCCGACGAAGTTCTCCTGCACCCGCTCCCGGCCGTTGGCGCCCAGGCGGGCAGCCTCCTGCGGGTCCTCGAGGAGCCGCGCCACGCTCCTACCGAAGGCGTCCAGGTCGGAGGGGTCGCTGAGCAGGACACCGCTGTCGCTCGTCACCTGGTCCTGGATCCCGCCCACGGCCGAGGCCACCATGGGCCGGCCCTTCCACATGCCCTCGGCCACCGTGAGACCGAAGCCCTCCGCCAGGCTCTTCTGGGTGATGATGGCAGCGTGGCGCTGCACGGCATTGACGATGGCCGCGTTCTCGTCCACGTCGTCCATGGGTAGGCACACGAGCTGGATGCGCTGGCGGATCTCGGTCGGATATGCCTGCCAGGCGGCGATGCACTCGTCCAGGACCTCGCCACCCTCGGGGTCGTCGGCCACGCCGGCCACACGGGGCCCGACCAGGGCGAGGTTGGCGTCGCCGTGACTGGCGGCGTGGGAGGCGAAGCCCCTCATCACGCCCTCCATGTCCTTCAGCCGGTCCCAGCGCGAGACCTGCAGGACCATGGGCGACTCCGGATCGGGCGGCGGCCCCGCCCGCACGATGTCGGCCGGACGGAGGATTTGGTCAGTGGTGCCGTCCCGCCGGGTGAAGGTTGCCGGCGAGGCGCCCTTGGCGCCGGCGATGAGGCCGGCCCGGACCAGGATCGTCTTCACCGTCTCGTCGTCAAGCTCCTGGTTCTTGGGCGAGAAGGGGTCGATGGACGGGTGGATGATCGAGACGTTCCCGTTTCGCAGCCAGGGCGGCACGTACTCGGCACGGGAGAACACCATGGCGTCGGCCCCGGCCAGGTGGGGCCCGAGGAAGCTCCAGGCAGCCCGGGTGTAGCGGTTCTCGACGTCGCTTCCTATGTGGCAGCGCCACACGACCTTGGCACCGGCGGCCCGTAGGGCGGGTACCAAGCCCGCCGTCTGCGGGTCATGGAGGAGCACCACGTCCTCGCTTCGCACCCGCTCGAGCAGGAGCCTGGCGTTGGCTGCTGTGACCTCGGTGTAGTGAGAGGCCTGGGCGGTGTCGAGAGCACCGCCGTCCCCGGGGTCGCCATGGATCTGGTTGTGGATGCGCTTGGTGATGGCGAAGAACTCGGGATCCCCGGCGATCACCGCCCAACGGACGCCCACGCCGGCGCCCCGTGTGTAACCCACCAGTACCTGGAGCATCTCGGCCACGCCCCCGCCGCTGGCGGTGGAGTTCACGTTCCACAAGGTGCGCCCGGCGAAGGCGTGCTGGGCCGTCTCGGCTGCACTCAGGAGCCGCTTGGTGCGTTCCACGCCGATCACCGGCTCGAGGCGGTCCAGTGGGAGCTCCGGTACATCCACCTCGCTGACGTCGATCATGTGCCCATGTCCTTCTCTTAGAACAGCACTGGACGATCCGGCGCGCTCCCAGGGGGAGCGGCCGAACGACGACGATGTCATAGCCTCACCTCCCGGTGGGGGACCCCCGCCAAGGCGGGGCCGGACTGCCGGACGACGCAGGCCGGCGTCGTCAACCCGCCTCTAGGTCGACCGGAGCGGTGGGGTTGAAGGTGCTGCTCGGTACAGCAGGCGCCGGCTTGATGACCCCAGGGCCCGGGATGATGATGACGGGCGTCCCGGTCTCCACCCGGTCGAACAGGGCTTCGGATTCAGCGATCGACATGCGGATGCAGCCGTGAGAGGCGGCGGTGCCGAGCGAGGCCACGTTGGCGGTGCCGTGGATGCGGATGCCCGGAGAGTTGATGTTCAGGGCCCTGGTGCCGAGCGGGTTGCCCGGGCCCGGCGGGATGCTGGGCGGCAGGCTGGCGCCCCAACCGCCGGGATCGGGGTTGACCCACGTGGGACGGAACCGCTTCAAGGTGATCTGGAAGCGACCCTTCGGCGTGGGGTACTGGGGCGTGCCGGTCGCCACCGAGTATGCCCTGACCAACGCACCGTTCTCGTAGTGGTAGAGGCGGTTCTCGTTGGTCCGGATCAGGATGACGTCGGCATAGGTGGTGACCTTGGGCTGGATAGTGCCGACGGGCACCTCCACGCCGGCCTTGGCCGTCTCGACTCCCGGGGCCTCCCCGTTGGCCAGCCGCTCCCCGACCTCCATGAGCCGGCTCTGGCCCACCTTCTGGTCGAGGGCCTGGCCCGGCACGGCACGGGTGATGGTGACGAAGCCGGTGGACGTGTCGATCTTGGCGTCCTCGGGCTTGCGGTCGACCTCCTTGGCCAGATTGGCCATCACCGCCGTCACCCGGCCGGCGTCGAGGCGGAACCGCACCGGGTAGGTGCGGTCGACAGGCTTGCCCAACAGGCGATGCCACACCCGCCGGGGCATTCCCATGGACCGTTCGTCCGACTGGGCCCGGGCCACCACCGCTGCCGTATCGGCGCGCAGGCCCAGCTCGTCGAGGCTGGGACTGGCGGCGGACTTGTTCCCGCCCACCACGCTGACCGGGACCTCCTTGTCGCCCTCGGCCCTGAAGCGGGCATCCACATTGGCGATCACCTCGGCGGGCCGCTGGCCCTCCACGTCCGTGTCGGCGACCCTCACCCCGGGCAGGAACCGGTCGTCGGTGGAACGGTCATAGGCATAGGCGGCGCCCACACCACTGCCGGCCAACGCAAAAAGCACCGCCCCGCCGATCAGGCTCCTGCGGAGGAAGCGCCGCGGGGGCTTCGGGGGCGCGGGAGGCTGAGCGATCCTGGGCGCGGAGGCGGCGGGTTCTTGGACGTCAGCGACGGCAGGATGCATGGTCGAAAGACTTGGAGGTGACTGCTCGCGAGAGGCGGAAGCTTCAATGCTACTCGCTTGGACTCCTACCCGGCCACAGCGGTTACCGATCGCCTCCGGTGTCCTGCTCGGGCGCGGTATCGGCTTGCGGCTGCCGGCGGTCCCGCTCCTTCTTCTTCTTGACCCTGTCGTTCTTCCAGCGGACCTTCGACCGGTCTCCTCTGCCCATGGCCTCTCATTGTATGACCCTGGTCCGACGGCGGCGTGGTCGAAAGCCTGGCTCCTGGCAATGGAGGACGCCGATCCAACAAGATGGCACCCATGCCGACGGAGTCGAGGGTTCTGCCGCCCGAGCCCGTGGCCACCCTCGCCGACTACGTGAGCCAGGGGGGCGGCCGCGGTCTCGAGGCCGCTCGCCGGCTCGGTCCCACCGGCGTGATCGAGGAGCTGGAGGCGGCCGGGCTGCGGGGCCGGGGTGGTGCGGGGTTCCCCACCGGGCGCAAGTGGCGGACCGTGGCCGAGAACCTCTCCCCGGCCATGCCGGCCACCGTGGTGGTGAACGCCGCCGAGGGGGAACCGGGGACGTTCAAGGACCGGGCCATCGTGCGGACCGACCCCTACCGGGTCCTGGAGGGGGCGTTGGCAGGCGCGGCCGCACTGGGCTCGGACGGCGTGATCGTGGCCCTCAAGGCTTCCTTCCACCAGGAGATCTCACGGGTCCGCGCCGCCATGGCCGAGGTGCGCGAGGCGGGCTGGGTCGACGGTGTGGAGATGTTCGTCGTCGAAGGCCCGAGCGAGTACCTCTTCGGCGAGGAGACGGCCCTGCTCGAGGTCATCGCCGGGCGCCCGCCCTTCCCGCGCGTCGCTCCCCCGTTCCGCCACGGCGTCGACGAGACCGGCACCGCCGTCGCCTCCGCCGCCTCGGGCGTGGAGATGGCGGGGCCCGAAGCCCAGGTCATGCCCCCGGCGCTGGTGAACAACGCCGAGACCTTCGCCAACGTGGCCGCCATCCTCGCCGAGGGTCCCGACTGGTTCCGGTCCGTGGGCACCGAGCAGTCGGCGGGCACCATCGTGTGCACCGTCACGGGGCGAACACGCCGCCACGGCGTGGCCGAGTTCGCCCTGGGGACACCCCTGGGCGAGGTCATAGACACCATCGGGGGCGGACTGGCGCCGGGGCACGACGTGAGGGCCGTCATGTCCGGCGTGGCCACGCCCCTGCTCCCGGGGTCGGCGCTCGACACGCCCGTGAGCTACGAAGGCATGGAGGACGCGGGTAGCGGGCTCGGCACCGGCGGGTTCATCGTGTTCGACGACACCACCGACCCCGCGGCAGTGGCCCAGGGCGTCTCCCACTTCCTCGGCGTGGAGTCCTGCGGGCAGTGCAGCCCGTGCAAGCAGGACGGCCTGGCCCTGGACCAGCTGCTCGACACCCTGCGCCGGTCGGAGGCCGACGAGGACGTCC
>JALZJC010000158.1 GCA_030859945.1 Actinomycetota bacterium | reverse complement strand
CGATGTACTTCTTGGCGTTGTCCCAGGCGCCGCCGGCGTTGGACAGGAAGTTGGCCATGAGCTGGCCGGTGAGGATGACCGCGGCCAGGAAGGCGCCGAGGGCGAAGTAGTTGATGCCGAAGCCGATTATGACCGGCGTGAGCACGGCCAGGAGGGCCGGGGTGGCGAGCTCCCGCAGCGAGGCGCTGGTGCAGATGTCGATGACCCGACCGTGGTCCGGCTTGTCGATACCCTCCATGATCCGCTTCTCCCGGAACTGGCGCCGCACCTCCTCCACCACCACAGCCGCGGTACGGCTCACGGCCCGGATGGCCAGGGACGAGAACAGGAAGGCCACCGAGCCCCCTATCAGCAGGCCGATGAAGGTCTTGGGGTCGGCCACGTTGATGGCCGTGGCCGGGTCACGGAACAGCTCCGATCCCGTCTTGGTGATCCCGAGCTCGGACCCGATGGTCTCGATGTAGGACGCGAAGAGGGCCACGGCGGCGATCACGGCTGAGCCGATGGCGAAGCCCTTGGTCACGGCCTTGGTGGTGTTGCCCACGGCGTCGAGGCTCACCATGATCTTCTCGGCTTCGCCCGAGAACTCGCCCGACATCTCGGCGATGCCTGCGGCGTTGTCCGCCACCGGACCGAAGGTGTCCTCCGATACCACCACGCCGGTGGTGGCCAGCATCCCCATGCCGGTGAGAGCCACCAGGTACAGCGAGAACTGGAGGTTGCCACCGCCGAGGGCGAGGGCCACTCCCAGGGCGCCGGCGATGGCCACGATGGCCCACACCGAGGACTCGAGACCCGACGAGATACCCGACAGCACCGTGGTGGCGGGGCCGGTACGGGCCGACTGGGCTATCTCGCGCACGGGGGCGGTCTCGGTGGAGGTGAAGTACTCCGTGAGGCGACTCACCACCTGGGCCAGCACCAGGCCGACCACCACGGCCCACGCCACCCGGAGGTTTCCCACGTAGAACTGGGCCACGGCGAAGGTGCCGGCGACGGTGAGCAGGCCGGCGGTGAGGAAGCCGCGGTTGATGGGAGCCATGGCCGAGCTGTCCCTGGGCGTGGCCCGGACCGCGTACACGCCGACGATGGACGCCAGCACTCCGATGGCCCGGGCGATGACCGGGAACACGAGGCCCAGGGCCGGGTTGAGCCCGATGGACTCGAAGGCGGCCACCCCGAGGATGATGGCCGCCACCAGCGTGACCTCGTAGGACTCGAACAGGTCCGACGCCATGCCGGCGCAGTCGCCCACGTTGTCGCCCACATTGTCGGCGATGGTGGCCGGGTTGCGGGGGTCGTCCTCGGGGATGCCGGCCTCGACCTTGCCCACCAGGTCGGCTCCCACGTCGGCGGCCTTGGTGAAGATCCCCCCGCCCACCCGGAGGAACAGGGCCAGGAGAGAGCCACCGAACCCGAAGCCCACGAGGATGGCGGAGGCGGTGTTCTGGAACACCAGGATGATGATCGTGGCTCCGAGGAGGCCCAGGCCGACGGTGAACATGCCCGCCACGCCGCCCGTGCGGAAGGCCACCTTCAAGGCCGCGGGCAGCGAGCCCGACCGGGCGGCCGCCGCGGTGCGTACGTTTCCCCTCACGGCCAGGCTCATGCCCACGAGGCCGGTGAGCCCCGAGAGGACGCAGCCGGCCACGAAGGCCATGGTCCTGAAGGCCCCCGATTGGGCGAAGCTCAGGGCCATGCTGCCGTCGGGCCGCTTCACCGCCGTGGAGGAGAGGAACACCACCGCGGCCATGGGAACGAGGATCACGGCGATGGTGCGGAACTGGCGCCTCAGGTAGGCCAGGGCGCCCTCCTGGATGGCCTGGGCGATCTCGATCATCTTCGGGGTGCCCTGGTCGGCCGCCAGCACGCCCTTCACGAGCACCAACCCCACCGCGAGGGCGAGCACGGCCGTGGCCGCCGAGAAGAACAGCCAGAAGAACTCCGCCCCCCCGAGGTGGAACGTCTGGAACCCCCCTTCAGCAGCGATCAGGTTGCTCATCTCAGCGTTGCTCCGTTCTCGTCTGGGCTGGCCCTTCCGGTGACGGGCGACTGCGATCCGCCCCCGTCCTTCCTCACGTGGACCTGCCGGGCGACCTTCTCGCCCACAGTGCGTTGATGGCCGTCGACCACCAGCACCAACGGCCCGTCGAAGGGGTGCTTCTCCTTCACCTCGACCCGGACGCCCGGGCGGAGCCCAAGGGTGTCGAGGAAGGCCACCACCTCGTCGTCGGTGGCTCCGGGGACGGCCACCACCGCCACGTCACCGGGCGCCAGATCGTACAGGGGCGGCATCTCGGGGATGTCGGCCTCGGCCGGCTCGGGTATCGGGAACCCGTGGGGACAGGTGGTGGGCCGGTGCAGGGCGACGTACAGGCGCTCCTCCACCTCCTGGGGCAGCTCGTGCTCGAAGGTGGCGGCCAGACGGTCGGCCTCGTTCCACGGGTAGCCCAGCATGTCGGAGAGAAAGCGCTCCGCGATGCGGTGACGGCGGATGGCGGCCACGGCCGCCCGGCGGCCCTCCCGGGTGAGGAGCACCCCTCGATAGGGCTTGTGCTCGACCAGTCCCCGGTCGGCCAGGCGCTTGATGGTTGCCGTCGTGGTGCCGGGGCTGACGCCCAGAGCGTGCGCCAGGTCACCCGTGTGGGCACCATCGGTGGCTCCTGCCGGACCGGCGAGACGGTAGATCGCCTTCAGCGTCTCGCGCTCGGATCGGGAAAGGATGGCTGCCATATGTTTGCGGATGAGGAAGATAGGTTTCGGGTGGCCAAAAAACAAGCCCTGCCTCAAGTTGGCCCAGAGGGCGTCGGGGAACGGCGGGCGGCGGCCCAGAGACATCCCACGCCCAACGTGGACGCCAGCAACGAGGCACCGAGGATGCCCAGCTTGGCCGCCATCAGCTGCGGGCCGTCCAGGGCCAGGCCGGCGATGAACAGCGACACGGTGAAGCCGATCCCGGCCACGGCGCTCACGCCCACGAGCTGGCTCCAGCTCACGCCCGCCGGCAACGAGCCCAGGCCCAGCCGTACCGCCAGGAAGGAGAACCCGCTGACGCCGAGGATCTTGCCCCCCACCAGGCCCACCACCACGCCGATCACAACCGACTCCGCCCCTTCCGCCGAGAGTGCCCCGGCGTCGAAGGTGATGCCGGCGTTGGCCAGGGCGAAGAGCGGGACCACCACGAAGCTGGTGAGGGGGTGGAGGGCCTCCTGCAGGCGTTCCGCCACCGACTTGGCCGATCGGGCCAGGTCAAACATGCGGGACTCGTCGCAAGCCGACGGCTCGTCGCTCAGGTCCTCGGCCCATCGCCGCACCACCTGGGCCGGCGCCAGGGGCCGGGCCGGCGTCAGCAGCCCGAGGAGGGCACCGGCAATGGTGGCGTGCACGCCGGAGGAGAACACCAGCGCCCAGGTGCCGAAGGCCAGCGCCGCGTAGGCGGGTAACCAGTAGATGCGGGCCCTCGGCAGCAGGCCGACGGCGAGCAGGAGCACGGCCGCGCCGGCCAGGGGAAGCCACCGGATGCCGTCGGAGTAGAAGACGGCGATGATCACGATGGCACCGATGTCGTCCACGATGGCAAGGGTCAAGAGAAAGAGACGCAGCGACGAGGGAACCCGTGAGCCCAGGAGGGCTAGTACGCCAAGGGCGAAGGCGATGTCGGTGGCCATCGGGATCCCCCAACCACGGGCGCCTTCCTGGCCGAGGTTGACGGCGGTGTAGAGGGCGGCGGGGAGAACCATGCCACCGAGCGCGGCCACGGCCGGGAGGGCCGCCGTCCGCCAGCTGCGCAGCTCGCCCGCCACCAGCTCTCGCTTGATCTCGAGACCCACGACGAAGAAGAAGACGGCCATGAGGCCCTCGTCCACCCAGTGCCGGAGGTCCTCGGCCACCGAGAGCTCCCCGATGCGCAGCGACAGCTCCGTGGCCCACACCGACGCGTAGGCGGCCTTCCACGGTGAGTTGGCACAGACCAGGGCGACCAGGGCCGCGACCAACAGCACCACGCCGCCGGCGGTCTCGGTGCGGAGGAACTCCCGGAGGACCCTGGGCGGGCGCCGTGGCGAATGTAGCGGCGGGGGGCCTTGGGGTTCGGGGACGCCAGGATCGGACCTGTCGGGATCAGGGCTACGGGAGCCTCGAGCTCCCTCGGGTGTCTCGTGTGTGGGCATCGGTCCTCGGGGTCGGCGTTCTCATGCCGACCAGGCTTCCCGGCTCACCCAGGCCGATGCTACCGCCCTAGGTCGTGGCCTCGTGGCCGGCGCCGCCACCACCGTCCTGGGCCTTGCTGGCAGCGCTTTCCTTGATGGTGCCCTTGACGCTCTCCTTGGCGCTCTCGCCTTCGTCGTCGCTGTGGACGTGGTAGGGGACCGAGGTCACCACCGTGCCATCACGTCGCAGCAGCGCCCACTTGAGCGCCAGCGCGCTCTGGTTGTGCAGCACATTGGCGAACCAGCGGTCCACCACGAACTCGGGGATGAGCACGGTGATTGTGTCGTTGGCCCACCGGTCGTCGAGCTCGTCGAGGTAATCCTGCACCGCGTCCACCAGCTCCCGGTACGGCGAGCGGACGACCTCCAGGGGTACGTCGAGGCGGAAGTCCTCCCACTGGCGCTGGAGGTCCTCGCTGTCCTCGTCCTCGAAGGAGACGTAGACCGCGACCAGGTGGTCCGGACGAAGAGAACGGGCATAGGTGAGAGCCCGCAGCACGCCCTTGTGGACCCGGCCCACCAGCACCACCACGGTGTGGGAGATGGGCTCGGCATGGACCTCCGACGGCGCGATGGAGAGCACCTTGCCGATGCGGTCGTAGTGCCGCTTGATCCCCTGGAACCCGAAGATGAGCACGGGTACGACGATGATCGGAAGCCATGCACCGCTCCGGAACTTGGTGACGGCGATGATGAGGAGGACGAGAAAGGTGGCGCACGCTCCGACGGCGTTGATCACCGTTCCCCGCTTCCACGCCGGCTCGCGAAGGCGCAGGTGATGGCGCACCATGCCCGACTGGCTGAGGGTGAAGGAGGTGAACACGCCCACCGCGTACAGCGGGATCAGCTTGGTGGTCACGCCTCCGAAGGCCACCAGCAGGGCGGCGGCGGCGGCGGCCAGGAAGACGATCCCGTTGGAGAACACCAGCCGGTCCCCGCGGTTGGCGAACTGCCGGGGCAGGTACCCGTCCCTGGCGATGATGGAGGACAGCCAGGGAAAGCCGGCGTAGGCGGTGTTGGCGGCCAGGGTCAGGATGGCCGCGGTGGCGAACTGGAGGACCACGTACACCGGCCCCTCACCGAAGACCACTCGGCCCAGTTGGGAGATCACCGTCTCGTTGTGGGTCGGGAAAGGACGGAGATGGTGGGCCAGCACGGCGGTGCCGAAGAAGAGGACACCCAGGATGACGGCCATCCACACGAGGGTGGCCGCCGCGTTCTTGGACTGCGGCTTCCGGAAGGCCGGGACCCCGTTGGCGATGGCCTCGGTGCCGGTGAGGGCCACCGCCCCCGAGGAGAAGCCCTTCAGGATCAGAAAGAGGCCCAGCTCCCCACCCGTGGCCCGACCGTGGAACTCCTCGGGGTCGAGCGGCACCGTTCCCAGGTCCCCGAAGAACTCACGAGCCAGCCCGTACACAAGCAGTGCTCCCAGGCTCACGATGTAGATGTAGGTGGGCACGGCGAAGATCCGGCCGGACTCCCTGACCCCTCTCAGGTTGCCGAGGGTGAGCAGGAAGATGAGCAGCAGGCCGATGAGGACACGGTGCTCCTCGAGCGAACGGAAGGCGGGGATGGAGATGATGGCCGCCACCCCGGCCGATATGGACACGGCCACGGTGAGGACGTAGTCGATCATCAGCGAGGCGCCGGCCAGGAGGGAGGGGTACTCGCCGAGGTTCTCCCGGCTCACTATGTACGCCCCGCCCCCGTTGGGGTAGGCGAAGATCGTCTGGCGATAGGAGGTCGCCACGATGGTGAGGAGGACGGCGACGGCGATGGCGATGGGCACGAGGACCGAGAGGCCCAGTGTCAGGCTCGAGGCCCCGATGGCGGTTACGAACAGGATCTCCTCGGTGGCATAGGCAGTTGAGGAGATGGCGTCCGAGGAGAAGACGGGAAGGGCGATGAGCTTCGGGATGCGCTGGCCTTCCTCCTCGGTGGAGGCCAGCGGTCTGCCCACCAGAAGCCGCTTGAAAGAGTCCAGCACGGGTGCTGACGATACGCCGACGATGACGGGTTGTGCGCATGGCCCGTCCGGTATTGGATGGGGGCATGCACGCCATCGTCGTGGGCTGTGGGCGGGTGGGGGCCGAGCTGGCCATGGGCCTCGAGCTGGCCGGACATTCGGTGGCGGTGATCGACAAGGACGCCAAGGCCTTCTTCCGCTACCTCCCGAAGAAGTGGAGCGGTAAGGCCGTCCACGGCTTCGGCTTCGACAAGGACCACTTGGAGGAGGCGGGTGCCCGCGAGGCAGGGGCGTTGGCGGCGACGACGGGCGGCGACAACTCCAACATCCTGACGGCACGCATCGCCCGGGAGACCTACCGGATCGCCCGCGTGGTGGCCCGGATCCAGGACCCCAGGCGGGCGGTGATATACGAACGCCTGGGCATCCCCACCGTGGCCCAGGTGTCGTGGGCCAAGGAGCAGGTGATGCGCCGCCTCTTCTCCGACGAGACGGTGCACACGTGGACCGACGTCTCCGGTCAGCTCAGCCTGGTGGAGAAGGCCTTGCCCGATGCGTGGGCGGGAAGGAGGCTGGCCGCTCTCGGGGAGCAGGGCCGGTTCCGGGTGACGGCCGTCACCCGCAACGGCGAGGCCCGGATGGCGGGGCCGGACCTCCTGGGGCAGGAGGGCGACATACTCCACGTCATGGTGGCCAAGGAGCACCTCGAGACGCTGGAGGCCCGACTGGTGGAGGGCGACGGGGGATGAAGGTGGCCATCGCCGGAGGCGGCAACGTGGGGACCTACATCGCTGCCGACCTCAGGGAGGCCGGTCACGACGTCCTGGTCATCGAGCAGGACGCCGATCTCGTGGCCCGGCTGTCCCCCACCCTGGACATCGAGTGGTACGTCGGCGACGCCTGCGAGGTCAACAGCCTGCACGACGCCGGGCTGGCCGAGGCCGACGTGGTGGTGGCGGCCACCGGTGACGACGAGGACAACCTGGTGGTCTCGCTGCTGGCCAAGCAGGAGTTCGCCGTGCCGCGCGTGGTGGCTCGGGTGAACCACCCGAAGAACGACTGGCTGTTCGACCAGAACTGGGGCGTCGACGTCTCGGTGTCCACCCCTCACCTCCTCACCGCCTTGGTGGAGGAGGCCGTATCGGTGGGCACCATGGTGCGCCTGCTGCAGTTCGAGCAAGGTGGCGCCCGCCTCGTGGAGGTCACCCTGGCAGAGAACTCCCCGGCCGCGGGCAAGGCCATCGCCGAGTTGGCCATCACCAGGGACGCCACCGTGGTGGCCGTGGTGCGGGCGGACCACGTGATCGTGCCCCGGGGTGACACCGTGGTCCAGGCCGGCGACGAGGTGTTGTGCCTCGTGACCGCCACCGGCGAGGAGGCCATCAAGCGAGTCTTCGTCGCCCCGAGATGATCGCCCTGGCTAAGCGAGCAGTTCGTACTTGGGGTTGTAGAGCGTGAGCCGGCCCTTGGCGCCCTTGGGCGTGCACCGGCCACTCAGCATGAGACGCTGGCCGGGCTTGATGGCGGCGATCCTGCGGCGCCCCGTCCACAGCACCCGCAACGAACCAGTCCCGTCGTTCACCGTGACCTCCAGCCATGGGGATCCGTCGGGGCGGGGAACCACGGCCACGCAGGTGATCTCGCCCACCACCGTGGCCTCGGCGCGGGGCTCGACCTCGGCGATGGGCACCGAGCCGGGGCAGTTGGCGCAGAAGCTTCGCAGGCGCTCCCGGTCCAGCTGCTTCGTCGGTGCCCGGAGGCGCTTCAAGGCCCGGTTCAGCTCCACGAGAGCTCCTCGCCACCGCCGTCGACGTCGTCCAGGTCGTCGACCGGCCCGCAGAACATCACCATGCGCACGGTCATCCCCCGCTCGGCCCGGGCGAAGGCAACCTCGTCCACCAGAGACCGGATGAGGGGGATGCCCAGCCCCCGCTCGAAGTTCAGGCGCTCGGGATCGGTGACCGGGGGGTGCTCGGGCAGCGTGGCGGGATCGAAGCCGGGACCACGGTCCTCCACGTGGACCTCCAGGCGGTCATCGCCCTCGGCCCAGCGCACCAGCACCGGCTCGTCCACGTAGCTCTGGTCATGGGCCTCGATGGCGTTGGTGCAGGCCTCGGAGAGGGCCAGCTTCAAGTCGTCGATGCGGTCGTCGGCCAGGGTGCGCCGACTGGAGGCGAGGGAGGACACCACCAGTCGGGCCAACCCCACGTACTCGGCGCGGGCCGGGATCTCGAGCTCGATCAGGGGGGAGGTCTTGACGGCCACCGTCATGGTCCGGCGGGTGTCCCGACCGCGGCGTCGAGTGAGTCGTGGATGGTGAACACCTTGGTGAGGCCGGTGATCTCGAAGACCTTGAGGATGCGCTGCTGGTTGCATACCAACCCCATCTCGCCATCATGGGTCCTGACGCGCTTGAGCCCACCGACCAGGACGCCGAGGCCGGTGGAGTCCAGGAAGTCGACGGCTCCGAGGTCGACCACTATCCGGTACCTGCCCTGGGCCACCAGCTCCACCAGCTTCTCCCGCAGGCGGGGGGCAGTGTAGACGTCGACCTCGCCCCGCACGGCGAGCACGGTCACCTTGTCGCGCTGGCTGACGTCGAGACCGAGATCCATGGCCACTCCCTCTCGTGCGGCTCTTATCTCCTGCGGCGCCGCGGAGCAACGGTGCCACGAAAAGGGGCTGGCCAGCTAGCTGACCAGCCCCCTTCGGCTCTTGTGCCCTCGTGGCTCACACGGTGGCCCGGCGGGCCCGCCTGTTCACTCGGCGCAGCACCAACGCCGTGGTCAGCAGGCCGAA
>JALZJC010000157.1 GCA_030859945.1 Actinomycetota bacterium | reverse complement strand
TGTCGGCATTCAGGTAATGCGCGCCGAGGGCGTGGAAGTTGGGATTGCACGAACTCGACACGTGCACCATCGCCGGTACGTCGAGCTCCACCATCGCCTCGTACAGCGGGAACCAGTAGGGGTCGGTGAGCGGCGATGACGTCCAGAACCCGCCGGACGGGTCGGGGTTGAGGTTGCAGCCGACGAAGCCCAGAGCCTCGACGCACCGCCGCAGTTCGGCGACCGCGTGATCGAGAGAACCGCCCGGCGTCTGGGGCAGCTGGCAGACGCCCGCGAAGTTCTCCGGGAACAGGCCCACGACCCGGGCGACGAGATCGTTGTTAGCCTGCGCCCAGGCCACCGCGGTTGCCGGGTCGGGCACGTGGTGCTCCATGCCGGATGCCTTTGGGGAGAAGATCATGAGATCCCCACCGCGCGCGCGCAGGATGCGCAGCTGATTGCCCTCGACACTCTCTCGCAGTTCGTCGTCGCTGATCGGCTCGAGATCGGGCGCACGGCCACCGCCATCGAGGGCGGCCAGTTGGGCGTCACGGAACCGCTGTAGCTGGATCGGGGCGGTCGTGTAATGACCGTGGCAGTCGATGATCAACGCGGGGGTTCTTGCTCGACGTACGTGAGACCCTTGGCTTCGAGCGGTCTGCGCATGCTGTTCATGTCCAGGCCCAGCTCGCCGGCCCGGTACCGCTCGCGGATGCCGGTCTCCCGCTGTTCGCGGGCCCGCGCGGCCACCAGCACGTCGGCGGCGCGGTCCCTCGGAACCACCACCACGCCGTCGTCGTCGGCCACCACCACGTCGCCGGGCTCGATCCATTGGCCGGCGCACACGAGGCCGACGTTGACGCTCCCCAGCGTCTCCTTCACGCAGCCGAACGCGGACACGTGCCGCGACCACACGGGGAACCGCATCGCGGTCAGCTCCGCGACATCGCGGCAGCCGCCGTCGACGATTACGCCCCGCACGCCCCAGGTCGAGAGCGTGGTGGCCAGCAGGTCGCCGATGTAGGCGGTCTGGGACGGGGTGGACGGGGCGATGACCAGGACATCGCCCTCGGTGCACTGCTCCACGGCCACGTGCACCATCCAGTTGTCGCCCGGGGGCAGGCTGACCGTGACCGCGGTCCCGGCCACCCGCGCGCCGCCGAAGACCGGTCGCAACGCGGGGTCCAGCAGATGCGTGCGGCCCTGCGCCTCGTGGACGGTGGAGACGCCGAGCTCCGCCAGACCGTCGACCGCCTCACGCTCGGCGCGCGCGATGCCGGTGACGACGACGTTCCCGCGCACCGCGCTCACGCGAGTACTTCCTTGCCCCACGGCAGGAGGGAGATGTGGATCGCGTCCTCGCCGGTCTCGCCGGAGAGGGCTCGGATCGCGTGGTCGACGTCCTCGAGCCCGAAGGTGTGGGTCCCCAGCCGCTCGAGGGGGAAGCGGCCCGAGGCGAGCTGCTCGAGGGCGAGTTCGACCGCCCGGTAACCGTGGCCGCGCGCACTCTTGAGTGCGATGGACTTCTCCGTCATCTTCTTGAGCGGGAAGTCGGGGAAGACCGCCATCTCGCCCTGGGTGACCATCACGCCCTCGCGGCGTTTCAGTGCGTCGATGCCCAGCAGGACCGGGGCGGTTCCGGCGCCGGCGGTGCAGTCGAGCACGACGTCGACGCCGGTGCCGTGGGTGATGTCCATGACCCGCGTCAGCGCATCCTCCTGCTGTACGTCGACGACGTGGTCGGCACCCAGCGCCTTCGCCAGCTCCAAGCGGGCGGCGTCGCGGGTGGTCCCGGTGATGATGATCAGAGAAGCGCCGGCCTGCTTGGAGGCCACGACCTGGGACAGGCCCTGTTGGCCCGGACCCTGGATGAGCACGGTGGAGGCGTACCCGACGCCACCGGCATTAAGCGCCCATTCGATCCCGTTGGACAGCGGCGTGACCAGGCCGGCCAAGTCGGCGGAGACGCCGTCGGGCACCTTGTGCGTCACCGAGTTCCACGGCAGGTAGAGGTACTGCGAGAAGCCGCCCCAGAGGTGGCCCGGGTTCTCCGCGGAGGTGTAGCCGTAGCGGCGGGCGTCGGGGTTGGTGCGCCAGTCAGTGAGTTCGCAGTGCCGATACTCCCCCGCGTGGCACCAGGCACAGTGGAAGCACCCGACGTAGTGCTCCACGAAGATGCGATCACCCTCGGCCAGGCCCTTGCGCTGCAGGAAGGCAGAGCCGGCCTTGGTGATCACGCCCACGTTCTCATGACCCATGATCACCGGGTCGGCGAACGGCGGCTTGGCGTACATCTTGACGTCGGTGCCGCAGATCCCGGCCACCTCGACTTTTAGGAGTGCACCGTCCGCGGGGATGTCGGGCATCGGGAACTCGCGGAGTTCGGTCATGCCCGGCCCGGTTCTGACCGCCGCCAGCACGCGCTCTGCCATGGCTTCCTCACTCCCGGGCGGCGCAGGTGCTCCGCTGGTCAAGGTCTAAAGGTCTTACCATGCTAGCTTTCCACGATCGACGGGCCGGCGCAGCCCGGACCGGCCTT
>JALZJC010000119.1 GCA_030859945.1 Actinomycetota bacterium | reverse complement strand
TGTCGGCGCCGGTGTACTCGAGGGCGAAGCGCTGGGGCAGCTGGAAGTCCACCTGGAGGGTGGACATCTGCCAGCGACGGCCGATGGCGTCGCGGATGTGCACGTCGATCTTGGGGGCGTAGAACGCGCCCTCGCCCTCGGCCACCTCGTAGGGCACGCCGGCCCCCTCCAGCGCGGCGCGGAGGGCGTCGGTCGCCTGGTCCCAGTCCTCGGGCTGGCCCACGAACTTGTCGGGCCGGGTGGCCAGCTCGGCCTCGAAGTCCTCGAAACCGAACGTCCGCAGCAGGCGCAGGACGAAGGCCAGCAGGCTGGCCAGCTCGGGCGCCAGCTGTTGGGGGGCGCAGAAGATGTGCGAGTCGTCCTGGGTGAAGCCACGAGCCCGCATGAGGCCGTGAAGGACGCCCGAGCGCTCGAAGCGGTACACGGTGCCCAGCTCGAAGAGGCGCAGCGGCAGCTCTCGGTAGGAGCGCTGCTGCGACTTGTAGATGAGCATGTGCATGGGGCAGTTCATGGGCTTGGGGTAGTACGTCGCTCCTTCCATCTCCATGGGTGGGTACATGCCCTCGGCGTACCAGTGGAGGTGGCCCGAGGTCTCGAAGAGATCGGCCTTGGCCAGGTGGGGCGTGGTCACGAACTGGTATCCCCCCGCCTCGTGCTCGGCGCGCGAGTAGTCCTCCATGAGCATCCGGATCATCCCCCCCTTGGGGTGGAAGACGGGAAGACCACCGCCGACCTCCGGGGGGAAGTGGAAGAGGTCCAGCTCCAACCCGAGCTTGCGGTGATCCCGTCTCTCGGCCTCCTCCAGCCGGCGCAGGTGCTCCTGGAGGGCCTTGTCGGACTCCCACGCCGTGCCGTACACGCGCTGGAGCTGGGGGTTGCGCTCGTCGCCGCGCCAGTAGGCACCGGCCACCCGCATGAGCTTGAACCAGCCCAGCCGCCGGGTGGACGGCACGTGGGGGCCACGGCACAGGTCGACGAACTCGGCGGTGTTGCGGTACGCGCTGATGGCGGCGGCACCGGCTCCCTCCGAAGCATCGGTGCCCTGGATGATCTCCACCTTGTAGGGCTGCTCGGAGAACAGGGTGAGGCCCTCCTCCCTCGTCATCTCCTCGCGCAGGAAGGGCTGGTCCTCGCTCACGATCTTGCGCATGCGATCCTCGATGCGCTCGAGATCCCCTTCGGTGAAGTGGGCACCGCCGGGGAGCTCGAAGTCGTAGTAGAAGCCGTCCTCGATGGGTGGACCGATGGCGAACCTGGCCCCGGGCCACAGCTGGAGCACGGCTTGGGCCATCACGTGGGCAGTGGAGTGGCGCAGCACCTCTCGGCCCTCGGGCGAAGCCTCGGTGACGATGGCCACCTCGGCGCCGTCGGGCAGGGGTACGTCGAGGTCCACGAGCGCTCCGTCGACCCGCGCCACCACCGCCGCCCTGGCCAGGCGGGGCCCGATGGTCGCGGCCAGCTCGGCGCCTGTGGCGCCGTCGTCGAGGACACGGGTGGACCCGTCGGGGAGGAGGACGCTGACCTTGGAGGAGGCCATCTCGGCGAGGATAGTTGCGGCGTCTCACGGGTCTGTCTCCCCCGGCGCGATGATCGAGAGCGTGGGTGATCGCTTCGAGTACTGCCACGTGGGAGTCGACGGTGACGAGGGTCCCATCGTGTCCGGGTTCTCGGCCCGCATCCCGTCCGACGGGCTCACCGCCATCGTCGGGCCCTCGGGGGCGGGGAAGACCACCCTTCTGCGCCTCCTCAACCGCCTGGAGGACCCCGACGAGGGGGCCGTGCTCTTCGACGGCACCGACGTGCGGAGCTACGACGTCCTCGAGCTGCGTCGACGGGTGCAGTACGTGGGGCAGGTCCCCGTCACCTTCCCGGGCACGGTGGCCGACAACCTGGACGGTGACGGGGCGCCGCTGGCCCGCGTGGGACTGCCGGCCAGCGTCTCCGGCCGGGAGGCGGACCGGCTGTCGGTGGGTGAGGCCCAACGGCTGTGCCTGGCCCGTGCGCTGGCCATGGGTCCCGACGTCCTGGCCCTCGACGAGCCCACGTCGGCTCTGGACCAGGCGTCCAAGACCGGCATCGAGGCCCTGATCCGCTCGCTGGCGGACGAGGGGCTCACCGTGGTCATGGTCACCCACGAGGCCCGGCAGGCCACCGAGTTGGCCGACCACGTGGTCCCGGTGCCCAGCCGTGCGTGAGGTCCCCGCCCTGAGCGGGGCCGTCGGCTTCCAGGAGGTGCTGCTCGCAGTGCTCCTGGTGGGTGTAGGGGCGGCCGTCTCCCGCCTGCGAGGGCTCCACCTCGAGGGCGACATGGGCGTGGCCACCGTGCGCTCATTCGTTCAGCTCCTGGCCGTCGGCTACGTCCTCACCTTCGTGTTCGACGGCCATGGGGCTCTCGCTCTGGTGGTCCTGGCGGTGATGGTGGGTACTGCCACCCTGACGATCAGGGGCCGGGCACGGCGCGTGCCCGGAGCCGGTGTCATCGGCGCCGCGTCGCTGGTGGCGGCATCGGCTGGGACCCTCGGCGTCCTGGGCGGGCTCGGGATCGTCCCCCTCTACGCCCGGGCCGTGGTGCCCCTCGGCTCCATGGTGATCGCTCAGGCCATGAACAGCGCCGCGTTGGTGATGACCCGCGTCCGGGACGACCTGGCCGCCAACCGGCGCGAGGTCGAGGCCCGGCTCAGCCTGGGCCAGACCGCCCACCAGGCCTCCCTCCCGTGGCATCGCGCCGCGCTGCGCAGCGGCATGCTGCCGATCGTGGACAACACCAAGGTGGCGGGGCTGGTCTCCCTCCCCGGCGCCATGACGGGCATGATCCTGGCCGGGGCGTCGCCGGGCGCCGCCATCCGGCTCCAGCTCGTGGTCATGTACATGCTCCTCGGCGGCAACGCCTTTGCCTCGCTCGTCGCCGGGGAGCTGTCCGTACGGCGCCTGTTCACCTCCGACCACCAGCTGGTGCGCTCACTGCGTCGCGTCCCCACCTAGGGTCTTGGGCCGCCGTCCTCGGTGGAGGCGAGGCCACGGGCGGGTGCTCAGGCCACCCCGAGCAGGGCGGCGGCGGCGGAGACGACTCGCCCCGTTGCGGCCGCCCGGTCGACGGCGGAGAGGGCCTCGGGCGTGTCCAGATCGTCGTCCAGGGCCGCTCGCACCGCGCTCAGCACACCGTCGTCGCCGGCGTCGTCGCCGGTGTCATCGCCGGTGTCGATGCCGGCGCCGGCGCCGGCGTCCCGCCACCGCTCGAGCCGATCGTGGGCGGCACGCAGGAGGTGGTCGTCCCACTCCCAGGACCGGCGATAGTGATGGGCGATGACGGCCAGACGCACGACGGCCGGCTCCCACTCCTTGAGCAGGTGGTCGACGACCACCAGGTTCCCCAGCGACTTGGACATCTTCTGCCCGCCCAGCCGCACCATGCCCACGTGCACCCAGTGGCGAACGAAGGGCTGTCCCGTGGCTGCCTCGGACTGCGCCGCCTCGCACTCGTGATGGGGGTAGATGAGGTCGCTGCCCCCTCCGTGCAGATCGATGGTCGTGCCGAGCTCGCGCAACGCCAGCGCCGAGCACTCGATGTGCCACCCGGGCCGCCCCGGGCCCCAGCGCGAGTCCCATGAGGGCTCGTCGGGCGCCGAAGGTTGCCAGAGCACGAAGTCGAGCGGGTCGACCTTGTTGGGGTCGTCGGGGTTGCCACCCCGCTCGCGAGCCAGCTCCAGCATCTCGGCGCGGGAGTAGTGGCTCACCTCACCGAAGCGGGGGAAGGAGCTGACCCGGAAGTACACGCCCCCCCCGGCCTGGTAGGCGTGGCCGGCGTCGAGGACCATGCCGATGAACCCCAGGATGTCGGAGATGGCCGACGTGGCCCTGGGCTCGTGGAACGCAGGGAGCAGGCCCAGGGCCTCCATGTTGGCGTCGAAGCGGGCCAGTTGCTCCGCGGCCAGGTCCAGGTAGTGGACGCCCAGCTGGCGGGCCCGGCGGAGGATGTCGTCGTCGACATCGGTGATGTTGCGCACGCACCTGGTCTCGTGGCCGAGGTCGCGCAGGCGACGCTGGAGCAGGTCGTAGGTCAGATACGTGGCGGCGTGGCCGAGGTGCGGGCCGTCGTCGGGTGTGATGCCGCAGGTGTACATGGTGACCACGGGACCCGGCTCGAACGGCACCACCTTCCGCTGGGCGGTGTGGTACAGCCTCATGGGCTCACCTCAGAGGTCGATACCGGTGAACCGCACCGCCGTCTTGGTGTGGTAACGGGTGTTGAGCTGGAGGAGGACGGCGGTGATGGCTTCGATGGGTGCTGCGTTCGACAGGGAGCCGGCGTTCAGGGGCCGCAGGCGGGGGATGAGGTCGACCAGCTCGGCGGTCACCTCGTAGGCGGACGGATGGTCCGAGCAGATGAGAACGTCGCTCTCCACCGGCGTGTCCAGGTCGGCCAGCGACCGGGCCGGCAGATGGTGGAGGGCGGCCGCCACCAGGGCGCCGGGGACGGCGCTCTGGACATGGGCGGCCACCGAACCCCTCGGGGGTACGAGCGGCTCGAACTCGTGGCCCATGCGGGTGATGGCGTTGGCCATGGAGACGACGACCTTGGCGTCGAGCTGCTTGGCCACCGAGGCGGCCGTGGCCGCTGACGCCTCCCAGGGTGTGGCCACGACCACGATGTCCGCTTCGGCCGCGGCCGCGTTGTCCCCGGGAGCCACGGACAGCCGGCGAGCGGGCCAGCGTTCCTGGATGGACCGGCATGCCGTCTCGGCCCGCTCCTGCGACCGGGAGCCGATCACGACGCCCACGCCAACCGACGCCAGGCGGGCGGCCAGGCCCTTTCCCGCCGGCCCCGTGCCCCCTAGGACACCCACGTTCAGCTGCACGCTCTCGTCTCCACCTGGGACCTCCGCTCTTGCACCTGCCCGGGGAGGCTATTCGCCCGGCTGGAGCGGCCGCCCATCAGGACCGCAGCTCACCTCTCTCCGGCCAGGTCGCGGGCCAGGGCCATGCCCAACGACCTGGTGGCCCGACGGTTGACCTCGGCGCCGGCAAGCGCTCCCGCCAGCAGGGGCGCAAGGCTGCTGAGGTTGCGACCCAGGCGTCCGGCCAGCCGCCGGCGCACGAGCCGAATGGCCTCGTTACGGGCCCTGCGCCCGAGGGCGTCGGCCACACCTCCGCGGCGGGCGAACATGGCGGGTGTCACGCCCCGCCGCTCGGCCCACGCCCGTACCAGGGCCAGGCTGCGCTCGGTGGGCGAGGGCGGCATCGGGCGCCCGTAGACCTCGTGCAGCTCGGCCACCATCTTCAGCTCGATGACCGCCGCCGCCACCGTCTCGGCCACCAGTTCCATGGGGATGGCGAGCCACGCCGGCGGGGCGAGCTCCTGAGCCCCCACCAGCATGCCGGCCGTCGCCCCAACGGCCGCTGATGACCGGCTGGCGCCTCGGATGACCTCAGCGGCCAGTTCCGGGCCCTGCGTGCCGAAGTGGGCCTCGAGGGTGGCCCGGTCCCGGACGGGGATGCGGGGGGCGTTGTCCACCAGCCACTCGGCGAGCCACCGTCCGCTGGCGAGGGCCGCACCTCCGGCAGCCCGAGCCGAGTCGGTGAGGGTGCGGGCCAGGGCGGCCAGGGCCCGGGCACCAGCCTCCCCGCTCAGGGCCTCCCCTCGGAGGGCCTCCCCACTCGGGTCCCCATCGCCGAGGGCCTCGTCGCTCAGGGCCGGATCGGTGGCGTGGTCGCTAATTCTCAACCAACCGGTAGAAGCGAGCCCTCGGAGTGGCGCCCCCGAGATCGCCGCACCCCATGATGGTGGCGCCGAGCGGAGAACCGTGCACACCACCAGGGTAGCGACCCCTGCTCAGGACTCCGCGTAGGTCCAGTCGGGACGCTTCCGTGCGTGGCGCTCGTCGTAGACGGCGACCCCGTCGACGATGTCGTCGAGCTTGGGAACGGGAAGGTGTCGGGCGGGAAACGGGCACCATCCGTCCAGGTGGGCGCCCACCTCCTCCGGGTAGACCTGCAGCACGCTGGACACGACCAGCTGCTCCTCCGTGCCCAGGTAGCAGCGGTTGGAGTCGGTGACCGTCCGCAGGAGCCGGCCTAGGGCGGCGACGTCGGTCTCCGTGGCCTTCCCGGCTTCGATCCTCGCCAGGGTCTCGGTGATCTCGGCAGAGCCCCTCTTGCACGGTGGGCACTGCCCGCACGACTCGACGGCGAGGAAGCGCGAGAGCTCTTGCGCCACCTTCACCATGCACGCGGTGTCGTCGTAGACAGCGAAGCCCCCCGCTCCCAGACCGCTGCCGATCGTCCGCATGGCCTCGTAGGACAGGGGAGTGTCGAAGTCGAGGGCGTGGATCACAGGGTTGGCCACGCCCGAGAAGGCGGCCTTGAACTGCCGTCCGGGCCTGGGCCCGCCGGCCATCTCCAGCAGCTCCGACAGCGGTGAGCCCATCTCCATCTCGTGGACGCCGGCATGGGAGACGTCGCCCACCACGGTGCACACGATGGTGCCGGGTGACTCCTCGGTACCGATGCGACGGAACCATTCCGCTCCCCGGCTCAGGACATGAGGAACGTTGGCCAGCGTCTCGAGGTTGTTCACGAGGGTGGGGTTGGAGTCGGGGGACGCCGGGCGACCCGGCTCGGGAGCATGGGCCTCCCACCCCATCTGCGGGCCGGTGGCGAACAGACCGTGCTGGAACGGCGGTAGCAGTCTGGGCATGGGGTCATGGCCCTCGATGACCTCGAGGAGAGCCTTTTCCTCTCCGAACAGGTACTCGTCCGGCCCGGCCACGAGGATGATGGTCACGTCCTCGAGAAGCCCCGCCCCGTCCATCTCCTGGATGGCGACCTCGAGCGCCGATCGCTCGGCTTCGAACCTGGCCTTGGTGGCCATGTAGGCGTCAGGAGCACTCATGCAGAGGGCGGCGATGGCGAGTCCCTCCACGCACAGATAGGGGTTGGAGCGCATGAGGGCCCGGTCCTTGAACGTGGCCGGCTCACCCTCGGCGGCGTTGCAAACGGCGTAACGGCGACCGTTGACGGCCCGCGTTGCCGCCCACTTGGTGCCGGTGGGGAAGCCGGCCCCGCCCCGACCCCGCAGGCCCGAGGCGGCGATCTCGTCGATGGCCCCGTCGGGCCCGAGCTGGCGGGCTCGGTTCAGCCCCTCGCCGCCACCCAGGTCCAGGTACTGGTCGAGCGACGTGACCGGCGGGTCAGCAAGAAGAAGGGGCAGCGACGGCATCGACCACCCCTTACTGCCACGCCGGGCGCAGAGGGAGCAAGTCCGCCGGAACGGGTCCCAGGCGCCGAGGAACCTCGGCTCTGGAGGGGAAGCTCAGCAGTAGCGGGCGACGGTTGGGTAGGGGTTCACGGCGCCGCCACCGCCAGGGTGAATCTCGAAGTGGAGGTGCGTGGGACCGCCCCGGGCGTTGCCGCTGTTGCCGTTGCGCCCGATGACGGTCCCGGCCGACACGCGACCGCTGACCCCGCTGAGGCTGTCGAGGTGCGTCCCGAAGTACGTGTTGCCGTCGTCGCCTCGCAGGTAGTAGGAGATGCCACCCAGACTGGAGCTGTGGGGGCTCACGGTGCCCGAAACGTTGGCCACGATCGGGGTGCCCCGCGGGGACAGGATGTCGGTGCCCTGGTGCCTACGCCCCCCCGAACGTGGCTGCCCCCAGTCGTTGGTGAACGCCCGTGGACCCTGGACAGGGCAGACCCACGCTCCGGAACCGATCACCACCGGCCCGCCGAGCGAGGGACCGGGGCGGGGGCCCCTCACCGCGACCGGACCCGGGGGCGGGCGCACCTGCACCGGCCCGACCGCGACCGGTGGGGCGGCGGCCCTGGCAAGGTCGGCCTCGGCCCGGTCGGCGTCGGCCTGTTGCCTGGCCAGCGTGGCTTCATGGGCCTGCTGCGCGGCGGCCAGCTGGTCGAGCTCGGCGGCGACGCTGGCCTCGTCCTCGCGAAGGGCCTCGACGGCCTTGCGCTGCTCGCCCAACCGCTTCTCGAGGGCGGCCTGGCTGTCCTCCAGGTCGGCGCTGACCGCCCGGTACTCGTCGAGGGCGTCAGCACGGCCCATGGTGACGTGGCGGAGCAGCGCTCTGCTCCGGGCGGTCTGGCCAAGGTCGGACTGGACGATCCACACCGTGGGATCCCCCCCTTCCACGTACTGGCGAACGCTCATGTCCCGGACCTCTCCTCGCAGCTCGGCCAGGCGGGAACGGGTGGCCGAGATGCGCCCGTTGAGCGTCCCCACCTCTTCCTCGACGCCGGCCAGCGCGCTCTGGCCTTCGGCAAGCCTCTGGGCCGCCTTGTTGGCCTTCTCCTGGGCTGCCTCCTGGGCTGCCTCCACGTCCTTGGAGGCAGGCGCGCCCTCCGCCGCGCCCACGGGCGCAGCCAAGGAAAGGCTCAGGAAGAGGGCTGCGAGGGCCGCCACGGCTCGACGCACGGGCCCGTAGGCTATACCGGGCTCAGAGTTGGAGCGACTTCATCTCGAGAAACTCCTCCAGCCCGAACCTCCCGAGCTCCCGGCCGTTGCCGGACTGCTTGTAGCCCCCGAAGGGGGCCAGCGGGTTGAAGGCACCGCCGTTTACCTCCACCTGCCCGGCCCGGAGCCGGCGGGCGACCCTCTCGGCGCGCTCCGGATCGGCGGACCACACCGCCCCGGACAGCCCGAAAATGGTGTCGTTGGCGATCTCCACCGCTTCTTCCTCGCTCTCGTAGGCCAGGATCGACAGCACGGGCCCGAAGATCTCCTCCTGGGCGATGGCCATGTGGGAGCGCACGTCCGAGAACACCGTCGGACGCACGAAGAAGCCGCGGGCCAGACCCTCGGGGGGCTCGGTCCCGCCGGTGAGGAGGGTGGCGCCCTCTGCCTCGCCCTTGCGGATGTAGTCCCGCACCCGGCGGCGCTGGGACCCCGAGGCCAGGGGGCCGAGCCGCGTACCCTCAGCCAGGGGGTCGCCGGGCGTGAAGGACCCGGCCGCAGCCACGGCAAGGGTCTCCACGTGGCGGAGCTTCGAGCGGGGAACGAGCATGCGGCTCTGGGCCAGGCAGGTCTGGCCCGAGTTCAGGAAGGCCGAGGTCACGCCGGCCATGACGGCGCGGCGCAGGTCGGCGTCATCGAGGATCACAGTGGGCGACTTGCCTCCGAGCTCGAGCGCCACCCGCTTCACCGAGCGGGCCGCCACCTCGCTCACCCGCCTACCGGCGACGGTGGAGCCCGTGAAGGAGATCATGTCCACGTCGGGGTGGGCCACGAGCGCTTCCCCTACCACCGGCCCCGTTCCCGTGACCAGGTTGAACACGCCGGCCGGGAGAGGAAGGGCGTGGATGACCTCAGCCAGTGCAAGCAGGCTCAGGGGCGCGACCTCGCTGGGCTTGAGCACCACGGTGCAGCCGGCGGCCAGAGCCGGCGCCACCTTGGCCACCGCCAGGTGCAGGGGGTAGTTCCACGGGACGATGCAACCCACCACGCCCACCGGCTCGCGGACCACGAGCGAGGTGCCGACGGTCTCCTCGAAGGCAAAGGTGCGGGCGATCTCCGCCGTGGAGCCGAGGGTGAAGACGGGCAGGCCCACGTGGACCAGGGACGACAGGTTGAGGGGTGTGCCCACCTCCCGCGCCACCAGGGCGGCCAGCTCGCCGACGCGGGCCTGCAGCCCTTCGCCCACCCGCTCCAGGGCCTTGGCCCGGTCCTCGACCGGCATGGCGCTCCATGCCGGCAGGGCGCCCCTGGCCGCGGCCACGGCCCGCGCCACGTCGTCGGCCGTACCCTCGGGAACGCGGTCGAGGACCTCTTCGGTGGTGGCATCGACGACGGGGATCGAACCGGTGCCCGCGGACGGCGTCCACGCTCCGTCGACGTAGAGCCGGCGTCGTTCCTGGCGCTCGCCCATCTGGAGTGGACCCTACCGCTCGGGGACCGGTGGTCCCTCGGGCCGGCGGGCCCATCGCAGGGCGGCACTGTCGAGCGGTGTCCGTGCCCCCGGTGTGGCCGGAGGCTCGACCCGGTCCCCGGGCTCGTCGGGCACCAGGTGCACCCGGGCCTGGCCCGGAGGGTGGAAGAGGGTGAGGGGGTCGATGTATGCGTCACCCCGGCGGGCGCCGAAATGCACGGTCGAACCCGCCCTTCCCACCTCCTGGCCAGCCGTCACCCGATCACCACGGCTCACGCTGATGGCGGCGAGGAACGAGTAGCTGGTGCGGAGCCCGTCGGCATGGCGGACCACGACGTGGAGCCGACCGCCCACGGGACCGGCGAAGACGACCTCGCCATCGGCCGAGGCCCTCACCACCGTCCCCGGGAGCGTGGCGTAGTCGATCCCCCGGTTGCCGGGCCCGAAGGGCGACGCCGGCGGGCGGAACAGGTCCACCACGGTCCCGTCGACCGGTGGCTGGTGAGGCACGGCCACCGGCACCGGCCGGCCCGAAGGTGGCACCCCGGAGGCAACAAGCCCGGACCGAACGAGAGCGGAAGGAACGACAGCGGCCGCCGAGACCAGGGCCGCGACCAGGAGTGAACGCATGACTCCTCCCGAGGGTTGACCACTTGGGGAACGACGACGTTCCCTCGGGGGAAGAGGCGGGGCCCGACGGTAGCGGGCGGCTCAGGTCCTGGCCAGGCGGGACCGGAGCTGGAGCACCGCCTTGCTGTGGATCTGGCAGACCCGGCTCTCGGTGACTCCGAGCACGTCGCCGATCTCCGCCAGGGTGAGGCCCTCGTAGTAGTAGAGGGTGAGAACGATCTTCTCCCGGTCAGCCAGCCGGTTGATGGCTTCGGCCAGCACCTCCTTGGTCTCCTCGACCTCGAAGGCCTGCATGGGGCCGTCGCTCTTGTCGGCGATGGTGTCACCGAGGGTGGTGGATTCCCCTCGCTCTCCGCCCGCCCACAGCATCTCGTCGAGGGCGACGAGGCCGACGAAGGACACCTGCTGGAACACCCGCTGCAACTCGCTCTCGCTGATGCCCATCTCCCCGGCCACCTCGCCGTCGGTCGGGGTGCGCAACAGGGAGGCCTCGAGCTTGGCGTAGGCCTTCTCCACCGACCTGGCCTTGGTCCGGACCGACCGGGGCACCCAGTCGATTGAGCGCAGCTCGTCGATGATGGCGCCCTTGATGCGGGCGATGGCGTAGGTCTCGAACTTGATGTTCCTGGCCAGGTCGAACTTGTCGATGGCGTCGATGAGCCCGAAGATCCCGTAGCTCACCAGGTCGGCCTGGTCGATGTTCTGCGGCAGTCCCACCGAGACTCGACCCGCCACGTACTTGACCAGCGGCGAGTAGTTGACGATGAGGCCGTCGCGGGCAGTTCGGGATCCGGAGCCCTTGTACTCCTCCCAGAGCCGGCTGATGGCTCTCTGGTCCTCCAGACGCTGCTGATCGTCGTTGTCCACGCCCGCCTGGAGCCGGGTAGAAGCCGCCACCTGATCGAGTGTAGACGCTCGTCCAACCGGCCCTGAGCGCGGCAGTGGCGGTTGCCGAGCGCTACGACGCCCGGGGCAGGAGGCTCTCCACGAAAAGGGGTGAGTGCCTGGGCGTGACCACGAGGGAGCGGACCCGCCACCCCGAAGGGGTCAGCTCCGGGGCGGGGAGCATGGGCGTGTCGGTGACCGCGCTGGCCACGAAGACACAATCCGGGCTCCCTACCAGGTCCTCGAGCGTGCGCACCCGGTCGAGGTCGGCGTCCTCGTCCTCGAGCTGTTCCTTCTCGTCGTCCTTCTGAGGAGCCAGCCGGGCCTGCATGTCACCGCCCAGGAGGCGCGCCGCACAGGCGGTGATCACGCCTTCGGGGGACCCGCCCACGCCCATGGACAGGTCGGCCCCCCCGCCGGGCACCAGCGCCCGCAGCGATCCCATGACGTCGCCGTCGGGCATGGCGACGACATGGGCGCCGGCCCGGCGCACCTCGGCGATCAGCTCCTCGTGCCGGGGCTTGTCGAGGATGACCACCGTCAGCTCCTCGACCTTCTTGCCCAGACCGTCGGCCACCTTCTCGAGGTTGTCCTGGGTGGAGGCCTCCAGGTCGATGCAGCCCTTGGCCCCGCTGCCCACCACCAGCTTGTCGAGGTAGTAGCTCGAGGTGGCCCACAGGGAACCCGGCGGGCCGGCGGCGATCACGGCGATGGCCCCCTCCATGCCCTCGGCGCAGTAACTGGTGCCCTCCAGCGGGTCGACGGCGATCTCGAAGGCGCCACCGGTGCCGTCGCCCACCTCCTCGCCCTGGAAGAGCATGGGCGCATCGTCCTTCTCGCCCTCGCCGATGACCACCGTGCCTCTGCCTGGGACCTCGCTCAGCACCTCACGCAGGGCCTTCACGGCCGCGTCGTCAGCGCCCTTGCTGTCGCCCTTCCCCACCCAGTCCTGGCAGGCCAGGGCCGCGGCCTGGGTGCTCCGCAACAGATGCAGGGCCAGGCCCTCTACGTCGTAGTCCGCGTCGCTCATCGCCCACCTCGTCTCTCACTTGGCGTCGGCGATCAACTTAGCGATCGGGCTGTCGTCGAGCTCGCGGAACAGGTGGTCGACGTCTTCGTAGACGGCGATGGCCCCGGCCTCCTCGAGCTCCTGGCGGCTGATGCCGCCGGTGAGCACGGCCACGAAGCGCAGGTCGCACTTCTTGGCGGCCTCGATGTCCCAGACGGTGTCGCCCACCACGATGCTGGACGCGGGCTCCAAGCCGGCGTCGGCGAGGGCGACCTGGAAGATGTCTGGCGCCGGCTTGCTGGCCTCCACGTCGTCCTTCTTCACGACGTGGTCGATCGAGCCGTCGGCGGGGTCCACGGCCTCCAGCATGGCGTCGAGCTCGTTCTCGCTGGCCGACGAGGCCAGCACCACCCGGGCCCCCCGCTTGTGCACCTCGTCGATCAGCTCGGCGCCGGACGGGAAGGCCTTGATCTCCTCCATCATCTGCTTGAAGTGCTCGCTGTGGCCGTCGGACGCCTCGTCGCTCTCGTGACCCAGCAGCTCCTCCACGAGCTGGTCGCCTCCCATGCCGATCAGGCGGTGGATGGCGGACATGGAGACCGTCTCCCCCGCCTCTCGGAAACCCCTGGCCCAGGCCACGGTATGGAGGTAGTTGGTGTCGACGAGAGTACCGTCGACGTCGAAGATCACCGCCGGAGGAGTCATGGCGTGTGCTCTAGCACGTGGGCTCCCGAAGTCGCCAAAGCTCGCCGTCCCCAGGCCATGCCCATCCCCCTGACCAGCGTCTCGTGACCCCTGCCCAGTGACGGCCCCCCGCCCCGGCCCGTCGCAGCGCGTCCTGCCGCTCCTCTTCGGGACCACGCTGTTCGTGGGCTCGGCTCTGCTCTTCGCCGTGCAGCCCATGTTCGCCAAGATGGTGCTCCCCACCCTGGGCGGCACGCCGGCGACATGGATCACCTGCATGCTGTTCTTCCAGGCCGCACTGCTGGGTGGCTACGCCTACGCCCACTGGTCCACCCGGCGGCTGGGAGCCCGCCGCCAGGCCGGGGTCCACGTGGTCCTGCTCCTGGTGCCCCTGCTCAGCCTGCCCATCTCCGTCCCCCGTGGCTGGGGCCAGCCGGCCGAGCGTCCGCTGTGGTGGCTGCTCGGGGTACTGGTGGTGGCGGTGGGCCTGCCCTTCCTCGCCGTCTCCACCACCGCCCCGCTGCTGCAACGATGGTTCGCCGGCACCTCCCACGCCCACGCCCGGGACCCCTACTTCCTGTACCGGGCCAGCAACCTCGGCAGCGTGCTGGCCCTGCTCAGCTACCCCGCCCTCGTGGAGCCGCACCTGCCGCTGGCCCTTCAGGGCCGGGTGTGGGCCGGCGGTTACGCGGTCCTGGTCGTCCTGGTCCTCGTGTGCGCCGTGGCCCTCTGGCGCTCACCCGGCTCCGGTCCTGACCAGCTACCTCTCGGCGAGGAGGCCGAGGCAGCCGACGGGAGGCGGGCCGGGCGCCCCAGCCGAAAGCGCCGCCTCCACTGGGTGGCATGGGCCTTCCTCCCCTCGAGCCTGATGCTCGGCGTGACCACCTACATCACCACCGACATCGCCGCCGTGCCCCTCCTCTGGGTGCTGCCCTTGGCGCTGTACCTGCTCACCTTCGTCATCGCCTTCTCACCGAGCCCGCTGCCATGGTTCGGTCTGGTCTCCGTGCTCCAGCCCCTGCTGCTGCTCGAGCTGGTCTTCCTCGTGATAGTGGGGGTCACCGAGCCCGTGGGCCTGCTGCTGGCGATGAACCTCGTGGTCCTCCTCCTGTCCGGCCTGGTGTGCCATGGCCAGTTGGCGAGGGACCGGCCCCCTGCACGTCATCTCACCGAGTTCTACCTCTGGGTGGCCGTGGGCGGTGTCCTCGGTGGCCTCTTCAACGCCGTGGTGGCGCCGCTGGTGTTCGACAGCGTGGCCGAGTACCCCTTGGCGCTCGTCCTTGCCTGCCTCCTGCGCCCGGCGCCCGAAGAGGAGAAGGGGGAGGGGCGGGCCCGCGACCTCGACGTCGCCCTCCCCCTCTTCCTCGGGTGCCTGACCATCGCCGCCCTGTGGGTTGGACGAGCTGCGGGCGTGAGCGACGTGGCGGCACGAACGGCCGTGTTCGCCCTGGCCCTCCTGGCCTGTCTCTCGTTCGCCGGGCGCCGGCTGCGCCTGGGCCTCGGTGTGGCGGGTCTGGTGTTCGTGGCCTCCCTCCCGGTCGGGCGCCGGCCGACCACGCTGTTCCGGGAGCGGACCTTCTTCGGGGTGGTGCAGGTGGAGGACGACCGCGGCGCCCGGCTGCACCGCCTCGTGCACGGCAACACCACCCACGGCGCCCAGAGCACGGATCCGGGCCGACGAGGCGAGCCCCTCACCTACTTCTCCCGCGCCGGTCCCATCGGTCAGGCCCTGAACGAGCTCCCCGCCGGCGACGGCCGGTCGCGGGTGGCCGTGGTGGGCCTCGGCACCGGCTCCATGGCCTGCCACGGGGAACGGGGCCAGGAATGGACGTTCTACGAGATCGACCCCACCGTGGTCCGAGTGGCTCGAGACCCGCGACTGTTCACCTTCCTGCGGGACTGCCCGCCCACCATCGACGTCGTCCTGGGTGACGCCCGCCTCTCCCTGACGCGAGCCCGCGACCGTCATTTCGAGGTGCTGGTGGTGGACGCCTTCAACTCCGACGCCATCCCCGTTCACCTCCTCACCAGGGAGGCGATGGCGCTCTACCTCGACAAGCTGACCGACGACGGGGTGCTGGCCGTGCACATCACCAACCGTTACCTCGACCTTCGCCCCGTGCTGGGGGGCCTGGCCAGGGACGCCGGCCTCCAGGCGTTGGTCCGGCGGGACCTCGACGTTCCCGAAGCCGAGCGCCGGGCCGGGAGGAGCGCCTCGGTGTGGGTGGTGGCGGCCCGGCGCCCGGCGGACCTGGGCCGGCTCCGGGAGGACCCCCGGTGGGAGGCCCTGCCCCCGTCCGCCCAGCTCGGCGTCTGGACCGATGACTTCTCGAACATCGTGAGCGTGCTCGACTGATTCTCCGCTGCCCGGGTCAGAGGGCCGAGCCGAAGGAGTCGGCCACGGCCCGGTGTCCGAGGGTGCTCGGGTGGAAGCCGTCACGGCCAACCAGAGCGTCCCACTCCCCGGCCGCCTGCGATCGGAGGGATGCGCCGTGGAGGTCGACCAGGATGGCGCCCTCGGCGGCGGTGACCCTCCGGATGGCCGCGTTGTAGGAGTCGACCGCCGCCGCCACGGCCTCGGGAGGCAGCAACGTGGCCAGCCCACACCCGCCCGCGGGCTGGCGGCGGCAACTGACGTAGGAGGGCAGGATGTGCAGCGGAGGGGTGTTGGCCACCAGCACTTTGGTGGCCCCCTCCCGGCGCACGGCGCGCACGAGTTGACGCAGCTGGGTCTCATAGGTCTGGGCGGGCACACCGGCGATCAGGTCGTTGACGTTGAGCCATACCGTGACCAGGGTCGGTCCCACGGACAGGGCCCGGGGAAGCTCCTGTTGGAGGGCCTGGGACACCGTGGCCCCGGGGATGCCCACGTTGGTGAAGGCCGTGCCCTCGGGCAGGCGGGTGCGCAGCAGCACCTCGGGCCAGGCCTGTTCGGGGAGGTCGGCCCCCACGCCCGCGGTCTCACTGGCCCCGACGGCGACGTACACGCTCGGTGGGGGAAGGGCTGTCTGGACTCTGGGAGCCGCGGCCTTGCCACCACTGTCACCGCCGTCACCGCTCGAGCAGCCGGCGACCGAGGCCGCCAGGACGGCAAAGGCGAGGACGCAGGTTCGGGCAAACGGCGTTGCGGAATGTGGCATCGGCTCGGTGGCGATCCTAGAGACCCGGGCATCATGGACAGGAGTGACCGGCGGTCAGCAGTCGAGGGGTGTCGCCCGCGTGGGCTGCTCGGGGTGGAGCTACAAGCACTGGCGGGGCCCGGTGTACCCGGAGTCGCTCCCCCAGCGGCGGTGGTTCGAGCACTACGCCACCATGTTCGACACCGTCGAGGTGAACAACAGCTTCTACCGGCTTCCCACGGAGGCGGCGGTCAAGAGCTGGGCTGCCCGAGCGCCCCAGGGTTTCACCTACGCCATGAAGCTCGGTTCCTTCGGATCGCATCGCATGAAGCTTCGGGACGCGCCGTCCTGGTTGCCGAACCACCTCGACCGCGTCGAGCGCCTGGGTGCCGCCGCGGGCCCGACCCTGGTGCAACTCCCGCCCCGCTGGCGGCGCAACGCCGAGCGCCTCGACGAGTTCTTGTCGGTGGCGCCCGAGACGAGGCGCTGGGCCGTCGAGCTGCGGGAGGCCTCCTGGCTGCACGACGAGGTGTACGACGTGCTCGAGAAGCACGGCGCCGCCCTGTGCATCCACGACCTGCTGAGCGGCCACCCGTGGAAGCTGACCACGGGGTGGACCTACCTCCGGTTCCACGGTGACGACGCCACCGAGCGCCCCTACCAGGGAAGGTACGGGGAGGAGCGCCTGTCACAGATCGCCCACCGTCTCTGCACCTGGCTCGACGACGGCTGCGACGTGTACGCCTACTTCAACAACGACGACTCGGGCTTCGCGGTGCAGGACGCTCGCTGGTTGTCCGACCGGCTCCGCCTCCGATGACCGGGATGTCAGCGCGCCGCCCGCTCCCACCATCCGGCCTGGCCTGCCGCAGGGCGGACCCAGCCGGCCGCCTCCAGACGGGTGAGCGCCATCATCACCCGTGACGGCGCCAGACCGGTGCGGGTCAGCACCTGGTCGGTCCTGGTCGCCTCCCACCCCACCGCCTCCAGCACCACCGCCTCCTCACCCACCGGTGGCAGCCGCCGGTCTGCCGGCGGCGAGGGGCCCGACGTCTCGAGCGAGAGCGCCACCAACACGTCGGCGGCGTCACATGCCGGAGCGCAGCCCTCGCCCAGCAGGCGGTTGGTGCCGGCCGAGGCCGGGCTGCGCACGGGACCGGGGACGGCCATCACCGGCACGGCGCGCTCGGCGGCGGCGCGCACCGTGTGGAAGGAGCCGCCCGAGCGGTGGGACTCCACCACCACCAGCACCTGCGAGAGGGCGGCGATGAGCCGGTTCCGGGCCGGGAAGCGCCACGCCTCCGGGCGTGCGCCCAGCGGCGCCTCCGACAGCACGGCCCCGGCCTCGCCCACCTGGCGCCACAGCGCGGCATGGCGCCGCGGGTAGGTCACGTCCAACCCGCTGCCGACGACGGCGACGGGTGGCGCCGAAGCGCCGTCCAGGGCTCCTTGGTGGGAGGCCCCGTCGATGCCGGCCGCCAGCCCCGACACCACGGTCACGCCCGCCTCGGCCAGGTCCCGGCCCAGCTCCCGGGCCACGTCCCGCCCGTAACCGGTGGCCCGGCGGGTGCCCACCATCCCCACCCGGGGGCGGGCCAGGGCCTCGAGGCGACCGATGGAGAACAGCACCGGTGGGGCCTCGTGGTCGTCGGTCAGCATGGCGGGGTAGCCGGGCTCCCCACGACAGCTCACCCTCACGCCCGCCTGCACGTGGGCCTCGGCTACCGCCTCCACCGACGTTGCCGCCGCGGCCCTGGCCCAGGCGGGGCCGGCCCCGCCATCGCACACACGCGCCCACGCCTGCTCGGGGCTGGTGTGGCTCAGCAGCGCGGTGAGCCGGTCCCAGCTCATGTAGGCCAGACCGGCCAGGGCCGCGGTGTAGGCCCAGCCTGGTGGCATCACGCCACGTCCAGGACGGCACGCTCGGCCCGCAGCTCCAGAGCGGCACACACATGGTCCTCCCCCACCAGGCCCGGGGCGCCGTCGAGATCGGCCACGGTGCGGGCCACCCGGTGCACCCGGTGCAGGCCCCGCCCGCTCAGGGCGCCGGTACGCAACCGCCACTCCAGCACCCGTGCCGCCGTGGACGAGAGCGGAGCCACCTCGTCGAGGCGCCGGGGCGACAG
>JALZJC010000108.1 GCA_030859945.1 Actinomycetota bacterium | reverse complement strand
TGTTGCGCGAACCGGGATCCGGGACGCGCGCCGCAGCCGATGCCCTGCTCGCCGAGCTGGGCATTGACCCGCCCACGATGATCCTCGGATCCAACGCCGCCATCGAGCGAGGCGTGGAGATGGGGCTCGGGGTGGGGTTGATCTCCTTCGACGCCGCCGCCGAACGCATCTCCCAGGGGTCCGTTACCGTGAGGGCGTGCCCTGGCACCCCCATCGACCGGCCTTGGCACCTGGTCTGCTTCTCAGGTGAACCGCTTGGCCCGACTGCCCTCGCACTGGTGAGATCGATGGTCGAGCCCGACGGCAGCCTGAAGGCGACGGCCGAGGGAAGGCGGATCCTCCGGATCTGAGGGCGGGACTTCAGCGCCAGCCGTCCCAACGAGAAGTGTCTGGCCGACTTCACCTACTGCTCGACGTGGCCAGGAGATTTCTGACGCCAGGTCGGCGACGCTGAACCCGAGCAGGGCGCTCGCCGAGGTCTCCTCGTGGGCGGACTCGGACGTCCTTCACCAGATAGTCACGGATCGAGCGGCAGGGTCGGCGACGATGATCTCCTCGACCCCGTGGTCGGCGTAGAAGCCGAACTTCTCGTAGGTCTCATCGTCGGGCGAGATGATCTCGCGACGACGGCGGCCGTCGCTACCCACGTTCCCTTTGGCTGGCCGCGGTGGTAACCGCGATCGGGCACCCGGTAGTCGTCAGCACGACCCAGATTGAACGGGCCGGTGCCTGTTAGCCCCGCGGCTTGAGCGAGGGGTGCAGGAGCACCGCAAGGACGTTGTCAAGAAATGCGTGCGCTGCACTGGGTGCGGGTGCCCCGTGGTACGAGCCCTCCCACATCTCGTCGAAGAGGTCGATCCCAAGGGCGTGCCGACGCTCGAGAAGCCTCTGGAGCTCTGCTGGCCGGGGCCGGAGGACGACCGTCTTCATCGGCTCCAATGGTACGCCCGGGTTTCGCGGCCGGCGCTACCGGACCAGAGCTCACGGCCCGTCCTGGCCCGCCGACCACGTCAGCAGGGCGTGTCGACGTACTCAGGCGAGAGTAGATCGCTCGACGAAGGCGGCGACGTCGGACGTGAACCGGCCGGCGTCCTCCCACCGGGGGGTGTGCCCGATGCGGGGATACACGACCAGGCGTCCATCCGACATGCACTCAACCAGTTGGTCCTGCATCTCGCGTGTGACCAGGTCATCGGCGTCGCCCCAGATCAACATTGTGGGCGCTGTGACTCGCCCGAGGTCGACCACGTCGTCGTAGTCCAACAATCCCGCGAACATCTCCCGCCATACCCGTGCTGCCTGCCCGCCCTGGTCGTCGCCGTGCCGCTGGCAATCGCCACCGACCGGTACGGCTGGCGTCGGTGGCCAACCTTCATCGCCGGAGGGGTGGCCACTGCCCTCGTCGTGCTCCTCGGCGGCTGGGATGTCTACACGGCCACGTGGGCGGGAGTGTGGAACCATTTCCGCAACGACGCCCCGATGTACTGGCGCAACCTGCTCGGCCTCGTCCCTCTTGGGCTCACCGCCGGGGTGGTCGGCGGGCCCGTACTTCAGGTCTTCGTCCACCACCGCAACGAGCACGAGGCCACCCGCCACTTCCGTGAGGTCAGCGTGAAGCGACGAACACGGGCCCAGGCCCAGAGACGAGTAGAGAGGGTGGAGTGGCCGCACCCTGCGGACAGAACCGTTCTCGGCCTTCGCCTCGACGGCCAGATCCGAGGGTGGACTATGACGCAGCGGCTACGGACCTTCGTGGCCCCGCCGCTCGAGGTCTGGGGGCGCCAGGCGCTGATCCTGGGAGAGACGGGTAGCGGCAAGACAGTCACCGCGCTCACCATCGCCGCCGAGACGCTGCGCCTCGGCTGGGACGTCTACTGGATCGACGGCAAGGCCGACCATGCAACCTGCGACGCCTTCCTGGCCGCAGCCAAGGCGGCCGGCGTCGAAGCCAAGGACGGGTTCGCCGAGCCCATCGACGGCTGGCGGGGCGGGGCAGAGGCCGTGGTCAACCGGCTCCTGGCCACCCAGGTGTTCACCGAGCCCTACTACGAAGGCATCGCCCGCACCGTTCTACGCGCCGCCGTGGGCGATCAGGTCCCTGGGGGATTGAGGGAGCTGGTCGGCCGCCTGGACCGCCGAGTGCTCGTCCGGGCAGCCGGCGACGATCGTGATCTCGCCGACGTACTCCGCCAGATCCCCGACCGTGAGCTGTTCGGCGTGAGGAGCCGCTACGAAGGCATCGCCTGGGCGGTGGGCTCAGCCCTGGATGGCAGCTGGTCGTACGAAGATGTCCCGGCCGCCTACGTTCCTGTCGGCCGGCCGGAGAACCGCAACCAAGCCGCCGAGGTCGGCGCATTCCTCTTGGAGGACCTGCTCCACTGGGCCATGGCCCGCAAGGCGAGGGACCGTCAGTCGTTGGTCATCATCGACGAGTTCTCGAAGTTGTCCGACCGTCCGGGCGCCGCCGTCGACCTGGTGGAGCGAGTTCGGTCACACGGCGTCGGTGTCGTCCTCATCGGACAGACCTGGGCAAGCCTCGGGCCGGACGAGACGACACGGAACCGTCTCGCTGGAACGGTTGGAACGGTGGTCGTCCACCAGCTCAAACAGCCCGATGAAGCCGCGGCGCTTGCCGGGACCCGGTGGGTGATGGAGCGCACCGAGCAGACGCTGGCTCTTGGCCATACCGAGCTGGGCAGCCAGCGCGTCAGCATCGCTACGTGGTTCACCCCGACGACGTACGTGCGCTGCCCCGCGGCGAAGCGTTCATGATCCACGCCGGCCGGGCTATGCGAGTCCGGGTGCCGGCCCGTTGACCGATCACCGTGTTCAGCGCGACGGCGCCGACCGTCCTTCTGCCTGTCACTCTTCGGGAGGGACCGACACTGAGCCATGTATCGAGGAGAGAGAGACGGGCACCATCCCGCCGATACCCTCGTACGGGAGCAGGCGCGGGTCGTGCAGGAGGACAAACGGCGTAAGTGGAACCGAATTCACCTCGATGGGTGACCGTCTCTGACAGCCCGCACGACCACGAGCGC